>JBPCMK010000126.1:0-40794 GCA_051002375.1 Pyrinomonadaceae bacterium | reverse complement strand
AGCCGCGCCGTAAAACGGAACTTTATTGATAAAATCCGTAAAGCATTGAACAACGTCGTCCATTCCTTTGTAAGATTCCATATGTTCGCGGTCAATGTTCGTAACGACGCAAACCGTCGGATTCAACATCAAAAAAGAACGGTCGCTTTCGTCGGCTTCGATGACAAACCAATCGCTCGTGCCGAGACGAGCATTTGAACCCAAAGTATCAACCACGCCGCCGACAATCGTCGTCGGGTCAACGCCCGCGTGTCCGAGAATAGTGGCGACCATCGAAGTCGTCGAAGTCTTGCCGTGCGAACCGGCAACGCCGACCGAATAAGGTTTCAAAGTCATCAATTCCGCAAGCATTTCGGCACGCGGAATGACGGGAATTTTCTTTTCCCGCGCGATTTGAATTTCAGGATTGTCTTCTTTCACGGCGGACGAATAAACGACGACCTGCGCGTCGCCGACGTTTTCCGCCGCGTGTCCTTCATAAATCGTCGCGCCGAGATTTTCCAACCGATTCGTCGTTTTCGACTTCTTCAAATCCGAACCGGAAACCGAAAAATCGAGGTTGCACAAAACTTCGGCGATGCCGCTCATACCGATGCCGCCGATGCCGATGAAGTGTATATTTTTTACGTGCCGAAACATTTCGATTTGGGATTTCGGATTCGGGATTTCGGATTTTGTGAAATCCGTCGCCTCGAATCAAAATCAATTTTTCCTTTTTTGATAACTTCTCTAACAGTTTAGTTATCAATTATTCGCTATCAGCTATTCTGAAAAGTAAAAATAAAACAAGCGAATTTATTTTGCGATGGCTTCGATTAAATCAACCGCCGCATCCGCCGCGTCTTTTCGCGCTAACTTTTTCGCCGCCGCTTCCATCTTTGAGATTTTCTCCGGCGCGTTTATTAAATCAATTATTTCCTTCGCCAAATTTTCGCCGTTTAAATCTCTCTGCAAAATCATTTTTGCCGCGCCCGCTCGTTCCAACGCTTCAGCGTTTTTTCGCTGATGGTCATCGGCGGCAGTCGGCATCGGAATCATAATCGCGGCTTTGCCAGCCGCCGCGAGTTCCGCGCAAGACGTTGCGCCCGCCCGACAAATTATCAAATCGCTTTTCGCAAATTCCGCAACCATCTCGGAAATATACGGTCGCACTTCCGAATCGCCCCAACCGGCGCGATTGTATAATTCCCTGATCGTTTCAAAATCGCCTTCGCCCGTCTGATGCGTGATATTCAATTTATCGTGCGGCAAATTTTTCAACGCCTCGACCACCGTATTATTTATCACTCTCGCGCCTTGCGAGCCGCCGAAAATCAGCAGATTTATTTTTTCGCCGCGCGTTTTCGGCGCAATTTCAAAGAATTCTTTTCGCACCGGATTGCCCGTAACAATTCCCTTTTTGCCGAAAAACGGAACGGCTTCTTCAAACGTCAAAGCGGCTTTCGTTACGAACGGCGCAAGCCTTCGATTTGTAAAACCGGGCAGCGCGTTTGAATCCATCACAAGCGTCGGAACGCGCATCAAACTCGCCATCAAAAGAACCGGACCCGAAACATATCCGCCCGCGCCAACCACGGCATCCGGCGAGAAACTTTTTATAATCCGACGCGCTTCGAGAAAACTTTTCGGCAAAACAAATAAGCCTTTCAGCTTTCCCGCAAAGCCGACGTTTTTCAGTCCCGCGCTGTTTATCAAAGATAATTCAAATCCGTTTGCGGGAATGATTTTCGTTTCCAATCCGCGAGACGTTCCGACGAACAAAATTTTCGATTGCGCGTCGCGCCGCAGAATTTCTTTAGCGACGGCGATTCCCGGATAAATATGTCCACCCGTTCCGCCTGCGGCAATCAGAACTTTCATTTCAATCCCGTTTTCCCGCGCCTTCTCCGAACTACTTTTTCTGCCTCAATGTTTTTATGCGAACCGACGTGCTGCGATAAATTCAGCAAAATCCCGACTGCAAAAAGCGTTACGACGATTGACGAACCGCCGTAGGAAATAAACGGCAAAGGAATTCCTTTCGCGGGCAAAATCGAGATCACGACCGAGATATTTAAAAGTGCCTGCACGATAATGCCCGTGATAATTCCGATGCCGAGAAGCATTCCGAAACGGTCGGGCGCGAGCAAAGCGGCGCGTGTTCCGCGCCACAGCAAAAGACCGAAGGCGACGACGACCGCGAGCGTTCCGATTAAACCGAGTTCTTCGCCGACGACCGCGAAAATAAAATCCGAATACGGATACGGCAAATAAAAAAGTTTCTGCTGACCTTTGGCAAAGCCTTCGCCCAAAATTCCGCCCGAACCGATGGCGTAGAGCGACTGGACGACTTGATAGCCGGACGTATCGGATTTTTGAAACGGATCCATAAACGCGATGAGACGTTCGACGCGCCACGGCGCGAAAATCAATGCTCCCGCGCCGACAATCAGCAGACTCAAGGCGACCGCCGCGAGATGCAGAATCTTCGCGCCCGCCGTGAAATAAACCGCGACGAAAATCGCGCACAAAACCATCGTCGTTCCCAAATCGGGTTCGAGCATTATCACCAAACCGAAAAACCCTAAAGCCGACACGCACGGCAAAACCGTTTCGCGCAAATCGCCGACCGCATCTTTTTTCTCGGTCAAAAACCACGCGAAAAAAATCGGCAGAGCGATTTTCGCCATCTCCGACGGCTGAAACGAAACGCCCGGAAAACGTATCCAACGCCTCGCGCCGTTAATCGCCGGAAATCCGAAAACCGCGAGCAGCGCAAGCGCGGTAACGATTAAAATTCCATAAACGACCGTTTTGTTTTGATAAATGCGATAATCAATTTTGCTCGTCGCATACATCACCATCAAACCGATGACGGTGAATCCGAATTGCTTGTAAAAATATGTGAATTGACTCGCGCCGTCGGTTTCCTTGAGAGCAATCATCGCCGAAGCCGAATAAACCATCACCGCGCCGAACAGCGCGAGGCTTGCAGCAATCGCAAATAAGAACCAATCAATTCTGAGTTTTTTGGTCATTCTTTTTTTTCAACGCAAAGGCGCAAAGATGCAAAATTTTCTTTAAGTTTTTTCGGCGACTTTGCGATTTAATCCTTGCCGTAAATTCTGCACTTCGGACTTAAATACTTTTCCGCGCTCCTCGAAACTTTTGAACACATCGAAACTCGCGCACGCTGGCGCGAGAAGAACCGCGTCGCCACTTTCAGCACTTTCAAAACTTTTTTCAACCGCGTCTTTCATATCTTCAGCGCGAATGATTTCGACGAAATTTTTCAACTGGCTTTCGATATTGTCTGCGTCTTCGCCGATTAAAATCAGCTTGCGGACATTTTCTTTTATCAAATTTCCGAGCGGCGAGTATGGCGCGTTTTTTCCGCGCCCGCCTAAAATCAAATTGATTTTTCCTTCGTCTTCGCTCAACGCTTCGACGGCTTTCACGCTCGCGTCAACCGATGTCGCTTTGGAATCGTTGTAAAATTTCACGCCTTCGACCTCCAGGACAAACTCGATGCGATGCTCCACGCCTTTGAAATTTTTTATCGTCTCGCGCATCGAATCCGGCGACGCGCCCGCAGCAAGTCCGGCGGCTAAACTCGCCAGAACATTTTCGACGTTGTGCAGACCACGCAAGAAGATTTCGTCTCTCGTCGTCAAAACTTTTTCCTTCCCGTTCGCTTTGCAAATCAAATCTCGCCCTCGTAAAAACAAACCTTCGCCTAATTCTTTTTTCACCGAAAACAACACGACGTTCGCCTTCAGATTCCCCGCCCAACTCGCCGTGATTTCATCGTCCGCGTTGAGAATCGCCACGTCTTCTGCGGTTTGATTCATAAAAAGGCGATGTTTCGCGGCGGCGTAATCCGAAAAAAAATCATATCGGTCGAGATGATTCGGCGTTACATTTAAAGCGACGGCGACGTTCGGGCGAAAGTCTCGAATCGTTTCAAGCTGAAAACTCGAAAGCTCGCACACCGTCCAAGTTTCATCGCTCGAAGTTTCGATTAAATCAACGAGCGGCGTTCCGATATTGCCGCCGACTTGCGTTTTAATTCCGGCGCGTTTCAAAATCTCGCCGATTAAAGTCGTCGTCGTTGTTTTGCCGTTTGAACCTGTGATGCCGACGATGCGACCTTTCAAAAATCTATAAGCGAGTTCGACTTCGCCGATGACTTCGCCGTCTTTGCGCTCGACGTATCGCGCCGGAACTGCTCCGGTCGGAACGCCCGGCGAAATCACGACCAAATCAATCTGGTCGAGCAGCCACGAAGGAATCTGCCCGTCAATCAAACCGACGTTTTCCGTTTTCAAAGACCGCACCGCGTCCGTCCAATCGGCAATCGGTTTTCTGTCGTGCAGCGCAACCGTTGCCCCGCGCTTGGCTAAAAATTTCGCGGAAGCAATGCCGGATTTTCCCGCGCCGAGAACTAAAGTTTTTTTGCCTTCAAGTTTCATTTCTTTTAACGCAAAGACGCGAAGGCGCAAAGTTTTTTTAAATTTTCAAAAAGTAATAAAGTAAAATGTTTTCCTCTGCGCCTCTGCGCCTTCACGTCTTTGCGTTAAAAATCATCTCAGCTTCAAGGTCGAAAGACTGAGCAGCGCGAAAAGTATCGCCACGATTACAAATCTGAAAACTATCTTCGGCTCTTTCCAGCCGAGCAGTTGAAAATGATGATGAAGCGGCGATTGCAAAAATATTCGCTTGCCTTTGCCGGCGGTGCGCTTCGTAAATTTGAAATACGAAACTTGCAGCATCACCGAACCGGCTTCGATGATGAAAACGCCGCCGATAAACGGCAACAGCAATTCCTGCTTCGTCAAAATCGCTATTGTTCCGAGTGCGCCGCCGATTGCCAAACTTCCGACATCGCCCATAAAAACTTCCGCCGGCGGCGCGTTATACCATAAAAATCCCAAACTCGCGCCGACCATCGCGCCGCAAAAAACCGTCAACTCCGCCGCCTCCGGTTTGTGCGTGATGTCGAGATAATCAGCCCAGCGTTTATCGCTCGAAACATACGTCAAAGCCGTGAACGCCGACATCGCAATAAACGTAACGCTCGCCGCCAAGCCGTCCATTCCATCGGTCAAATTAACCGCGTTCGACGAACCCAACAGAACAAAAATTATAAAGAGCAAATAAACGAACGCGCCGATGTAAGTTACGCCGTCGGGCAAAGCGGTTATTTTGAAAAACGGAACGCTGATGTTCCAAGGATAATTTGCCACCAAATAAAGACAGCCCCAAACGACGAGCGCGGTTATCAGTTGACCGAGAATTTTCTGCCAGCCGGTCAAACCCAAACTGCGCTTTTTGACGATTTTTATGTAATCGTCCCAAAAACCGATCACGCCGAATGCGGTCGTCGCGCCCAGCGCGAGCCACAAATAAAGGCTGTCGAGCCGCGCCCAGAGAATCGTCGAAATAAAAACCGCTCCGAGAATCAAAACTCCGCCCATCGTCGGCGTGCCTTTTTTCGCTTGATGCTCGTAGGACAATTCTTCGCGGATTTCCTGCCCGATTTTCAAAGCGGTCAGCCGCTTGATTACCTTTCCGCCAAACAGAAGCGAAATAAGGAGCGCGGTAATCGTCGCCCAAGCCGTCCGAAACGTAACGTATTGAATGACGTTTAAGCCTTTGAAAAAATACGATTCGCTGTTGCGCCCGTATTGCTGGAAAACGAATTGATATAAAAAGTAATAAAGCATCAGTTTGACTTCGGATTTCGGATTTCGGATTTCGGATTTACCGTTCGCTTGCCGCCTTTCTGCGTTAAAAAGTTATCGTCCATAATCGAAAATTAAATCTGTGTTTATCAGTGTCTATCTGTGGTTTCATTTTCCACACTATATTTTTCCAGCAATTTTTCAATCACTCGTTCCGTCCGCACGCCGCGCGAGCCTTTGACTAAAACCAAATCGCCCGACCTGATTTCCGTCGCTAGAAACTCGCCCGCGTCCGCTGAATTTTCAAAGAACAAAGTTTTATCTAAATTATTTTTCTTCGCGCCCTCGACTAAATCTTTCGCCAAACCGCGCACGCCGATTAAAAAATCAATTCCGGTTTCGGATAATTTTTCGCCCGTCGCCGCGTGAATCTCTTTTTCGTTTTCGCCGAGTTCGAGCATCTCGCCCGCGACGACGATTTTTCTTTTCGCGGATTTTCCGCCGTCAACTAAAGTCTCGACCATATTGAGCAGCGCGGCGGGATTCGAGTTATACGAATCGTTGATGACTGTAAAACCTTCCGCAAAATGCAGAACTTCGCCGCGCTGCGCGGGCGGTGTCACAGATTGCAAAGCGTCGGCGATTTCCCGCACGGACATTCCGAAAACGAATCCGACCGCCGAAGCCGCGAGAGCATTTAAAACATTGTGCCGACCGGAAAGCGGCAGCCGAACGTCGGTGCGTCCGTTCGGCGCGTTCAAAACAAATTTGGTTTCGCCGAATCTTTTCATTTCGATTTCGCTCGCCGAGATGTCCGCCTTTTCTGCGATTCCGAAGGTAACAGTTTTGCCCGCGTGCAAATCGCGCATTGCCGCCACGCGAAAATCGTCGGCGTTCAAAACGGCTGTGCCGTCGGGTTTCATTCCTTCAATCAATTCCGCTTTGGCTCGCGCGACGTTTTCAATCGAACCGAGATGCTCGACGTGAACCGGCAAAACATTTAGTTCGACCGCGACATCGGGCGGCGTGATTCTGCACAGACGCGCGATTTCGTTTGAAGGCGTTGACATTCCCATCTCCAAAACCGCCGCGTCGAATGTTTTATCGGCGGCTAATTTCAAAACCGTCAAAGGATGACCGAGACCGTTATTGAAATTTTTTTCGCTGCTTAAAATTCGTCTGCCGCTCGCCCGCAAAACGTGCGCCGTCAATTCCTTCGCCGTCGTTTTTCCCGCGCTGCCCGTAATCGCCGTGATCGGTTTATTCCATTCGAGAAAAACGCCGTGCGCGAGATTTTGCAGGGCGAGAATTCCGTCCGCGACAAAAATCAAGCGGTCTCGAAATTCTTCTAAAATCACTCGCTGTTCTTCGTATTTGTCCGGTCGGACGACGCACGCCGCCGCACCTTTTTCAAAAGCCGAAGGAATAAATTTGTGCGAATCTTGAAACTCTCCGTTAAAGCAGTTTCTGGAAAAATCCGGCTGCGCGAAGGCGAAAAAAACGTCGCCCGCCTTGACCTGCCGCGAGTCAATCGAGAAGGATTCGACTTCGGCGGCAAGCAAAGCGGGATTTAAATTCAACGCTTCGGCGTTCATATATTTAACGGCGTTTTCGAGTTTCAAGTCTTCTTCTTTTCCTTTCCGGTTGACGATTTGTTTTTCTTTTCGGTGTCGGCGACCGATGTTTTTTGTTTCGGCGTTTTTTTGTTTTCGCCCGAATTTTTCGCTTCCTTTTTCGTCTCTTTTATTCGCCCGGTGTCGGCGATTTCTTTCGTCGCTTTTTTCGATTCGGTTTTTGGCGGCTGGTTATTTTTATCGCCGGTTGCCGTCGAAACATTTTCCGCCAGCAAATTTTTTTGAACAACATTCGCGTCCGGCGCGACGTTTAATTCGGGCAAAATCGCTTCGGCGATTTCTCGAAAAACCGGCGCGGAAACTTGTCCGCCGTCGCGTGCGCCGCCCTGCGGCTCGTCCATTACGACCATAATGACCACCGCCGGATTGTCAGCCGGAGACATACCGATAAACGACGAGACGTATTTTCCCGCGTCTACCTTTTTCAGTTTTTCGTTAAACTTCCACGCCGTTCCGGTTTTTCCCGCCGATGTGTAGCCGTTTAATTGCGCCCGTTTCGCCGTGCCTTTTAAAACTACCTGACGCAGCATTTTGCGAAAATCTCGCGCCGTCTCCTGACTGACAATCGGCGATTTTTCCGCGTCCGTGTCAGACAAAATGCTGCCGTCGGCGTTGCGAATTTCCTTGATGACGTGCGGTTTGATTCGCACGCCGTCGTTGGCAACCGCGCCGTAAGCGGCAATCATCTGCAACGCCGTTACGCCGACTTCGTAACCGATTGACATCGAAGCGAGCGAGTCGCCGTTCCACGTTTGCGGCGAGCGAAATTGTCCGCGGGCTTCGGCGGGCAGTTCGATTCCGGTCGGCTGTCCGAAGCCGAATTTTTGAGCGTAACCGTAAAAATTTTCCTTGCCAACCGCGAGTCCGGTTTTTATCGCGGCGTAATTGCTGGAGACGGCGAGAGCGTCGGCGTAAGACATAATTTTCGTCGCGTGCGGGTCGTCGAAACGATGTCCGGCGACTTCGATAAAACCTTTGCGGCAGTCAATCATTCCGTCAGGGTTTATCAAATTCGTGTCAATCGCCGAAGTGTATGTAACGAGTTTGAAAATCGAGCCGGGCGAATAAATAAATTGAATCGCCCGATTGTTGATGGCTTCGGGCGCGGCGGCGTTGAGTTGGTTCGGGTCGAAAGTCGGATAATTCGCCATCGCTAAAATCTCGCCGGTTTTCGGATCAAGCACAATCGCCGATCCCGATTTGGAGTTGCTCGCCTTTACGCCTTTTTCGAGTGCCTGCTCGACTTTGTATTGAATCGAATTGCTGATTGTTAAAATAATATCCTTCGGCGGCTCGCGCTGTTCGATTTCCTCTTCGTCATAAACTCTGCCGAGACGGTCGCGTTCCTGCACTTTTTTTATCGTCGCGCCGCGCAGAAGATCTTCCTGCGACTGCTCGATTCCGGCTTGTCCGATGTCGTCGTTGTTGGCAAAACCGACGACCTGCGCCGCCAGATTTTTATACGGGTAACTGCGTTTTTGTTCTTCAAACCAATGCAGCCCGACGAACTTCGGCAAATCGGCTTTTCGCAAATCTGCCGTTTCCAAAAAAGTATTTAATTTGAGGGTCGTGTCTTCGTCTAATTTTCGCGCCAGCCAAACGAATCTTTTGTTTGCGTCTTTAGCATCTTTGAGCGACGACAAAATAGTTTGCTTCGGAACTTTCAGAACGTCGGCGACTCTCTGCGCCGTCGCGTCAAGATCTTGGATTTCGGCAGGATCGGCGTAGAGTGATTTGACTTTGACGCTCATCGCCAGAGCGCGTTCGTTGCGGTCGTAAATTGTGCCGCGCAGCGTTTTACTTTTTAGCTCGTCGCGCCGTTGGTCTTGCGCTTTATCGCGCAGCCATTCGCTTTGATTGACTTGCAGATGCACGAGCCGCACGCCGATTGCGCCAATCCACAAAATAAAAAACGCGACCACCAGCATAAAGCGCGTGAACGCCGTTTGCGTCGGGTTTTTCTTCTTCAGGATTTTCTTCGAGCGTTTCGCCATTTTTATATTTCAAATTTTCACTTGTAAAATTCTTCCCGCACTTCGCGCTTTCACAGGAAATTATCTTCTCGCAATCTGCGTTTTCGAATTATCTTTTTTCTCGTCGCCGTCGGGTGATTTTTTTTCTTCCTTTAACTTTTCGGGTTTCTTATCTTCGGTTTTAAACGCTTCGGGTTTGTTCGCCGGTTTGGTTTTTTCTTCCGCCGGATTTGGGTTCGGGCGAAAAACCGCGACGCTGCTCGCCATCGTTTCCCGAAAACCCAATTTCTGCGCCGCCTTTTTTATCTCGGCAGGCGACATCGCAATTTCTTTGGCGAGCAGGAGATTTCGTTTGCTGGTTTCGAGTTCTTCGATTTGTTTTTTCAGACGCGAATTTTTTATGCTGAAATCAATCGAGGCGAAATGCTGCTGCGCGGCGAAGAAAAAACCGACAATCAACATAGCTCCGCAACCGAGCATCAGTAAACCGTATCGCCACGGAATCAAGCTGCGCTCGCGGCGTGTGTGTGTTTTTTTCGGCGAATTGTTTTTTCTCATAATTTTCTAAAGTTCCGAATAATGAGTTCGGCTAGTTTAATTTCAAGCAAGCTCGAAGTTTTGCGCTTCGGGCGCGTGGATTTTCATTTAATTCGTCTTCGCCCGCCACGACGGGCTTGCGCGTTAAAATTTCGATTTCTCGCCTCGCGCCGCAGACGCATTGCGGAAGTCGCGGCGGGCAGAAGCATTTTCCCGCAAGTTTCTGAAAGGTTTGTTTGACGATTCTATCTTCCAAAGAATGAAAAGTTATCACTACAAACCGTCCGCCTTTTTTCAAAATCTCCACGCCGTCGCGGATAAATTTTTCCAAAATTTCAAGTTCGCCGTTGACCGCGATTCGCAACGCTTGAAACGTGCGCGTCGCCGGATGAATCTTGTCTTTTCTGCCGCGCCCGATTGCTCTTTCAATTAATTCGGCGAGTTGTTTCGTCGTCTCGACCGATTCGCCGCGTTCTCTTTTTTCAACTATCCGGCGGGCGATTCGTCGGGACAATCTTTCCTCGCCGTATTCGTAAATAATCCGCGCGATTTCAAATTCCGAAAGCGTCCGCAAAAGTTCGGCGGCTGTTTCCGCGTCGGAATCGGCGTTCATACGCATATCGAGCGGCGCGTCGAAACGAAAACTGAAACCGCGCGTCGCACTATCAAATTGCAGCGAAGAAACTCCCAAATCGGCGACAATGCCGTCAACTTTTTCAACTTGCGCGTTTGCCAAAACCTGCTTAATCTCCGAAAAGTTTCGGTGAAAAATTTCAACCCGTTCGCCGAATTTTTTCAACCGTCGTTTGGCGATTTCAATCGCTTCAAAGTCTTGATCAACGCCTAAAACGCGGGTTTCGCCGAAATCGGAAAGTATTTTTTCCGTGTGTCCGCCCAAGCCGAGCGTCGCGTCCAGATAGATTTCACCAGCTTGCGGCTTAAGCAGTTTTACCGTTTCGGCGAGCAAAACCGACTTATGTATATTTGCGTCTATATTTTGCGGCATCTTCAAAGAGCAAATTCAAAGTTCTGGCGGACGTTGCGACAGCACACGAATACTGCTGGATAGAGCGTTTCAAATCCGTAAATTTAATCTTGAAATTTTTATTATCTTCGATTTTACGCGGGAAAACTGAAATTTTGACCGTCCTTTCGGTAAAATCGCTGCAAGTTATTTCCGTGTAGCGTTCAAAAATTTTGATTTAGGGAAAGTGCTTAATCTTAAACACTACTTTTTCGGAAATCCGTTCAGTCTAAAATTCGTCTCAGACTGTTTTCAACTAATTACAAAGCATCTTACGATTATTTTCCACAGCCTGTCAAGAGATATTTGCGATTTTTTTACTTAATCAAGTGTTTAAATAAAATAGCGCGAATTCTTGGTAGATTTTTCGACTTTTTCTTCGCATTTGCTTGTTTTCTTTTCGGCGAGTTTCGGTTAAAGTTTATACACGATTCGGCAATCGTTGGAATATGGGAATCAATATCTACCAGTTGATTATTTTCGGTTTGATAGCGGGATTAGCCAATGTTTTCGGCGGGTTGATATTGTTTCCCATCGGCGTTCATCAAACATACAGAAAACTTCTCAAATATATTTTAGCCTTGGGCGCGGGTTTTATGCTTGGCGTTAGTTTTATTGATATTTTGCCGGAAGTTTTTGAAATTTGGGTCGAGAAATCGAACGCGCGAACCGCCGAATCCTTAATTTACCCGATGGTTTTGCTGCTCGCCGGTTATCTTTTGACGCAATTTTTTGAACATACGATTGCGCCGCATTTTCATTTGGGCGAAGAAGTTCACGCCGAACATCTGATTTCGACCTCATCGGCTTACACGGCAATCGGCGGGCTTCTGATTCACACATTTTTCGACGGCGTTTCGATTTCCGCCGCCGCGCAAGTTGATTTCAAAGTCGGAATTTTGGTTTTCATCGCCGTTTTTCTGCACAAATTTCCCGAAGGTTTCACAATCGCTTCGATGGTTTTAGCCGCCGGAAAAAGCAGAAAGGAAGTTTTGCTGGCGACATCGCTGGTCGGTTTTACGACGCTGCTCGGCGTTTTGATTTTTTATTTTGTCGGCGAGAACGTCGGCTTTTCCGTCGCTTACGCTCTGCCTTTAGCGTGCGGCGTAACGATTTACGTGGCGGCGAGCGATTTGATTCCCGAAGTCAATCATCACGGCGGCAAACGCCCGCTCGTGTCGCTTTCGGTTTTTGCGGGCGTTGCGTTGTTTTTCACGATTCATTACGCTTTGCACACTATTTTGTAAATCAAGAACTTCGCGTAAAAATTTTCGTAAATTGTGTTAAGATTCGGCAAAGCGGTTTTTGAGAAAAATGAAAAAAAGATTTCACGCAGTCAATTTACAGTCTTTAATTCTCGTTTGTTTTTT
Organism: Pyrinomonadaceae bacterium; assembly: GCA_051002375.1. Classification (GTDB taxonomy): domain Bacteria; phylum Acidobacteriota; class Blastocatellia; order Pyrinomonadales; family Pyrinomonadaceae. Next base: position 28,593 of record JBPCMK010000126.1, on the reverse strand, counting down.
GTGTTTGACGAGTCTGCAAGCGTTTTCGCAGGATTCAAAACCATTTTCAGTCAACGAGTCGCCTTTGCCCGCGCCGACCGGATTTGTCAACGATTACGCCGGAGTGCTGGACGCAAACAATAAACAGCAACTCGAATCGCGCATTAAAAAATTTAAGGAAACATCAAATCCGTCGGTCGAATTAGCCGTTGCAATCGTTAAAACGACGGGCGACCGTCCGATTTTCGATTATTCGCTGGCGGTGGCTCGCGGCTGGAAAATCGGCTCGAAGGCGGATGACAATCCGAGCGCGCTGCTTTTTATCGCCATTGACGATCACAAGTATTTCACGCAAATCAGCCGGGATTTAGAAGACGAATTGCCCGACGGTTTAGCCGGACAACTACAGCGTCAATATCTCGTTCCGGCTTTCAAACAAGGCGATTACGGGAAAGGCATCTCCGACACGATTGATGCGTATATTCAAACCATCGAAGCGAAACAGACGGGCAAACCGCTGCCCGTTCAGTCGCCGGAGAGAAACAATTCCAGAGACAGCAGTTCGCTTTCCGGCGGCGCGTGTTGTTTAATAATTTTGGTTATTTTGATGATTATCATTTTCAGTCGCGGCAGCGGCGGCGGACGCGGCGGGCGCGGCGGCGGTTCGGGCGGCGGCTTTTGGCTGCCGTTTATATTGGGTTCGATTCTCAATAGTTCTGGCGGTTCGTCGGGCGGCAGCAGTTGGGGCGGCGGTTCGTCCGGCGGCAGCGATTGGGGCGGATTCGGCGGCGGCGGCGATTTCGGCGGCGGCGGCGCGGGTGGAAGCTGGTGATTCGATTTCGGATTTGGGATTGCAGATTTCGGATTTGTAATTTGAAAAATTAAATAACTTTAGAAGTTGAAGAATGAAAAATCAATTTGACGCATTTATTGATGATTTGAAGGCGGCGCACGGCAAAAATCTTGCTTCCGTGATTCTTTACGGTTCGGCGGCGACCGGCGATTTCGTGCCGAAAAAATCCGATTACAATTTGCTGATTGCTTTACACCAAATCACGCCGAAAGATTTGCGGGCGGCGCAAGCACCGATGCGCGAATGGAGCAAACTCGGTCATTCCGTTCCGGTTTATTTTACCGTTTCGGAAATCGAAACGGCGGCTGATGTTTTTCCAATCGAGTTTCGCCAGATGGAACGCGCCCGCCGCGTTTTATACGGCGCAGACGTTTTGGCGAATCTTGAAATTTCCGACGAATTTTTGCGGCATCAAACCGAATACGAGCTTCGCAGCAAATTGATCAAACTACGCCGCCGATACATTCCCGCGTCGGCTTCGGTCGAAGGATTGACGGATTTGATGGCGGATAGTTTGGCGAGTTTCGCCGCGTTGTTTCGCGCCGTTCTTTTGCTTTACGGTTTAGAGCCGCCGGTTACGAAACAGGAAATTGTCGCGGCGACGGCGCGGCATTTGAATATAGACGAGAAACCGTTTGAAAAAATTTTTGCGATTCGTAAAAATAATTCATCTAAGCTGCTCGATGAGATTTCCGCCAATCAACTTTTTGCAGATTATATGCAGGAAATTGAAACGGTCATCGAAGCGGTTGATAAGATTCGCAAAAATTGAGACGAGCGTTTTCGGTATTTACATTTTAATTAAAAGGAGAAATTAGAATTATGAAACGAGTATTTTTATTAACCTTCGCGCTGCTCTTCGCTTTTGGTTTAAGCGGCTGCAGCTACAATGATTTGACCGCCAAGCAACAAGGCGTTAAAGGTAAATGGGCGGACGTGGAAAGTTCTCTGCAGCGTCGCGCCGATTTGATTCCCAATTTAGTCAAAACGGCGCAGATGCTCGGCGTGCAGGAACAGGAAGTTTTCGGACAAATCGCCGACGCGCGTTCAAAACTTCTCAACGCCGCGCAAGCCGCGCCGCAGGGCGCAGACGGCGACAAAACGCCCGAACAAAAACAAGCGGTTTTGGAAGCGAACAACAGTTTCGGCGGAACAATCGGAAGGCTTTTGAGTTTGCAGGAAAATTATCCGCAACTGCGTTCGAGCGATGCGTTTTTGAAAGTTCAGGATGAACTTTCAGGGACTGAAAATCGAATCAACATCGCGCGGATTGATTACAACAAAGGGGTTACCGATTACAACACGGCTCGCAATTCGTTTCCGGCGGTTTTGACTGCCGGTTTAATGGGATTCAAGGAAGAACCGTTTTTCCAAGCCGACGCGGGCGCGAAACAAGCTCCTGATGTCGGCGACCCGAACGCGATGCGAAGAAATAATACGCCGCCAGCACCTGCCAATAAATAGTCTAAAACCCGCGCGAACTGCACATCGCGCAATGGTCGCAAGGTTTGCCCGTCGGTTCATACGGGCAAGCCTTTTCAGTTTGCAAATTGCCAATGATTTCGTCGGCGAGTTCTTCGAGATTGGTAAATTTTTCTTGACTCGAATGATTCGAGTGCGAAGTGCGAAGTGCGGATTGCGGATTGCGGATTGCGATTTGAGATTCAATATTATCTAATCTTTGATTGATTTTTTCGAGGCTCGATTGCAGAGAATTAAAATCCGCGTTTTGCGTTTCCGTCTGCAAAAGACGCGCGATTTTTTCGGCTAAATTTTGAGTTTCGTCTTTATTCATCAGAAAACGCATTCCGAACTTTTGCCTTTTTACTTTTTACTTTTGCCTTTTTTCTCGTCCGGCAGCAAATCAATATAATCAACCACGCCGATAATCGCCGAATCAATCGCCGCGCCTTGTTTTCCGGTCGAAGCGGTTGACGCGCTCCAGCCTTCCTGCACGATTAAAACGATGTCGCCTTCGCCCGCCGAAACCGAATCGAGCGCGAGACAAGTGTAATCCATATCTTCGCCGTCGGGCGTAATTTGCCGACACAACATCACGCGCGAACCTTCGTAACGCTGATTCTTTTGCGTGGCGACGACATTTCCGATAACGCGGGCTAAAAGCATAAAAGAGTGGAGAGTAGAGAGTGGAGAGTAGAGAGCGGAGATTTGATTTTTCTCTCCACTCTCTACTCTCCACTCTTCACTCTTTGATAAACGTGCGAATCCGAATCAACAATACCGACAATCGTGCAGTCGGTCGGCGTGGAATCACGTTTGAACGGGAAGCTCGCTTCTTTGCCGCGACACCAGAAAACCAATTCGCCGATGCCCGCGCCAATCGCGTCGAGGGCGACTTGCGGTTTTCCTTTCGGCTCTAAATCTGCCGTCAGAGTTTGCACGATTAAAAACTTACGCCCTTCGAGCGTTTCGTTTTTGATGGTTGAAACTACTGTTCCGATGACGCGGGCAAGCTGCATTTCTTAAATCAGAATCAAATTATTTTTGACTGTTCTGCTTTTTCAAGTCGGCGATTGTTCCCTTTATTTTATCGGCATCGGGAGCTTTCGGCGCAAGCTGCAGATACTTTTCCAATTCGGCGGCGGCTTCGGCGTTTTCCTTTTTCTGCATATAAATTCCGCCCAAATATTTATGCGCCTGCGCCAGATTTTCGCCGCCTTTCAAAGAGACCGCCTTCTTAAACGACGCTTCCGCCGCGTCCGTTTTTTTCAGACCGAGCAAAGCTATTCCGAGATACATATTGGTCGTCGGCATATCTTCCTTCTGCTTTAAAACATCGCGTAAAACCACTTCTGCTTTTTCATAATTCTTTTGGTTGAGAAGCGTAAAACCGAAATTTAATTTCGCGTCGAAATAATCGGGTTTGACCTCGATGGCTTTGGCAAATGCGGCGAGCGCGTCGTTTAAATCATTTTCCCTGAGCAGAATCATTCCCTTTTCATTGTAGGCGTAGGCGAAATTCGGATAAATGGCAATCGCTTCGTCAAGCGAAGCGAGCGCGGCTTTCAAATCGTTTTTCTGCATACTGTCAGCCGCGCTTTTTTGTTTTTTCAAAGCCTCTTTCGGAACATCGTTCAACATCGGATTGTTCGTCGGATTGAGCGCGTTTTTTTTCACGCCCGGCAGTCGCAGAAAAAACGATAGATTAAAAGTTTGCCCGTAAGTCGTTCCTTCGGCAATGGTCAACACTTCATTTTCCGATTCGTATTCGCCGGTGCTTTTAATCGTAATATTATAGTTGCCCGTCGGAATATTGCTGAATGTGAAATTGCCGTCCGTATCGGTTACGGTCGAACCGTTGGTAAAATCCGCGCCGCTCAAAGATACTCTGACATCTTTCGCCGGTTTTCCGTCGGGCGACGTTACTCTGCCTTGAATATTATAAGTGCCGTTGCCGCCCGCGCGATTGCGGTCGCCGTAGCCTTGCGCGTTCGCCTTCGGCAAAGCCGAAAAAGATAAAACTGCGCCGAACACGAAAAACCAAATGTATCTGAAATTTCTTTTCATATTTACATCTCCTTTAAGTGTAATCAATCGTATCAATCACGCCGACAATCGCCGAATCAACCGGACAATCTTTGTTGCCTTCGGCGAGCCGCGCCGACGAGCCGCCGACAATCAAAACCTTCTCGTGAAAGCCCGCGCCGACCGTATCAACCGCGACGACATAACCGCTCTGGTCTGTGCCGTCAAGGTTTATCGGCTTGACGATAAGCAGTTTTTTGCCCTCGAGCCGTTCGTCCTTTTGCGAGGCGACAACCGTTCCTATAATTCTGGCAATTATCATTTTCTCAGGTTTCAAGTTTCAGGTTTCAAGTTTCGAGTTTTCGAGTCGTGTGTTCGACCTTAATAATTTAATCGGTCAATTTTTCGACTTGAAACTTGAAACCTGAAACTCGAACTTACTTCAATCCTAAAGGCAACACTTCGTCAACGCTTCCGTGCGGGCGCGGGATAACGTGAACCGAAACCAATTCGCCGACACGCCGCGCTGCCGCCGCGCCCGCGTCGGTCGCCGCTTTGACTGCCGCGACATCGCCGCGCACAATCGCCGTTACAAAACCCGCGCCGATTTTTTCGTAACCGACGAGATTGACATTCGCCGCCTTGACCATCGCGTCCGCCGCTTCGATCATCGCTACGAGTCCTTTACATTCGACCATTCCTAATGCTTCCTGCATTCGATTTTCTCCTCTAAAATTTTTCTAAAATTCTGTTTCCTATTCAAAAACAATTCCTTGATAAATTTCGTCAACTTCAAGCTCGCATTCCAGCGATTCGAGTTTCAACATCTCGCCCTCGACATACTCGCTCTGAAACCAAAATTTTTCGTTGTGCTTCGTGTATAGCGTAATGAATTTTCGGTTTTGCGAAACCAGCAAATACTCGCGCAAACTTTCGATTGATTTGTATGCCTTGAATTTTATTTCGCGGTCGAAATCTTCGGTCGAAGGCGAAAGAACTTCGACAATCAAAGTCGGATTGACGAGCAATCGTTGATTTCCCAATTCTTCATAAATCGGCTTTCCGCACAAAGCCGAAACGTCGCCGTAACGATACGGCAGCATCGTCGGAACTTTTATTTGCACTTCGGAATTGAAAACCGAGCAGCCTTTCGCGTCCAATTTATTTCCGAGTAATCGCCCAACTCTGTTTCCCAAAAGCGAATGTTCGGGGCTTCCGCCGCTCATTTCAAAAACTTCGCCGTCGAAATATTCATAACGCCCTTCGGCGTTGTAATCAAACTCCAGATATTCTTCCAAAGTCATTTGCCGGCTTGTAATCGGAATGGCGGTCATAACTTTTACTTTAAACTTGCGGCTTGCGCGAGCAGTTCAATCAATTCTTCGCGCGTCAAAGAAATTTTCTCCGCGTTCGAGTTTCCATTATACACCGCTTGCGCGTCAAGCGAACATTCAACGTCCGTATGTTCCAAATAACCGCACGCCTGACATCGCGCCGCTTTGGTCAAATATCCGGCTTTTTCTCTGATGTTGATTAGCTTTTCAATCGCGGATTTCGGCAAATCGTTTGCGCCGCCGAGCGTTTTGGCGAGAATCGCAATTCGCGCCGTGTGTTCCAAAGTTTCCAGTCTGTCAAACGCCTGCCACAAATCCGTGCCGTAAGTGACCGCGCCGTGATTCGCCATCAAAAGCGCGTTGTGATGTTTGATGAACGGCTTCATTGATTCGGTCAATTCATTCGTCGAAGGCGTTCCGTAATCAGTCAAAGGAACACAGCCGAGAGTTAAAATAACTTCCGACAAAATCGGCTGGTCAATCGCAAGTCCGGCGACGGCAAATGCCGTTCCGTGCGGCGGATGCGCGTGACAGACGGCGTTAATGTCGGGACGCATTCGGTAAATCAAAAGGTGCATCGCAAGTTCCGACGATGCTTTTTTATCGTTTAAAGGTTTGCCTTCCAAGTCGGTCAACGCCAAACCATCTTCGGTCATACGACCTTTGCAGGTCATCGTCGGCGTGGCGAGAATTAGATTTTCGCCAAGACGGATGCTGATGTTGCCGTCGCTCGATACGACGTAGCTTCGTTCATATAGAAGTTTGCCGACTTCAATAATTAGTTTTCGCGCCTTTGATTCGTCCATAAAAAAAGAAACCACAGATTAACACAGTCGAATGAAGATAATAAAATCTTTGTTCGTTACTGTTAATCTGCGGTTGTTAATTTTGCGTTTGAAAAAAAGCTATCTGTTCCGGTCAGCTTTGATTCTCAAAGACGGCACAGGCGGCAGAGGCGGCGGCGGAACTGGATATTTCAAATCCAAAGTTGAAAAATCTTGCGAATCTTCATCGGCTATCTGTTTTTTCAGACGATAATTTTCTTCCTGCAAACGCTGGTTTTCAAACTCCAATCTTCGATGATATTCCTCGTGTCTCTGCCAGCCGCGATTCGGAATCTGAAACGTCGGCGCGGCAATCGAAACAAAGAAGCTGGCGATAAAAAGTCCGACGGCGAAGGTTAAGAAAAACGGAGCGACTCTTTTTATAAATCCTTTACAGCACATAAAATTTACCTCTTTCTAATTATTTTTAATTTCCTGCTATTTAATATAGCGTAAAATGCGTGAAAAAAGTTTCAACTTTTTCCGTTGAAATTTGCGGGCTGCGCTAAAAAGTAGGAGAGACTTTCGAGCGAAATCGTTAAATCTACGGTTTTCATTTTCACATCGCCTTCGACCCGTAAAGGCGTTGGCGCAAAGTTCATCACGGCTTTGATTCCCGCTTTTGTTATCTTTTCCAAAACGCTCTGGGCGAAGGCGGCGGGAACGGCAATGACCGCTACTTCTATCTTATCTTTTTTAGCGATGCGTGAAAAGTCTTTTATATTAAAAATTTCTACGTCGCCGATTTTTTTTCCGATTTTTTTTTCGTCCGAATCAAAAAGCGCGGCGACTTTGAAATTAGTTTGCGAAAAACCGTAATAATCCGCCAGAGCCGTTCCGAGCCTGCCCGCGCCGATTATTCCGACGCAGTGTTTTTTATCGAGACCGAGAATTTTCGTCAGATGCTCGCACAAACTTTCGACATAATAACCGACTCCGCGCACGCCAAACTCGCCGAAATAGGCGAGGTCTTTGCGAATCTGCGCCGAATTCAAATGAAAGCGTTTCGCCAAACTCTCGCTCGAAACGGTCTTTACATCTTCCACCGCGAGTTCGTTCAGACAGCGCAGATAAACGCTCATTCGATTTGTAGTTAATTCTGAAATTTTCTCGACCTTCATTCTTAATTTACGATTATATTCCGAACGCGATAAAAGTGAAAAAGTTCTCAAAGCTAATGATGGCGAAAAAGTTTTCGCTCGTTGCCCTGAAAAAATTTATCCATTACAATTTATGTTTCACGAGTGAAACAAAATGATTGCATATCTATCTGGAAAACTTTTAGAAAAACAAGCAACTGCGGTGATTGTAGATGTCGGCGGTGTCGGTTATGAAGTTACGATTCCGCTCTCGACCTTTTACGAACTCGGCGACGTCGGCGCGGACGTTCAGTTGCGGATTTACACGCACGTCCGCGAAGACGCGATTCAGCTTTACGGCTTCAGAACTTTGCGCGAGCGCGAGCTTTATTTGAAATTGATTTCCGTGCAGGGCATCGGCGCGAAAAGCGGAATTTCGATGCTTTCGGGAATGAGCGCGGACGAGATTGTAACGGCGATTCGCACCGACAATCTGGCGCGTTTGACTTCGATTCCGGGAGTCGGACGCAAAACTGCGGAACGCCTCGTCATCGAACTGCGCGACAAATTAAACGAATTCACCGCTCAATCAACCGAAGAAAGAATCGCGGCGGGCGGCAAACAAACCGAACTTCCGGCGGACGCGGTTTTCGACGACGCGCTTTCCGCTTTGATAAATCTCGGCTATCAACGAAATGCGGCGGAAAAGGCTTTGAATCAAGCGATGAAGGAAGGCACGGAAATGTCCGTTCAAAAATTATTGCGGCGAAGTTTGCAGCTTTTGGCGAAAGGTTAAATTTAATCAATGACCGAAAACTTTGAAACAGACGACAATCGCAATGGCAACGCTTTGGACGACGAAGCGCAGATAGAACTTTCCTTGCGTCCGACGCGGCTTGCCGAATATATCGGGCAAAGGAAAGTCAAAGATAATCTGCGCGTGTTTATGAAAGCCGCGCTCAAACGCCGCGAAGCCCTCGACCATATTTTGCTGTTCGGTCCGCCGGGAACGGGCAAGACGACTTTATCGAATATCGTCGCCAACGAGATGGGCGCGGAACTCAAATCAACCGCCGGACCGATTATCGAAAAGGCGGGCGATTTAGCCGCGATTCTCACCAATCTTGCCGAAGGCGATGTTTTATTTATTGATGAAATTCATCGCCTCAATCCGGCAATCGAAGAAGTTCTTTATCCGGCGATGGAAGATTACAATCTCGATTTGATGATCGGACAAGGAACTGCCGCGCGTTCGATTAAATTGGAATTGCCGAAATTTACATTGGTCGGCGCAACCACTCGTCCCGGACTTATTACCGCGCCTTTACGCGGCAGATTCGGCATCGTTTTTCATCTCGATTTTTACAACATCGAAGATTTGCAAACGATTGTCGAACGCTCGGCAAACATTCTGAACGTCGAAATCGAAGACGCAGGCGCGAAGGAAATCGCCCGCCGCGCGCGCGGCACTCCGCGCATCGCCAATCGTCTTTTGCGTCGGGTGCGCGATTACGCCGAAGTTGATTACGACGGCAAAATCACCGAAGAAGTCGCCAAAGACGCGCTTAACCGAATGGAAGTTGACACTTTCGGTTTAGATGAAGTTGACCGCAAGTTGCTTTTGACAATCATCGAAAAATTCGACGGCGGTCCAGTCGGTCTGGGAACAATTTCGGCTTCGATTTACGAAGAAAAAGATTCCATCGAAGAAATCATCGAGCCGTATTTGATTCAATGCGGCTTTCTCAACCGCACGCCGCGCGGCAGAATGGCGACGCGCCTCGCTTACGAACATCTCGGACTCGACGCTTTAATGAAGACGACCGCACCCAATTTGTTTGAGTGATTTTGTGATGGATGAGTTTATAAAATGGTTTGGTTTTATCGGCAGCGTTGCTTCGCTCGTTGGGCTTCCTATTGCCATTTGGCAAATTTATAAAACACGCCGTGTTGCGGAAGCCGCCAGAAATGCTGCATTGCAAACGCAAAAAACTATTTCTCGTAATCTTTTGATTTCTGACGTTTCAACTTGTGTGAAACATATAGAAGAGATTAAGTCATTTGTAAGAACCGAAAATTATGAATTAGCACTTGTAAGGATAAATGATTTAGTTTCACAACTGATGCAGATACAGGAAACTGATTTTAAAGAAATAATATTAAAACTTTCCAGTATTAGAAACAATTTTGAAAGGAAACTTGAGAAAAGTTCTGCTAAAATAAAAATTGCGGAAGTTAATTCGCAACTGGCATTAATTTCTGATGATTTTAATAGATTGATTGGCGAAACGAAATTTACCATTCAGAAAGGTGAGCAAAATGGATAAAGAGAAACTTAATCTTCTTCTAGACAGACTGTTAGAAAAAACTAAAGCTGGAGAATTAGAATGGCAAACAACCATTAGTAAAAGTACTTTTCTTGTGGCGTTGAAAGATACGGCTATTTCAGTAACTAAGATAAGCGATGACCGCTACAATTTCGATTTTAGAAATGATATGGGAGATACAGTTGATTCAGTTATCATTTCAGAAACAGACTTATCAGATAATCCTTTTGTAGAAAGTGGATGGGGAAAGGCAAGACAAATTTTTGCTTTAGCTCATAACCAAGCTCTAAAACCCGAACAAACTGTTGACCGTATTCTCGAACAGCTAGCGGCTTGAATCTTTTCATAAAAAGCAAAAGCGACGAGATAAGATTTTACTTACACTCGTCGCTTTCTTATTTTAACTCTAATCTATTCTTCGCCTTCTTCCTCTTCGGAAACGTCAATCAAAGACGCGCTCGTAACCATATCGCCGTCGTTCATTCTGATAAGCGTTACGCCCTGCGCGCTTCTGCCCGTCTGCCGGATTTTGTCGGCTTCCAGACGAATCAGTTTCGCTTGCTGCGTGATGATTATCACTTCGGAATTTTCGTCAACCGGAAAGACTGCGACGACCTTGCCGGTCTTTTTCGTCGTCTTCATATTGATTACGCCTTTGCCCGCCCGCGACTGCAAACGGTAAGTTCCGACTTTGGTCTGCTTGCCGAAACCCTGCTCGGAAATCGAAAGCATTTTTTCCGATTCGTCGTTTGAAATGGCGCAGGCGGTAACGACGTAATCGTCTTTTCGCAGATTGATTCCGCGCACGCCGCGAGCGACTCTGCCGAGCGGACGCGCGTCCGTTTCGTCAAATCGAATCGCCATTCCGTCGTGCGTGGCGATGAAAATCTGCTTTGTGCCGTCGGTTACGAAAACATTTAAAAGCTCGTCGCCTTCGTCAATGTTGATGGCGTTAATGCCGTTGGCGCGAATGTTTTGATATTGCGACAACGCGGATTTTTTGATGATGCCTTTTTTCGTTACCATCGTGACGAAAACATCGTCGGTGAAGTCTTTGACCGGCAAAACTTCGACCAATTTTCTTTCCGTCGAAATCTGAATCAGATTGACGACCGCTTTGCCGCGAGCCGCCGTGTCGCCTTCGGGAATCTCGTGAACTTTGATTTTAAAAACCTGACCGTCGTCGGTGAAAATCATCAGAAAATCGTGCGTCGAAGCGGTGAACAGATGGTCAACAAAATCGTCGTTCTTCGCCTTTGCACCGAAACGTCCTTTGCCGCCGCGAGCCTGACTCGAATAAGCCGTAACGGGCGTGCGCTTGATATAACCGGCGTTCGTTACGGTGATTGCAACTTCTTCGTCGGCGATTAAATCTTCGATTTTCAATTCGATTCCCGCGTCAATAATCTGTGTTCTGCGCTCGTCGCCGAAGTTGCGTTTCACTTCCTTGAGTTCGTCAACGATGACCTGACGAAGCAGTTGCTCGTTCGACAAAATCGCTTCGAGTTCCGCGATATGTTTGAGAATAGCTTCGAGTTCGTCAATGATTTTCTGATGCTCCAAAGCGGACAAACGGCGAAGCTGCAAATCAAGAATCGCCTGCGCCTGAATATCGAAAAATCTAAGGTCTGAAATCGTTTTTACAAATTTTGCTCTAAAAGCAACGTCATTAGTGACTCCTCTCCAATTCCGAATATCATCTGGAAGCGAATCAAAATTTCCGGTCAGCCACGCTTTGGCTTCGTCAATCGAGCGCGAATTGCGAATCAGCGGAATGATGTAATCGAGAGCGTCAATCGCTTTCTGCAAGCCTTCCAAAATGTGCGCTCTCGCCTGCGCCTTTCGCAAATCGAATTCGGTGCGGCGGCGCACGACTTCGCGGCGAAACTCAACGAACGCTTCGAGAATCTGCTTGAGATTCAAAACCTTCGGCTGCCCGTCAATGATGGCGATGTTGATAATGCCGAACGACGATTGAAGCGGCGTGAGTTTGTAAAGTTTATTTAAAACGACTTGCGGCACGGCATCGCGCTTGAGTTCGATGACGACGCGGATGCCTTCGCGGTTCGATTCGTCGCGGATTTCCGAGATGCCGTCGAGCCTTTTTTCGTGAACGAGTTCGGCAATTTTTTCAATTAGCCGCGCTTTGTTCAACTGATACGGAATTTCGGTAATGACAACCGCATCTTTTTCGCGCTCGCCGCGCCCGATGCGGTCAATCGCCGCTTTCGCGCGCATCTGGATAATGCCGCGTCTTTCGTGATAAGCACGGTGAATTTCCTCGCGCCCGTAGATAAATCCGCCGGTCGGAAAATCCGGTCCCGGAATATATTCCATCAGTTTCGCAATCGTGATGTCGGAATTTTTAATCAGCGCAATCGTCGCGTCAATGACTTCCGTCAAATTATGCGGCGGAATTTTCGTCGCCATTCCAACCGCGATTCCTTCCGAACCATTGACGAGCAGATTTGGAAAACGCGCGGGCAGCACTTTCGGCTCGCTCAGAGATTCGTCATAGTTCGGCTGAAAATCTACGGTTTCCTTTTCGATGTCCGCCATAATTTCGGCGGTCAGCTTCTGCATTCGCACCTCAGTGTAACGCATAGCGGCGGCAGAATCACCGTCAATCGAACCGAAATTTCCCTGCCCGTCAACGAGCATATAACGCATTGAAAACTCTTGCGCCATTCGGACAATCGTTTCATAAACTGCCGAATCACCATGCGGATGATATTTTCCAATTGTGTCGCCCACGACACGCGCTGACTTTTTATACGGTTTGTTGTGATAATTGCCGAGTTCCTGCATCGCCCAAAGCACGCGGCGATGGACGGGTTTTAGTCCGTCGCGCACGTCCGGCAGAGCGCGTCCGATGATAACGCTCATTGCGTAATCGAGATACGACCGCCGCATCTCGTCTTCGATATTAACTTGATTACGTTCTGTAATTGTTTCCATTAAATTTTCCTTGTTGTTTGTTTTCTAAACTGAATTTTTTATTAATTGCAAAGACGTGAAGGCAAATAAAAAACTTGAATTTTTCACGGCTAAAATGTATTATTATTTTACAGGTTTTTCGCCTGTTTAGCAAACCGCAAAATCGGCGTAAAACGCGCTAAAATCAATCGTTTCCCGCATAATTTTCAATTTTGTTTTTCTCTTTTTAGAAATCTGTAAAATGGATACTGCAAATGAACCGAACAGCCGACGAATTCCTAGATTTACGCTCGCTTTGCCCGTGCGCGTCGAATCGCGCGTGAACGACAATACGACATGGAACGAGATTACTCGCTTGACCGATGTGTCGGCTTTCGGCGCGGGTTTTAACTTACATCGTCCGGTCAAACGCGGGCGGCTTTTGCAAATGACGATACCTTTGCCGCGCCAGATGCGCTGTTACGATTACGCCGAGCCGCAGTATCGAGTTTGGGGGTTGGTGCGAAGCTGTATTACGAAGGAAAATTCGCCGACCGAAGAAAACCACGCCATCGGAGTAGCCTTTATCGGCAAGCGTCCGCCGCAGAGTTATGTGGACGATCCGGCGAAATTGTTCGAGATTTCGCATCAGGAAGAAGGCAAATTGTGGAGCGTCGTGGACGCGCCCGCGCAGCCGGACGAAAGTGATTTGCCGAAGGATTTGCGCCGTCATTCGCGGCTTTCGATTCCCGAAAATATTATCGTCGAAAAAATTGACGAAGACGGTTACGTTATAGCGAGCGAGCCGACGGTTACGGAAAATTTGAGTTTGAGCGGCGCGGCGGTTTTCTCGACGCTCGATGTGGAAGTCGGCGAGTTCGTCCGCGTCAAAAGCGAGCGTTACGGCGTTTCGATTATCTCGGTCGTGCGCGGGAAACACTTTGGCGCGGACGGCATTCCGCGTCTGCACATCGAATTCGTTGACCGATTTTTTCCGCTCGAAGGAATCGAGTAATCAATTACGAATTACGAATTTCAAATTACGAATTGGAATACAGATTCTTTCAATTCGTAATTCGTAATTTGAAATTCGTAATTTGCTTTACAAACAACTCCATTGCCCGGCGACGATCATTGCCGGCGCACCTGTTCCGCCCGCTTGACACGGCGTTGTGCTGCGGCGGCAGTTTGAACAATAGACGAGCGAGCCGTTCGGTTTATTTGAGGGCAAAGCGTTTTGTAAAACGGAAGGCATCTGCGCGGGCGTTCCGAATTGCACGTCAGTTCCGAAGAATGTCGGAAAGCCTTTCACGCTGCCTTCGTCGGGTTGTCCGGTCATAAAAACGACCGTCGCGCGGTCGAATTTATTGATTGCCGTCGTGCCTTGACAACCGAGCGTGTAGCCGTCGTAGCAAAACCTGTCGCCGGTCGAATAGACGCGCAGGCGTTCGTCGGCTTGGAATGTATTCGGCGCGTAAAGATTGCCGGTCGAGACGAGCGTGTGTCGGGAATTAAAAATTATCGGATGGACGAAGACGTTGTTGATTAAAGTCATCGGATAAGAATAATCGCCCGCGTTCGGAACTTTCGCCGCGTTGTAAGCAATTGAGGCGGACATTTGTTCGGTTTGCGAATTCAAAACGGTAACAATCGCGCTGTCGAGAATATCGAGAAACGTCCCGCCGATTGACGATAGAAAACCGCCGCCGAATGTGTCTTGAATCAAAATCGCGCCCGCGCGTTCAAAGTGCATCGCGTTGGCGTTGGCGGTCGGCGTTTTTTTCGGAATCAAAAACATACTGCCTTCGACTTTCCAATCCGAATTTGAAACGTCTGTGTAAATTCCCGCGTCGCGGTTGTAGACGAAACGACAGTGATTAAATTTTATGTAATCGAATTGCCAGCCGTTTGAATTTGCCGGCAGCGCGTGCGCGTAGAAGCCTCGAAAAAATCCCTGAAAAACGACGCGCTCGAAATAAAAATTCTGCGACGAAAGAAACGCGCCGACGGCTTCGATACCGTAAGTCGCCGAATTATTTTCGGTGAATAATTCCAAATCTTTAATCGAGATATTTTCCACGCATTCGCCGATGCGAAAAAGCGCACCGCCCGCGCCGCGAAACGTGATCCGGCTCGGATTCGGCTTGACGACGTTGTTGGTCGGCGCGAGCGTCGTGATGCCGCTGATGCCTTGAATATTCACGCCGGACGGCAAGGCGACGGGCGACGTGATGACGAAATCGCCTTCGGGAATCTGAAGCGTTCCGCCGTTGCGCGAAGCGATAAAAGCGAACGCGCTTTTGAAGGCGTTGGTATCGTCGGTCGAGCCGTCGCCGACCGCGCCGAAATCCTTGATGTTGTAAGTTCCCGGATTGGCGGGCGTGGCAATCCAATCGTATGTGATTTGTCCGGCTGAAGCGTCGCCCTTGAAAGTGATTCGATAGCTTTTATCCTCGCCGCTAAAACACCATTTGAAGTTGGCGGCGTTGGCACGCAGCGTGGCGGTGGTCGAGCCGTTTTGCGTCAGTCTGGTCGTTGCATCGCCGCAGTTTGAAACTCGCATCGGCGTTGCGGTATTCAAATCGGTAATCGTGATGTCGGTGGTCGGCGCGGCATAACGCAGAGCGCAAGTTGCCGATTTTTGATTGTCGGGAACATTGAGAAAAAGATTGTAACCTTCAAATTTATTTTGGGCTGAAACCGATAAAGCGGAGAGTAAAACAAAAACAGCAAATAACGTCGTTCGATAATTTTTCAACATATTTAGAAAGTAAAAAGTAAAATGTGAAAAGTCAAAACAAGACGAGAGACAATTCTTTTTCACGTTTCACTTTTGCCATTTTACTTTTTACTTTTTACTTTCGCCTTTTTACTTTTGATAGATTTATCCCGCGCCCGCACCAAATCCTTTAATTCGGTCATAAATTCGGAAACGTCTTCAAACTCTAAATAAACCGAAGCGAAGCGGACATACGCCACTTTGTCGAGTTCCTTCAGGCGGCGCATAATAATTTTGCCGATGTCGCTGGTCGGCAGTTCGCGGTCGGTCGAATCCTGCACGTATTTTTCGACCGCATCAACGATTGCTTCGAGTTGGGCGGCGGAAATCGGACGCTTTTCGCAGGCGCGAAGCAGTCCAGCCATAATTTTATTGCGCTCGAGGGCTTCGCGTTTGCCGTCTTTTTTAACGACGAGATACGGAATCTCGTCAATCCTTTCATACGACGTAAAACGCCTGCCGCAGTTCGCGCATTCGCGCCGCCGCCGAATTGAATCGCCGTCTTTGGCTTCGCGCGAATCAACTACTTTGTCTTCTAAAAATCCGCAAAATGGACACTTCATAATGATTTGGGATTTGGGATTTGGGATTTGGGATTTGCCGCCCGTTCTTCTACTTTCTTTCTCCTCGTCTCCTCTTCTCCCTTTCTCCCCGTCTCCTCTTCCAGTATTTCGTCTTCCGCGTGTTCACTCGACAATAAACTTCTAAACCGTTCGACGCTCATATCGCCGTGCAGAAAATAATAGATTCCGAAAAAGACGGCGGGCGTGAAATAGACGAGGTGCATTGCAATCGAAACCGCCGCCGCGTCGTTCGGTTCGACGTTCAAGAAAATCAAACCGCCCGCCGTTGCCGCGTGAAACGCGCCCGCCGCGCCGCCCGGCGTTGGCACGACCGACCCCAAAGCCGCCACGAACATTACAAACAAAGAGCCGCCGAAACCGATCTTGACGGGCAAATCAAACGCCAGAATAACCAGCCACGTCGGAATGGCGATTGAAAACCAAAGCAAAAGCGTCCAGAAAACAACCATCGTAATTTCGCGCCAATCGCGCAAAACTTTGAGCGACGCGGCGAGTTGTTTCAAGAGACTGACGAAAACCAATCTGATTTTTTTCGGGACGAATTTTCTGTCCATTTTTCCTTCAAACCAAACGACAAATCTTTCGGAATGTTTTTGATAAAAATACAGCGCGACGAATCCGACCACCACGCCGAGCAGCATCAAAGTGCCGATTAGTTTAATGTATTCAAATTCCCTTTCGCGTCCGGCGGGAGCGTCGAACCATAAAAGATTAAAGGCGAAAAAACAAATCAGCGAAGCCATATCGAAGATTCTTTCAACGCCGAGAGTCATCAGCGCAGCCGACGGACGAACGCGCTTGTCGCGCATCGAAAGCCACATCGGGCGAATCAACTCGCCCGCGCGTCCGACAATCAAAATCGCCGAAAAACCGATTGTCGTTGCGGCGAATAATTCGTTCAAGGAAGTTTTGGTAATCGGCGCGAAAAGCGTTTTCCAGCGACACGCCCGCAAAAAATATCCGAAACAAGTTATTAAAGTCGCCAGAATCAAATAAAAAGCGTTGGCGCGGCGCAGACTTTGGCTGACCGATTGCCAATCGAGATTGCGTCCGAAAAACCAGAGCAGAAAAACGGCAAATAAAAACAGCAATATAAATTTTAAAGATTTTCGCAAATTATTTCCCGACCTTGCCGAATGTAAATATAAAATTAAAAATTATGTAACACCACGCCAAAATCACAAGATACAGTTTCCGCCGAAAAATTACAACGGATACTGCCGCGCAGCCTTCAAAAAAACATCTCGATTTTTATTGAACTTTTCTTTTTTACCGCTCGTAAAAAAGTCTTGACGAAGCGAGTTTTGCGGCTTTGTTGCTTTAATCGAAGGTTGAAAAAGCGGGTTCTCGGAGAACAAAGCATTGGAAGCATTAAAAGCAGTTGCGGCGAACGGCAGCGGTGCGGAACTTGTGCGGCGGTGTCGCGCCGGCGACGGCACGGCTTGGGAGGAAATCGTCTCGCAGTTTTCGCGGCGGATTTTCAATCTCGCATACCGTTTTACGTCGAGCGTCGAGGCGGCGGAGGATTTAACGCAGGAAGTTTTCGTGCGGATTTATCGAACGCTCGACCAATACGACGCAAAACAGGGCGATTTGTCGAATTGGCTGATGCGGCTCGCCAGAAATTTGATAATTGATGATTACCGGCATCGCCAGCGCAACCCACAAAACACCTACGCCGACGATGTTGAAGAACATACGTTTCATCTGCGGGCAGTCGGCAATTCGGCGCAGAAGGAAATCGAGCGGCGCGAATTGGCGAGACAAGTTCAGGAAGGAATTGATAAATTGCCGACCGATTTGCGAACGTGCGTGATTTTGCGCGACATCGAGGAATTGAGCTATCAGGAAATCGTTGATTTGCTGAAAATTCCCGAAGGCACGGTCAAATCGCGCATCAATCGCGGACGAATCGAACTTGCAAAGATTTTGCGCCGAATGCGCGTTGTGGCGATGTAAGCAAACTTTGGATCGTCGCCGCAAAAAATAATTTTGAATCCACCGATATTTTATCGGCGAACTAAATAAATCCGATGTAAAAAATTTTGCTTTATGACGTATGAGAATGAAAAAATAACTAACTGTTCAAAGTTCGAGGAGCTTCTGACCGACTACCTCGACAACGCTTTGGACAAGCCCGCGAAAATCGCCGTGGCTGAACACGCCTTGCGCTGTCCGCTCTGCCACGCGCTGCTCAACGAAGTAAAAGACGCGGTGGAAGTTTGCCGCGAAATTGCCGCGCCTAAAATTTCCACGACTCATCTCGAAGCGAGAATCCTTTCAATGACCGCGCCGGAAACGGCGATGCCCTGCCGCGAATTTGAAAATTATTTGACCGATTATTTAGACGGATTTTTGCCCGCGACGATTTTTCACCGATGGGAACGCCACGCGGTTTTGTGCGAGAAATGCACGGACTTGCCGGGCGAAGTCGTCCGCTCGATTGCCGTCTGCTACACCTATAAAAACGAAGAATTGGAGATTCCCGAAAATTTGCACGCGAAGATTTTACAGGCGACCATCGGCACGGCAAAAGCCGCAGACGTGCGGACAGATCGGCTTTCGCAGGCAATCGAATGGATTCGCAATTTAAGTTTCCCGATTCCGATTCCGCAGCTTGCGCCCGTCGCTCTGATTTTACTTTTTGCGGTTTTAATTTTCAGCCAGACGGTTTCCGCCGACGGTTCGTTTAGCGGAATGTATCAAAAGAGTTTTGAACTCGCCGGACAAACTTACAAACAAAGCGCGGATATTATGTTCGGCGAAGAAAAGCCTATCGAGCAGAAACCGAAACAGGAAACGATTCAAGGAACTTATACCAATTACGAGGAAGGCAAATAAATGAATTGTGCATATCACGCGCAAAATGTGGCGGTCGTCAGTTGTAACGGATGCGGAAAACCGCTCTGTCCGTCGTGCGACCATCGCATCAAAGGCTTTCCCTTTTGCCAGGACTGCATCGTTTCGGGTGTCGAGCTTTTGCGAAATTACAACCAATCATCCTACGCGCCAATTATTAAACGGCAGACTTCGCCGTTTATCGCCACTGTTCTTTCACTGATTTGTCCCGGACTCGGCGCGGCTTACAACGGGCAGACGACAAAGGCTTTCGTTTATTTTGCCGTCTTCGTAGGGCTTTTTCAAATGGCGGTTTTGACGGGCGGAATGCCGCTTTTCGTTCTCGGATTTTTGGGAATATGGCTGTTCGCCGCGCTCGATTCGTTTCGCACGGCGCGGCTTCTGCGTTCGGGCGTTACGCCGAACGGCGGAGAAGATATTATCGTCCAGAGATTTGCGAGCAACCCGAAACTTTGGGGAATCGTTTTAACCGCGCTCGGAGCGTCGTTTTTTCTCAATGCGTTTTTTAATCTGCGATTTTTGATGCGCGGAATTCTGCCGGTTTTACTAATCGGTTTGGGCGTTTATTTTCTTCGTGATTACGTTTTCAAACGAAAGGAAACCGAACCGAATTGGGCTGATTATAACGTCCGTTCAAACTCGCCGAACTTTGCGACCGCCTTGACCGACGCGCGTTTTCAAGCCGACGATTTCGAGACGCAAAATGAATATGCGACCGAAACCCGAATTCCGACGTGGAAAAACAGAGCGTAAATTTTGTATGATAAACGAGGACGACGGTTTTTGATTTTGGCAAGTATAATTGAAAACCATCGCGCGGTAAAATTTAAGTAATTAAGGAATTTTAAGATTATGAAAATTTCATTAAAAGCCGCTGGAATCGGAGCGAGTCTTCTCGCAATTCTGGCTTTGGTCATCACATTATTAAAACAAGTCATCGGCTTTATCGGCTTTATGACGTTCATCATTAAAGCTCTGGTCGTGCTGATTTTCATCGTGCTGATTGCCGGAGTCGGATTGATGGTTTTCCGCAGTTGGGACAAGAGCCGCCGCGCGAAAACTTAAGCCGAAAGTTTAATAAACATTCACATCTAAACACAAGCAGCCGCTAATAATGTTCGGGACATTTGCTTTTCGGCGGCGGCTTGTGTTATTTTTTACACTTCCAAAATAAAAATTAAGCAATACGATTTTGGTTATTTACAAACTCCTAAGAGAGTGTTCGTGTTTTTAAGCCCAAACGCTTTCGACAAGGAAATCGCGTCAGTCGCCGTATGGTAGTGCTTTCGTGATTCCAAGCATTTGAGAGGCTTGCTTTTCAAATGCGTAAAATCATAAATGAAGGAGCAATAAACATAATGCAGAAGGACGAGAAGTTTTATACTTTTCTTTTATCTAGTTACAATCGAACAAAAACGTATGTCAGTCAGGAAAAGATTTCAAAAAGAATCTTTCAGATAAGCGTCGCCAGCCTCGCTTTAATGGTTGGTATTTTTACAATTTTATTTTCAGGATTTTTTAATAAAGCATTAGCAAAAACAGAATTAATTTTTCAAACGAATCCCGCCGTTATTACCCAAAAAATCAATCTATCGCCCGCCGAATATAAATCAATCAGTTACGAGCGTCCCGATTCTTCGGACGATTTCGCTTTTCACAGCGGCGGACCGGTCAGCGATTTGACCGAAAGCGAATCGGAAGCCGAAGAAGCGTTGATTGAAGGTCAGCTTCGATTAGTCGAAACAACGGGCAATCCGGCGTTTCTGCCGACGATGTGGGCGCACATGGGAAAAATCAACAACGAATTCGGCTATCGGCGCAATCCGTTCGGCGGGCGCAGTTACGAATTTCATCCCGGAATGGACATTGACGGCGAACGCGGTGACACGGTTGTCGCGCCCGCCAACGGCACGGTTACGAAAGCCGGTTGGGAAGGCGGTTACGGCAATATGATCGAGATTGACCACGGCAACGGTTTGACGACCCGCTACGGACATCTCTCGAAAGTCGGCGTTTCAATCGGCGACACGATCACGCGCGGACAGCTTATCGGCTTAATCGGCTCGACCGGTCGCTCGACCGGACCGCATCTGCATTTTGAAATTCGTTTCGACAATACACCAATTAACCCGCGCCGCTTTCTGCCGCCCGAACCGGCGGAAATCAAAGCATTAAACGCCGAATAAAAACAGAATTCCGCGCGTCAGCAAGGGCGCAAAATTTACAAAGAAAAAAGTGAGCCGACACAAGTTAGCTCACTTTTTTCTTTTAGCTTATAAGACATTTCAAACAAATTCGGGTAAAATCACTCTCACAATATTAAATAAATCTAAATGAAAAGGAACTTAAATAATTTTATGCGTTTGAAGCCAAGCACTTTTTCGGCATCTATTTTGATGTTTGCTATTCTGCTTTCGTCCGTGTCGTTCACGCTCGCCATTCCCGACGAAGGAATGTTCACGCCTGACCAAATCGCTAAACTGCCGCTTGCGGCGAAAGGCTTGAAAATCAAGCCGTCGGAAATTTATAACCCGAACGGGGTTGACCTCGCGGACACGATTATGCGCGTTAATATCGGCGCGGCAGGCGGTTTCGGAACGGGCGAATTCGTATCAGGGAACGGTTTGATTTTGACGAATCATCACGTCGGCTTCGACGCGCTCGTCTCCGCTTCGATTCCCGGCAGAGATTATGCGACGTTTGGCTTCAAAGCCAATTCGATTGAAGACGAACTGCCCGCGAAAGATTATTCACTGCTGATGACTTCGCGCGTCGAAAATGTAACGGCGAAAATTCTGCAAGGCACGGAAAATTTAGCCGCAACGGAACGCGCGGCGGCAATTAAGAAAAACATTAATGATTTGCAGACGCAGGAACAAGCGAAAGCGGCTAAGGGCGCAACTGTTCGCGTGCAGGAATTAAACAGCGGTCTGTTTTATTATCTGTATGAAACGACGCAGATAAAAGACGTGCGCGTGGTTTATTCGCCGCCGGAAAACATCGGAAATTTCGGCGGCGACCCGGACAATTTTGAATGGACGCGGCACACCGGCGATTTTACATTTCTCCGCGCATACGTCGCCCCTGACGGAACTTCGGCGGCGTATTCAACCGCGAATGTTCCGTTCAAACCAAAGAAATTTTTGACGATTAACATCGGCGGAATCAAGGAAAACGATTTCGTGATGGTGCTTGGTTATCCCGGTGGCACGACGCGCTATCGTGAAAGCCAATCGGTCGCCTACGCGCAAAATACCGGTTTTCCTTTTCTAGTTGACTTCCTTCAGGCTTGGAGCGACGGTTTGGTCAAAGCGGGCGAAGTTGACGAAGACTTTCGGATTAAATCACAAAGCCAACTTGCCGGCTTGAACAATTCCGTGAAGGCTTATGCGGGCGGCGTTACGGCGGCGAAACACGCCGATATTATTGCGCGAAAACACGCCGAAGAATCGAAGTTCGCCGCTTGGATTGCGGCAAATCCGGCTCGCCAAGCTAAATACGGCGAAGTTTTGTCGAATCTCAAACGCATCTCCGACGAGTATTATCGAACAGCGAAGCGCGACCGCATTTTGCGGACATTTCCGTTCGCGGCTGCCACGCCGGTTTTCAAAGAAGTTTATGACGCGATTGTCGCCGTTCAAGCGGGAACGCCTTTGACCGACGAAAAACGCGCCGAAATCGAAGCCGCATACAAAGACCGCAATCCGATTGTCGAGCGCGAAGTGTTGAAATATTTCTTCAAAGCGGCGGCTGATTTGCCAGCCGACCAAAAATTCCAGCCGATTGAAAATCTGTTCAGCCGATTTAAAGGCAAAGAGCGTCGCTTGGCAGAAGAAACCGTCGCCGAATCAATCGCCGAAAAGGAAAATTTCGACACGCCGCAAAAAATCTTTGCGCTTTACCAAATGTCGCCTGCCGATTTGCAAAAGAAATATCCGAACATCGTTGATTTGGTAACGGCGATGGCGCAGGAACGCGCGGCGATCACCGCGCGGACGGCGAAATTTAATTCCGAGATTGACAATCTGCGCCTGCTTTACCAGCAAGGAATGGCGGAAATGAAACGCTTCGTTCCATACCCGGACGCGAACGCGACTCTGCGATTTACCTACGGTTACGTCAAAGGCTACGTTCCGCGCGAAGCCGTTACCTACAAACCTTTCACGACGCTCAAAGGCGTAATCGAGAAAGACACGGGCGAGCCGCCGTTCGACGTTCCGCAAAAATTAAAGGACTTGCAGCAGGCGAAGAATTTCGGCAGATTCGGAATGGGCGACAGCGTTCCCGTTGATTTTCTGGCGACGACCGACATCATCGGTGGCAATTCCGGCAGCCCGATTTTAAATGCTTACGGCGAACAGGTCGGACTCGTTTTTGACGGCAACTACGAAGGCTTGGGCAACGATCTTTTTTACAACGAAAGCGTCGGTCGAACCATCGCCGTTGATATTCGCTATGTTCTTTTTGTAACCGAGAAATTCGGCGACGCAGGCTGGATTATAAACGAAATGAACATCAAAGGCGGAACGCCGGTTAAAGCAAAACGCGCGGCAGCTGAATAAAAAAACGGGAGCGCAAGCATAAAATTTGCGCTCCCGTTTCCTTCAATCCGAAGGCTCGAATTCGCCGGATTTATCTGATAAAAATTTATAGCTTTTTCGCCCTCAAAATGTTATATTTAACGAGTAGGAAGCGCGGTTTTAATTCGCGCCTGATATTTCAATCATCAATTTCATCTGCTTTAGTAATTTCAAATTTTTCTTGCAAAACAGTCATTTCGATTCGCTCCCGGTATGAATCAGGCACGCTTGACCAAAATTTATAAAGTCGCCGTCATTATCACGGGCGGCGTTTTTTTGACTTTAGCAATCGCTCGTCTGCCGCGTGAAACTTTTAATTGGAGTTTTTTGTTTCTCATCGCATTCACGCTGCTGGTTACGCCTCTCATGAGCATCCAGCTTCCGCGCACGACGTTTATTTTAAGTTTTTCCGATTCGATAATTTTTCTCGCTTTTATTCTCTACGACGGCAATGTGGCAATCATTTTAGCGACGCTCGAAATGTTTGCCAACTGTTTTTATTTAAAGAGACGCGGCACGAAATTCAGCGGGTTAACCTTTGCCTTTAATATCGGCGGCGCGGCACTCGCAACAACCGTTACATATCTTCTCTGGACGGGTTTTCTGCGTCTTGCGGACATTAATTTCAAAGCCGCCGCGACGACCGAATTGATTTCCGCGCTCGGTTTTTTGGCGATTTCTCAATTTCTTATTAACTCTTTTATAATAGCCGTCGTTTCTTCGACCGTTACCGGCAAGTCGTTTTGGCAAACTTGGAAAAGCGATTGTTTTTCCAGTTCGCTGACTCAAATTGCCGGTGCGTCTTTGGCGGTTGTCGCCTACAAACTAATTTATTACGCCGACTTTTTGACGACCATCATCGTATTTTTCGTCGGCGGCATCGTCTACGTCAACTATCGCCAGACGATTCGGGACATCAACGAATCTATCGAACAAGCCGAGCAAGCCGAGCGTGAAAAAGCCGACATCGAAAGATTAAAAGTCGAAGAAGCACACCGGTACGCCGCCGAATTGGAATTGCTTCTGCTCAAAGAAGAACAAACGAGCGAGTTATTATTGAAAAGCAAAAACGCGCTCGAACACGCCGCTTTTCACGATTTTTTAACCGACCTGCCGAACCGCACATATCTGGTCGAGCGGCTCAATCTGCTCATCGAAATCGGCATCGAGGTTTCTCATAAATACTACGTGCTATTTCTGGATTTGAAACGCTTCAAAAACATCAACGACAGTCTCGGACACAATACCGGCGACCGCGTTTTGAAGCTCGTCGGCAAACGGCTCGTGCGTCTGCTTCATAGCAACGACACGGTAGCGCGACTCGGCGGCGACGAATTCGCTATTATCCTAAACGATTTGTCTTCGGTCGAAGAAGCGGAAAAAATCGCTCGCCAAATCTACGAAAAATTAACGCAGCCGTTTTTAATAAATGGCAATAAAATTTATTCGGATTTGAATATCGGCATAGCTCCGTTCGATGCCGAACACGAAACGCCCGAAGACGTTTTGCGCGACGCAGATATTGCGATGCACCACGCGCAGGAAAAATGCTGCGGCGTGGCGGTTTTCGACAAAAAGCTTCGCGCCCTTTTTCTCGAACGAATAACGCTCGAAGCCGATTTGCGTTTCGCCGTCGAGCGCGGCGAGCTTTCGATGCACTATCAACCGCTCGTTTCCTTGAAAGACGGCGAACTCGTCGGCTTCGAGGCTCTTCTGCGCTGGCATCATCGCAAAAAAGGTTTTATTTCGCCCGTTCAACTTATTCCGATTGCCGAAGATTCGGGTTTGATTATTCCGATTACCAAATGGATTCTGCGCCAGACCTGCGCTCAAATCGCTCAGTGGCAAAAGCTCGCGCCCGCTTATCAAAACCTGCTCGTCAGCGTCAACATCTCCGGCAGACATCTCACCGACGAAAGTCTGGTCAAGGACGTGCGAAAAACTTTAACGAATTTTAATCTCGCGCCTGCGTCTCTCAAACTCGAAATCACCGAAAGCGTCGCTATGGAAAACGCCGCGCAGACAATCAAGATTTTAAATCGTCTGAAGGATTTGGGCGTTCGGCTTTCGATGGACGATTTCGGCACGGGTTATTCTTCCCTGAGTTATCTGCATCTCTTGCCGTTCGATTCGCTGAAAATTGACCGCTCGTTCGTCATCGAAGTCGGCGAGAACGGCGAGAATTCGGAAGTTTTGCAGACGATTGTCTCGCTCGCCAAAAATCTGAAAATGCAGACGTTTGCCGAAGGCATCGAAACCGAAACGCAATTGGCGATTCTGCAAAATTTAGGCTGCGATTACGGGCAAGGTTATCTGATGTCAAAACCGCTTCCGGCGGGCGAGATGGAGCTATTGCTTTATCAAAAAAGAGATTGGCTGCCGTTCGGCGAAAAGGACGCGAGCGATTCGGGCAACACTTTGAATGAAGAAAATCTGCCGGTTTTTTAATCGTCGCAATACAATTTTCGCCCGTTTTTATTTTTGGGTTTTAGACTGTTAGATTGATAGGTAAGTAATAATTTGCGAACGCGGACTAATTTCCCCGACTTTCTCGTTTTTCAATCTCCAAACACGCTCATAAAAAGTCTCTCGTAATTTTCGCTCATACAACGAATGTGTTTTGTCTTAACATCGAACCCGAACTATAATCGAAATAATTTTTAACTTGAAGGAGATTGTAATTCAAATGAGATTCAGGACAATAACGGTTCTTTCTATTTTTATGTTTCTAACCGCAAACGGTTTTGCCCAAACGAAAATCGAATATCCGCAAACGAAAAAGGTTGACCAAATTGACGATTATTTCGGCACGAAAGTCGCCGATCCGTATCGCTGGCTCGAAGACGACAATTCGCCCGAAACGAAGGCTTGGGCGGCAGAGGAAAATAAACTGACTTTTTCCTACTTAAATCAAATTCCCGAACGCGCGAAAATCAAGGCGCGTTTGACCGAGCTTTGGAATTACGAAAAATACACCGCGCCGTTCAAACGCGGCAATCGTTATTTTTATTCCAAAAACGACGGTTTGCAAAATCAGAGCGTTTTGTATGTCGCCGATTCAGTCAAGGACGCGGGGCGCGTTTTGATTGATCCGAACAAACTTTCGACCGACGGCACAGTCGCGCTTTCCGGCATAGCGATTTCCGACGACGGCAAATTGATGGCTTACGGTTTGGCGGCTGCCGGTTCGGATTGGCAGGATTGGCATTTCCGCGATGTCGAAACCGGAAAGGATTTGCCCGACGTTTTAAATAACATCAAATTCAGCGGCGCGTCTTGGACGCTTGACGGCACGTGCGTTTATTATTCGCGCTATCCGCAAGGCGACGACAAATCGAGAATGTCCGCCGAAAACGCCTTTCAAAAACTTTATTATCACCGGCTTGGCACAGACCAATCGGCGGATGTGCTTGTCTACGAACGCCCCGAAGACAAAGATAAATTTGTCGGCGGCAACGTAACCGATGACGGCAAATATCTTATTATCACCGTCGGCAAAGGAACTTCGCCGATGAATATGGTTTATTACAAAGATTTGTCGCGCAGCGATTCCACGATTATGCCGCTCGTGGACAAACTCGAAAACGATTACACTTTTCTCGACAACATCGGCTCGATGTTTTATTTCAAATCCGACAAAGACGCGCCGCGCGGTCGAATTATAGCGATTGATATTAACGACAAAGATAAAAAATGGCGCGAGATAGTTCCGCAGTCGGCGGAAACGATGGAGAGCGTCGGTTTTGTCAACAACGAATTCGCGGTCGGTTATTTGAAAGACGCTTACACGCAAATCCGCATCTACGACAAAGACGGAAAATTCGTCCGCAACGTAGATTTGCCCGGCATCGGTTCGGCGGGCGGCTTCGGCGGCAAGCGCACCGACACGGAAACTTTTTACAGCTTTAGCAGCTTTACCACGCCGCCGACGATTTACCGATACGATATGAAAACCGGCAAATCAGAAATCTTTCGCAAGTCCGATGTCAAATTCGACCCGAACGATTACGAAGTCAAACAGGTTTTTTACAAAAGCAAAGACGGAACGCGCATTCCGATGTTTATCATTCACAAAAAAGGCTTAAAGCTCGACGGCAACAATCCGACTTTGCTTTACGCTTACGGCGGTTTCAGCATTTCGACGACTCCGGCGTTTTCGGTTTCGCGGCTCGCGTGGATGGAAATGGGCGGCGTGTATGCGGTGGCAAACATTCGCGGCGGCGGCGAATACGGCGAAGAATGGCATCTGGCGGGAACGAAGCTGCACAAGCAAAACGTCTTTGACGATTTTATCGCGGCGGCGGAATTTTTGATAAAAGATAAAATCACGAATCCGAAAAAACTCGCCATTCAAGGCGGCTCGAACGGCGGACTTTTAATCGGCGCGGTTCTCAATCAACGCCCCGAATTATTCGGCGCGGCACTTCCCGCCGTCGGCGTGATGGATATGCTGCGCTTTCAAAAATTCACCATCGGACGCGCGTGGACTTCCGATTACGGTTCGAGCGAAAACCCCGAAGAATTTGCGGCGATTTACAAATATTCGCCTCTGCAAAACATCAAACCGGGAACGAAATATCCTGCGACTCTGATTACGACCGCCGATCACGACGACCGCGTTTTCCCCGCGCACAGCTTCAAATACGCGGCGACATTGCAGGCGGCGCAGGCAGGCGATGCGCCCGTTCTAATTCGCATCGAAACCCGCGCCGGACACGGCGCGGGCAAACCGACCGCGAAGATAATCGAAGAACAAGCCGATCTTTACGGATTTTTGGTGAAGAATCTCGGAATGTAACCGACCGGGAGCGCGGACGGCTCGTCCGCAAAGATTGCGTGAGCAATCTAAAAAAGGCGCGAGTGGAATTCAAATTTGAATTCCCCTCGCGCCTTTTCTTCGCGCTTCGCGCTCAATGCTGACGAGCCGTCCACATTCCCGGTTTCTTTAACAGATAGTTCCTCAAGCGGTTGGCTGACGGGCTGCAAGGAAACA
>JBPCMK010000125.1:0-23015 GCA_051002375.1 Pyrinomonadaceae bacterium | reverse complement strand
TTTATTGCCTCCGCGTAACTCTGCGAAACCTCCGCGCCTCTGCGGTGAAGTTTTTCATACTGAAAACACTCGCCGTTTTATGACAAGTGTTTCATTTTGAGTCTCGATTTCGCCTTAATTATTTGCGGCTTCGGTTTTCGCGCAGTGTTCGTTGAAAGCCGAAACGAGTGCCTGAGCAATCTGCATCGGATGACGACCTTCGAGGTCTTTGCGCTCGAACATTCCGACGAGCTTTCCTTCTTTCAAAAATCCGATTGCCGGCGACGAAGGCTGATAGCCCGCAAAATAATCACGTGCGACATCGGTCGCGTCAATGTCCGCGCCCGCAAAAACCGTGATGGCTTTATCGGGTTTGGCTTCGGCGTTCTGCAAAGCCATCGCAATTCCCGGACGCACGCCGCCCGCCGCGCAGCCGCAAACCGAATTGACGACGACCATTACCGTTCCGTCCGTTTTTTCAACTGCGTCGCGCACCGCTTCCGGCGTTTTCGTTTCTTCAATTCCGAGTTGCGCCAATTCTTGACGCATTCCTTGGATCATTATTTCTGGATATGGCATAATTTTTAATTCCTTATATTTTTATGTAATTTTCAAATCTTTACTTTTAATTCAAGTATGAATTGTTAAGTCGGATTCGTCAAGCGATAAGAAAAAGCGAACAGCCGCAAAAAGGCGCAGAAAGCGCAAAAGAAAAACCAAGAAAATGAATTGAACTCTTTGAATTTATTGCGTCTTTTTGCGGCTGTTCGCCTTTAATTTTTTAAGGTTATGGTTACCGCAAAACCTTTCGGTTTGCGGTTACGTGCCGAAACTTTTCCTTCGCACGCTTCGACGCAGGTTTTGACGATTGCCAAGCCTAAACCCGTGCCGCCGGTTTGTCGGGCGCGGTGTGCTTCGACACGGTAAAAAGGGTCGAAAAGCTTTTCAAGTAATTCTTCGGGAACGCCCGTTCCGTTGTCTGTGATTTCGATTTTCACTTGATTGCTGCCGTTCGCTGCGGCGATTTTAATTTCGCCCGCGTCTCCGGCATAGCGCACGGCGTTGCGGACAACATTGGCGATTGCTCTCGATAATAATTCCGGCTGCGCGAAGGCTTCGAGCGCGTCGGGAATTTCGATTTTTACGTCGGCTTTTTCGTTCGAGATTTCGCGCCCGACAGTTTGCTCGACGAGCGGTCGCAGACGAATTTTTTCCAGATTCATCGCCGACTGTTTGATTCCTGCTTTTGAATAAGCGAGCAGTTCGCTGACGAGTTTCGTCATCAACTCGACTTCTTCTTTAACGTCGGTAACGTAAGCCTGATTCATGTCGTCAACGCGGTCTTCCAAAATGCTCAAAGCGAATTGCATTCTGGCGAGCGGCGAATTCAATTCGTGCGAGATGTCGCCCAAAAATCTTTTTGCCCACCGACAAATCCCGACAGACGCGAGGCGAGATAATTGATTGCCGAGCCGAGCCGACCGATTTCGTCCGCGCGTTTTTCGCTGACGCGCACGTCAAATTTTTCTTCGGCGATGCGCTCGGTCGCGTCGGTCATCTCGCTGATATTTTTCGTAATGCCGCGCACGAACGGAAACCAAAACAAAAGAGAAACGCCGACAATAATCGCCGCCGTAATCAGCCACGGTGTCGGGTCGAAAAAAAGTCCGTGTCCGAAAAACGAATCGGACGCGGCAAGTAGGCGAGCGCGATACGGTTCGGATTTGCCGGAATCGAACATCATCGTCCGCATTCCATACCAATAAAGCGGCGGGTCGCTCGTCCGGTTATAAAATGTCATTTGCGGCGGACGACGCGACGGAGGCAGGCGGCGCACGGGTTCGGTCGAATTTTCGGCGTTTATTCTTTCCCGCATAAAAAGCGGCGCGTCCGGCGCGGTTATTTGTTCGAGAACTTCGGCAGGCAGTGTGATTTCTCTTCCGCCGATTTGTTTGCCCGTATTATCAAACAGAAAAAATTCGACGTTGTAAATCTCGCCGTATCGCTTTAAGATTTCATCGCGTTCGGCTCTGGTTTTATCAAATGTCTCGTCGGAAATCGAGCGCGTAACGTCTTCGATGCGATAATTCGCCGAACGGAAAATCGGCGACTGCGGCGCGAAACGAAAATTAAAAAGCAGCAGAAAAATCGCCGCCAAAACGAGCAGATTCAAAAAGAACCAGAGCATTATTTTCGTGAACAAAGAAAAGCGCATCTTTTTATAATTACGAATTTCAAATTACGAATTAGAAGAAAAATTTCTTTATTCGTAATTCGTAATTTTTAATTCGTAATTGAACCGACGAGCATATAGCCGACCGAGCGAATAGTTTTGATGTAGCGCGGATTTTTCGGGTCGTCGCCGAGTTTGCGGCGCAGCGAAGAAATGTGAACGTCAATCGAGCGGTCGAAAACGTCGTAACTTCGCCCCGCTATTTCGTCTAATAATTTGTCGCGGTCAAGCACCCGCCCGCTTGCCCGCGCCAGACACGCCAGCAGATCAAATTCGAGCGCGGTTAAAATAATTTGTTCTCCGTTCTGCCGAACATCGCGCGTCGCGCAATTGATGTCTATATCACCGACGGTTATTTCTTCCGATTCATTTTTATTCTGCGCCGACATTTGCGAGCGGCGCGTAACGGCGCGGAGACGAGCGAGTAGTTCGCGCGTCGAAAAAGTTTTCGGCAGATAATCGTCCGCGCCGATTTCCAAACCAACGATTCGGTCCGACTCATCGCCCAGTGCGGTCAACATCAAAACCGGAACGTCCGACGTTTGGCGAATGCGTTTTAAAACTTCAAAACCGTCCATCTCCGGCAGCATCACGTCGAGAATCACCGCGCCGAAATCATCATCTTTAACCTTCGCTAATCCGCTCGCGCCATCGTGCGCCGTTTTCACATTAAAACCGAACGGAGCAAGATAATCTTTGACCAGACGGCAAAGTTTCACGTCGTCGTCAATCATCAAAATTTGGCTGGCGTTTGTTTTTTCCATCACTTCGTTTTTAGTGTAACCGAAAATTTACTTCCTGCAAGCAACTTTACAAACACTTAACAATTTTCCCCGTTTCAAACATAAAAACTTTACATTTGACGGCTAAACTCATTTCAAAGGGTTAGGGAGTTAAACTAAAAACACAAGGAGATATTTTCTATGAAAAACCACATTAAAATTTTTATGCCGTTCGTTATTGCGGTCGTTATCGGTTCATTAACTTTTACGTTTTCGCAAACGATGCGCGGAAATTTCGCGCCGCCGCGAATGGACGGCAAAGGAGATTTTCTGCCGCCGCCGCGAGGTTTGAATCCGCGCTTGCTTGATCAGTTGAATTTGACCGACGCGCAGAAAGAGCAAATCGGCAAATTGCACGACAAAGCGAAAGCCGATTCGCAAACTTATTTCGATAAACTAAAGTTTGCCGACGAGCAGTTAAAAACAATGATGGACGGCGGAAGTTTCGACGAAACGCAAGCCAGACAAATCGTTTCGCAAAAAGCGAGTGCGATGATTGAACTCGAAATTATTCGACTTCGCACCGACGCGGCGATTTTAAATCTTTTAACGGCTGAACAGAAAACTCAGCTTGAAACATTAAAAAACCAGCGTCCCCAATTTTCTCCGCGCGGAAATTTTCGTCCCGAAGAACGCCCGCAGAACTAAACGGCGAAGACAGAACATTGACTTGTCGAAAGGTTGATTCTGATAAGTCAGAAGATCTTCAACGCCCGTAAATCGAGCCGCGCCGGTCGCGCAAAAAACCGCCCGCGCGATTTGCCAGAACGCTTTGAATTTCGGCGACGATGGAAACCGCGATTGATTCGGGTGTGCCTGCGCCGATGTCGAGTCCGACGGGCGCGTGAAGTTTATTTAACCGTTCGGCGGAAAAATTCTCGTCCGATTCACGCAGCAAACTTTCGGCGCGTTTTTTCGGACCTAACGCTCCGACGTAACGCGCTTTCGAGTTTAATAAAAACTTCAAAATCTCTCGGTCGCGTTCGTAATTGTGCGTCATTATGACGGTAGCCGCGTTGTCGTCAATCGTCAAATTTCCGTTGTAATTTTCCGCCGACAAAACGTGAATCGCGTCAGCCGTCGGAAATCTTTCAATCGTCGCAAAAGCCGGACGATGGTCAACGACTTCGACGCGCCAACCGAGATTTTTAGCCGTCTCGACAACCGGCAGCGCGTCGTAGCCCGCGCCGAAAACAAACAATGAAATCAGCGGTTCAATGGTTTCAAAAAAAAATCCCAACGCGGCGTTCGAGGTTTGAAAAGTATGACAAGCGGAATATTTTTTCTCTAAAACTTCGGCGGCTTTATTAAAAATTCGTAAGGTCAAATCATTAAGCGAAGCGTCAATCGAATCGCCTTTGGCGTAGAAAAAACGCTCGCCGATTTTCAAATCGCTTGCGCCTTGTTTATCAATCAGCGTGGCGACGACTCCGCTTCGACGATTGGCAAAACAATTTCTGGCAAATTTTATCAAATCATTTTCGTTTCCCGTTTCGAGAAGAACGCGAACCACGCCGTTGCAGCCCATCTGCAGACCGAAAACGGAATTTTCATTTTCCCGCGTGTCGTAAGTCAAGACTTTTGCCTGCCCGTTTCGCAAAACTTTTCGCGCCTGCTCAAGCACGTCGGCTTCGAGACAACCGCCGGAAATCGTGCCGATGTTGTTGCCGTTTTCGTCAATCAACATCTTCGCGCCGGGCAGCCGATAACTCGAACCTTTTACGTCAACGACCGTCGCCAAAATTACTTTTTCATCCGGCGCGAGCGAACTTAGCTTTTGAATTATTTCTTGAATTTCCTTTGACATTTCAAAACAAAAAATCAACCGCAGACGCGCACGAATAAAGACAGATTTTTAATTTTATCTGCATTTATCCGCGAAAATCTGCGGTTGATTTCAGACCAATTTATCCGGCGTTAAAGGCAGATCGCGCAGGCGTTTTCCGGTTGCGTTGAAAACCGCGTTGGCGACCGCCGCCGCGACTCCGGTGATGCCGATTTCACCGATTCCTCTCGCGCCGATTGGGGAAATATGCGGGTCGGGTTTGCCGATGAAATGCACGTCAATTTCCGGCACGTCCAGATTGACCGGAACGTGATAATCGGCGAGCGTTCGCGTAATCGGATTCGCCCAGCGTTTGTCATACATCGTTTCCTCCATCAGAACTTGACCGAGACCGTAAATCACGCCGCCGATGATTTGCGAACGCGCGGTTTTTTCGTTCAAAACCTGTCCGATGTCCTGCACGCTCGTAAAACGCGAAACGCGAATCGTGCCTAAATCTTCGTCAACGCGCACTTCCGCAAACTGTGCGCCGAACGAATGAAACGAATATTTTTTCGCATCCGCGTCTTCTTCCTGCGCGAAATTGTCAACCGCGCACGGCGCGAAAGTTCCGCTCAAACCGCCGCCGTTTTGCGGCAGCGAAGTCGCGCAGGCTTCAATCATATTTTTATTGTTGCGCTTTAAAATGTCCGTGAAATCATCGCCTTTTGACGAATCGCCTTTGACGAAAAAGCGCGCACTGGCGAATTCGACTTCTTCGGCGCGTCTGCCGTTTAATTTAGATTTGCCGTCCGCGATTGCCATCGCCATCAAATCTTTTTTAACCATTTCGCCCGCCGCCAAAACTGCCGCCGTAACGCTCGCGGCAGTCGTCGAACCGCCGGAAACGGGCGCGGCAGGAAAGGACGAATCGCCGATTTCGACCGAAACTTTACCGACCGGAACGCCGAGAACGTCGGCAATCGTCTGCGCCAGAATCGTGTAAGTTCCCGTG
The DNA here is from genome assembly GCA_051002375.1 of Pyrinomonadaceae bacterium. Lineage (GTDB taxonomy): Bacteria > Acidobacteriota > Blastocatellia > Pyrinomonadales > Pyrinomonadaceae. Next base: position 17,241 of record JBPCMK010000125.1, on the reverse strand, counting down.
CCGATGTCCTGCGTCGCGCTGAAAACTTTGACCGTACCGTCGGCATACATCTGCACTTTCGCCGATGCCGTCGAACGATACGCCGGATAAGTCGCCGTCGCCATTCCGTAGCCGACGAGATATTTGCCGCTCCGATTTGAGCGCGGCTGCGATTTGCGATTCGCCCAACCGAATTTTTCCGCGCCGATTTTGTAACAGTCGAGCAGATACTCGCTCGAAAACGGCAATTTTTCAAGCGGATCATTTGCCGTGTGATTTATCGTCCGCAGTTGAATCGGATCAATTTTCAGTTCAAAAGCGAGTTCATCCATCGCCGATTCGAGCGCGAAAGTTCCCGGCGTTTCTCCGGGGGCGCGCATATAAGTCGGAGAGTTATAATTCAGTTTGGCGATTTTATATGTAATTTCGCGGTTCGGCGCATTGTATAAAATTTTCGTCGGCGTGCCGCACTGCTCGAAATACTGTGAAAACGCTGCGTAAGAATCGGTTTGATGCCGCATCGCCGAAAGTTTTCCCGCCTTATCCGAAGCGAGCGCGATTGTCTGAATCGTCTCCGGTCTGCGCCCGACATTCGCTACCATCATTTGTCTGGTGATGGCGAATTTGACCGGACGATTAACCGCTTTCGCCGCCATCACGGTCAGCGGAACGTGCGCCCACTGCGACCCTTTACAGCCGAAACCGCCGCCGACATACGGCGAAAGAACCTGCACGTTTTCCGGTTTTAAATCGAACAAATACGCGCTCACACCCTGCGCTCCTTTAACGCCCTGCGTCGAGTCGTAAATCGTCAATTTGTCCGCGCCGTCCCACACGGCAACGGTTGCGTGCGGCTCCATCGGTTGATGATTTTCGGTCGGAGTCGTGTAAGTCTGCTCGATTTTCACCGCCGCCGAATTGATTGCCGCCGCCGCGTCGCCTTCTTTCGTCTGCGCTCTTTCGGGAACGAAACCGCCTTTCGATTTGAAATCACCTGCCAACTCCGTTTTCAAATCAGTCGCCGCCGTTTGTTTGGCGTAATTGACCTTGACGAGTTCGGCGGCAGTCCGTGCCTGCTCGTAAGTTTCCGCCACGACGAGCGCGATATATTCGCCGAAATAATTAACCTTGCTGTCCTGAAGAGGCAAAAGATTTTCGCCGAGTTGTCCGCCGGTTTTTCTCATTTCCTGTGGATTCAGTTCCTTCAAACGCGGCGCGTTTTGATATGTCAAAATCTTCAAAACGCCGTCCGCTTTTTCCGCCGCACTCGTATCGAAACTGATGATTGTGCCGTTGCCGATAGTCGAGCGCACGGGAAACGCATACGCCATTTTCGGCTGGTTAAATTCTGCGGCGTATTTCGCCGCGCCCGTAACTTTCGCCCGCCCATCTTTGCGGTCAATCGGTTTGCCGATAACTTCTGTTTTAATCATTTTTCTTCCCTCGCTTGTTAAAAATTTCCTCGCCGAGATTTTTGTTTTTACAGCAATTTATCCAACGTAATCGGCAATTCCCGAATACGTTTGCCGGTCGCGTTGAAAACCGCGTTTGCTACTGCCGCCGCCGCGCCCGTGATGCCGATTTCGCCGATGCCGTGCGCTCCCAAAGGCGTGTGTTCGTCGGGAATATTGTTATAAATAACTTCGATTTTCGGAATGTCGAGATTGACCGGAACGTGATATTCGGCAAGCGAAGGATTCATAATTCTGCCCTTGCGTTCGTCAAACAAAGTTTCTTCGGTCAGAGCCATTCCGATGCCCATAATAATTCCGCCGCGAAATTGGCTGACGGCGGTTTTCGGATTTAAAATAGTGCCGCAGTCGAATGAACCGAGCCAGCGCGAGACGCGAACTTCGCCCGATTCTTCGTTGACGCGGACTTCGCAAAACTGCGCTCCGTAAGAACCCATCGAATATTTTCGCAATTCAATCGGCATCGGCGCGGATTCTTCGGCTTCGATATAATCCTGTCCGACACGCTGCAAAATTGATTCGTAAGTTTCGCCTTTTGACGAATCTTTTTTGCTGAAAATTCCTTCGTCGCGCATTTCCACGTCTTCATATTTCAAATTGGCGAGCGGCGAATCGTAATCGTCGCCAGCGAGCGCGAGCAGTTCCGTAATCGCTTTTTCAGTCGCCGCCGTAACCGAAGCGACGATGCTGGCGGTTTGATTCGAGCCGCCGGCGACGGGCGATTCGGGCAGATTCGAATCGCCGTATTCAAACGAAACTTTATCAATCGGCAAGCCTAAGCGTTCCGCCGCGTGTTGAATCTGCACGGTCGCCGTTCCCATTCCCATTTCGTGCGCCGCCGCCTGCACAATCGCCGAGCCGTCAGAATTTATCCGAACGCGAGCCGACGCGGGCATTCGATAATACGGATAATACGCCGTCGCCACGCCTTGCCCGATTAACCATTTGCCGTCTTTTTGACTGCGCGGTTCGGTGTGTTTCCAGCCGAATTTTTCCGCGCCGCGCCGGTAGGCTTCGACTAAATTACGCATCGAAAATTCCGTCTCTTTGGTCGGGTCTTTTTCCGGTTCGTTAATTTTTCTGAGTTCAATCGGATCAATTTCGAGTTTGTCGGCGAGTTCGTCAATCGCCGATTCGAGCGCGAATGTGCCGATTGATTCGCCCGGCGCACGCATAAAAGTATTTGCCACCGTGTCGAGATTGACGATTTTTTGATTGATGAGAAAAGTTTCCGCCGCGTAGAGATGCCGTGCCGGAAACGTGAATTGTTCGGCTTTAAACGCGCTGTGTTCGGTTGTCGCCGTCGTGCCGGTTTGAAGCAAGGCGGCAAATTTCCCGTCCTTTTCCGCGCCGAGCGCGACGCGCTGTTCGGATACGGTGCGCCCGCCGATTATTCTGAAAGTTCCTTCACGCGAAACGATTAATTTAACCGGACGTTTGACGACTTTCGCCACCGCCGCGCAGAGAGCCGTGTTAGACCACAAACTGCCTTTACCGCCGAAACCGCCGCCGACAAACGGCGCGATGACGCGGGCATTTTCGGGTTTGATGCCGAAGATGGCAACCAGCGTATTTTTCAATCCGTGAACAAATTGCGACGGGTCATAAACGGTCAAACTCTCGTCGTCGTGCCAGACGGCAATCGTCGCGTGAAGTTCGATGGCGTTGTGATTATAGCGCGGCGTGCGGTAGATATTATCAACCTGAAACGCCGCTTCGTTCAAACTTTTTTCGGCATCGCCTTTCTCGATTTCCGCCGGTTCGCCCATAATATTTTTCGGCGGCGCGGCTTCGTCTTTGAGCGCGTCAAACGAAACTTCCGCTTCGTCCGTTTCATATTCGACGCGGACACAGGATGCGGCAAAATCCGCCTGATCCTGCGTTTCGGCGACGACGACCGCGATTGGCTGACCGTTCCAATAAATATTCGCGTCCTGCATAATCGGCAGATCAATCGCCGCCGAACCTTTGCTCTCGCCGCCCGCGCCGAAAATTGGCGGTTTTTTCATCTTTGGCGCGTTTTCGTGCGTGATAACTGCCAGCACGCCGTTTGATTTTTCGGCTGCTCCGGTTTCGATTTTTGTAATTTTCCCTTTGGTAATCGTGCTAAAAACGAGCGCGGCATAAGCCGGATTTTCAACTTTAAATTCGGCGGAAAACGCGGCTTCGCCTTTGACTTTCAACTGCCCGTCAACGCGGCTAAACGGTTTGCCGACATAACCGTGTTTTTCGCCAATCAACGGATCAGGCTCTTTGTCGGGAACGAACTGCACGACCGTTTCCATAATTTTCTGCATTATGCTCATTACCGATTTCCTCCTGTTTCTGCTAATTCATTCAACACGCCGACAATCGTTCGTTTCGCCAATTCGATTTTGAAATCGTTATGACCGAAACCTCGCGCGTTTTTTAATTCAGATTCCGCCGCTTGTCTGAAATTTTCTTTCGTCGCTTCTTTTCCATTCAAGAAATTCTCCGCTTCCGTCGCTCGCCAAGGTTTATGCGCCACGCCGCCGAGCGCGATTCGCACATCTTTGACTTTGTTATCTTCAACTTCCAAAGCCGCCGCCACCGAAACGAGTGCGAAAGCGTAACTCGCGCGATCTCTAACTTTTCGATACAAAGAATTTTTTACAAAATCATTTTTCGGAATTTCGATTGCCGTAATCAATTCGCCGTCTTTCAAATCGGTTTCAATGTTTGGCGTATCTCCGGGCAATTTGTGAAAATCGTTAAAATTTATTTCGCGTTCGCCGTGTTTGCCGCTTACCAAGACTTTCGCGTCTAACGCGACGAGAGCGACGCACATATCCGACGGATGAGTGGCGATGCAGTTTTCCGATGTTCCTAAAATCGCGTGAATTCGGTTGAATCCGCCGATGGCATCGCAGCCGGAATTTAATTTGCGTTTGTTGCATTTCGCCGCGTCGTCGTAAAAATAATAACAGCGCGTTCTTTGCAGCAGATTGCCGCCGACCGTCGCCATATTTCTGATTTGTCCCGACGCGCCGAAAAGAATCGCCTGCGACAAAACCGGAAACTTTTCGCGCACGATTTCATTGTTGGCAAGCATCGTATTTTTTACCGCCGCACCGATCAATAAACCGCCGTCGCTCGTTTCCGAAATTTCTTTGGAAAGATGCGTTACATCAATCAAACTTTCCGGCTGTTCGATATTTTCGCGCATCAAATCAACCAGATTCGTGCCGCCGCCCAAAAACTTCGCGCCCGTCGTTTGTCCGATTAAATTTATCGCCGCGTCCGCGCTTTCGGCTCGTGAATAAGTAAAATTTTTCATCGCGCCGCCTCCGCGTCAAACGCTTCGTGAATCGCTTCGACGATGCCGATGTATGCGCCGCATCTGCAAAGATTACCGCTCATTCGTTCCTTGATTTCTTCATCGGAAAATTCATATTCGCCAGTCATTTTCGCGGAAACCGCACTCGGCAAATTGTTTTGAAATTCGTTGAACATTCCAATCGCCGAACAAATTTGTCCGGGCGTGCAATAGCCGCATTGAAAACCGTCGTGTTCGACAAACGCGGCTTGTAAGGCGTGAAGTTCGCCATTTGCCAAACCTTCAATCGTCGTAATTGATACGCCTTCATATTGAACGGCGAGCGCGAAACACGAGTTAATTCTTTCGCCGTCAGCAAGCACCGTGCAAGCTCCGCACGCGCCTTGATTGCAGCCTTTTTTCGTTCCGGTCAGTCCGGCAAATTCGCGCAGAGCGTCGAGCAAACTAACACGCGGCTCGATTTGCAAAGCGTGATTTGCGCCGTTGATTTTCAAATTGACCGAAACCGTTTCCGCTTTATTTTTTTCATTCATTCGTTTAGCTTCCTTTATGCCTTTGCGCCGTTTAACGCTTGCGTCAAAGCGCGGACAATCGCGCGTCTGCCGAGTTCGACTTTAAATTTGTTGTATTCGAGCGGCTTCGCCATTTTCATTTCCGCGTCCGCCGCCGCTTTGAAATTCGCTTCGGTTGCCGCTTTGCCGACGAGCATTTTTTCGGCTTCGACGGCTCGCCAAGGTTTGTGCGCCACGCCGCCCATTGCCACTCTCACTTGTTTGATTTTATTGCCGTCCATTTCAAGCGCGGCGGCAACCGAAACGAGCGCGAAAGCATACGAAGCGCGGTCGCGGACTTTTAAATAATAAGAATTCGCCGCGAAATTATTTTTCGGAATCTCGATTGCCGTAATCAATTCGCCGTGATTTAAATTGTTATCTTTTTCCGGCGCGTCGCCCGGAAGACGATGATAATCGGCAAACAAAATCGAACGCTGTGCGCCGTCCTTCCCCTGAACTTTGACCGCTGCATCGAGCGCGGCGAGCGCGACGCACATATCCGACGGCATCACGGCAACGCATTTTTCCGAATAGCCGAAAATCGCGTGATTGCGGTTGATTCCTTCGAGTGCGCCGCAGCCCGTTCCGGGTTCGCGTTTGTTGCACGGCATCGCCACGTCATAAAAATATGAACATCTAGTTCGCTGATTCAAGTTGCCGCCGTTCGTCGCCATATTGCGAATCTGACCACTCGCGCCTGCCAGAATCGCCTGCGTCAAAAGCGGGAAATTCTGTCTGATTAAAGGATGATTTGCCGTGTCTGTATTTTTCGCCGTGCCGCCGATGGAAATATTTCCATTGTCAGATGATTTAATTTGTGAAAAATTGAGGCGCGTGATGTCAACGAGTTCGTCTGGTCGCTCGACATCTTCCTTCATCAAATCAATCAGATTCGTGCCGCCCGCCAAAAATTTTGAATTGTCATTTATCGAAACCGTCTGAACGGCGTTTGCAGCGTCGTTTGCTCTCGTATATTTAAATGGTCTCATTTTTTACGCGCCCTCCACGCTTTTTTGCTCGTCAATTTTTTCAAACAAAGCGGCATCATTTTCGCCCGCAAACTGCCATGTCTGCGCGACATCTTTTCCCGTGTGAACTTCCCGAATCGCCGCGACGATATTCGGATACGCGCCGCAGCGACAGATATTTCCAGACATTCTTTCGCGGATTTCGTCGTCGGATAATTGCAGCGAACGCGCCTTTTGTCTGACATCCGCCGTAACATAACTCGCCTCGCCGTTTTTCGCTTCGTTGAGCATTGCGACCGCCGAACAGATTTGTCCCGGCGTGCAATAACCGCATTGAAAACCGTCGTGTTTGACAAACGCCGACTGAACCGGATGAAGTTCTTCGCCTTTCGCCAAACCTTCAATCGTCGTAACTTCCCTACCTTCGCAAGTCGCCGCCAAAGTCAGACACGAAAGCGTCCGCCGACCGTCAATTATCACCGTGCAAGCCCCGCACTGCCCATGGTCGCAGCCCTTTTTCGTTCCCGTTAAATCTAGGCGTTCGCGCAGCGCATCAAGCAGAGTCATCCGCGAATCAACATTCAAAGACTTCTCCGCGCCGTTGACTTTGAAAACGACTTTTACCGCATTTTCAATTTCGGCAAGCGGCGTTCCGCTTATCACGGATTCGCCCGGCGAATAAGCTAAAATTTTCTGCCCGTCTAAAAACTGTGTCGCCAGAATCGCCGCGCTCGCCGCCGACATTTGTTTTAAGAATTTTCGCCGCGCCGCGCCTGTCTCCGAAAGCCCTTGCTCGCTTAAAAGCTCATCAAGCAATTCCCGTTCGTCCTCGCTCAATTTCGCTTCCTCAAATTCGTATTCGTCAATCATTATAGACCTGCTCCTTATTCTGCAACGCGGAGATTCCCGTTGGAAGTATTCGATTTAAAAGATTCAATATCTAAAACCTAACTTTCTGATTTTGTTTTGTCAATAATTATATTTTTCCACTTTCGTTTTTCTAAAAATGCTAAATTAATACTGCCAAAAATTTAACTGAACTGATGAACGATCATTCTGAAATCGGAGTCGTCATACTTGCCGCCGGTGCTTCCGCGCGTTTCGGAACGCCCAAACAATCGCTCTCGTTTGCGGGCGAAACGCTTCTGCGCCGCGCCGTCCGAACGGCGATTGATTCGCGTTGCCGTCCGGTCGTCGTTACGCTCGGCGCGAATGCTGAAGTTTTGCGCGAAGAAATCAAAGATTTGGAAATTGAAATTGCGATAAACGAAAATTATAAACTCGGAATGAGCGGTTCGATTCGGCGCGGGTTGGAAAAGTTGTTGGAAACGAATCCGCAAACCGTCGGCGTAATTATAATGGTGTGCGACCAGCCGTTTGTGTCGGCGGAAATTCTCGCGCGGTTGATTGAAACGTATCGAGCAAACGACGCGCCGATTGTCGCTTGTGCATACAATCAAACGCTCGGCGTTCCGGCGTTTTTCAGCCGCGCGTTTTTCCCGCATTTACTCGCGCTCGAAGGCGACGCGGGAGCGAAAAAAATTATCAATGAATTTTCCGAACAAGCGGTGCAAATTTCGTTTCCCGAAGGCGCGTTTGATGTTGATACGTTTGAAGATTATGAGAAATTAAGCGATATAAAATGAATTATTCGGCTTTTCTACCGGCGATTTACGGCAAAATAATAACCGGCGCACCGATTGGAATCGCGTCGAAGATTTCCTTCATCGCTTCGTTTTTCAAAGCCACGCAGCCTTCCGTCCAATCTGATTTAGTGCCGCCGCCGTGAATGTAAATCTCGCCGCCGAGCGCGGTTTTTTGCGGCGGCTTATGTTTCTCGCCGACGGCTTTTATAATCGCGTCGTGTTCTTCCCGCGAAATTATATTTTCACGCAAGCCGCGCCGCGCCGCTTCGATATTCGGATAGCTTAATCCCAAAGAAAGATAAAATTTGCTTCGAGAGTTTTTCGTAAAAACGTAAAATTCGCCTTCGGGCGTTTTGCCGTCGCCTTCGATTCGTTTGTCGCCTGCCGGCGACGCGCCGAGAACGATTTTGTAACGGCGAACGAGCGTTTCGCCGTCGAAGATTTCTAAACGGCGTTTTTTCTTTTTAATCACGATTCGCAGATTTTCCATAATAAAAGATGGAGCGCGTTGCGCCTCTGTCCGACGCGCGGACTTCTGTCGTTTGACTGTTATCGGTTATCATAAAAAACATATTTATTTTTTCAAAAACTTGGAAGCGAAAAATCTTTATGCAAAATTGGATTGACGAACGGGAAGATAAACTGCGCGAGTTTTTCGCGCTCGATTTTAACGCCGAATTGATTGCGCCGGACGTGAAGGAAAAGTTTAACATCGCGCCGCACATCGCCGAGCATCTTCGCCGGTATAATATCGAATGGCACGTTATTCCGACGGCGCAAGCCGTCCACATTGACACGGAAGATTATCGCCGAAGGCTTTATCCGATGTTGAAATTCGACACTTCAAATCCCGATTATCAAAAGACGGGTTCGTATCGCGCGATTATCAGCGGACACGAACGACATCAAGGGCAAATCGTCGGAGTCGAAACCACGCCGAAGCCGAATTATCTGCCCGGCAACCGGCAATTTTACGGAACGCCTTACGGATTCGAGCCGAAAGCCGACCCGTTTGCCGCGTATTTCGGCGAAGCCCGAATCACTTCCGGCACGCGCTATTCGCACAATTATCAATCGCTGCGAAATGTGGTTAACGTGGTTACGAAGGATTGGAGCGAGCGCGGTTTGATGCCGCAAGGTTATCGTTTGACAATTTGCCCGCCGGTGGTTTTCAACCTCATCGGCAAAATTTTTCACCCGGAATGGAGTCATACCGAATCGCTCGAATTAGGCTTTTACCGCGACGAACACAACAACGCGAAATGCTACGCCGTCGGCTCGAACGCACCCGACGATTTTTCCTACATACACGAAATCGAGACCGATTCTGATTGGGATTTGCTCGGCTTTCGCATCGCCCTCGTGCCTGAATAATTTATACTAATGCAGCCGTTAGCCAATCAAATCAGACCGCGAAATTTGGACGAATTCGTTGGGCAAAATCATCTCGTCGGCGCGGGCAAACCGCTTCGTCTGGCGATTGAACAAAAGCATATTTTTTCGTTCGTGCTGTGGGGAACGCCCGGCACGGGCAAGACGACGCTGGCGCGAATTTACGCTAACGCCGTCAACGCCGATTTCTACGAACTCTCCGCAGTTTCCGCCGGCAAGGACGACATTCGGAAAATAGTAAAAGAGCCACGAATGTTGAATCAGCCGCGCGTTTTATTCTTGGACGAAATTCACCGCTTCAACAAAGCGCAGCAGGATTTTCTTCTGCCGTTCGTCGAAAACGGCGAGCTTGTCCTTATCGGCGCGACGACCGAGAATCCGAGCTTTGAAATAATTCCCGCGCTTCTCTCACGTTTGCGCGTTTTCGTTTTGGAAGAATTTTCCGCCGAAGATATGGAGCGAATCATTGAACGAAGCGGTTACGCATTAGACGCTGAAGCAAAAGATTGGCTGATTGCGATGGCGAACGGCGACGCGCGGCAGGCATTAACGATGATTGAAAACACGGCGCGGCTTTACGATGCGACAATAAATTTAGAAACGCTTCAAAACACTCTGCAATCGAAATTTCTGCGCTACGACAAACAAGGCGAAGAACATTACAACGTCATCAGCGCGTTTATCAAATCAATGCGTGCGTCGCAGCCGGACGCGGCGATTTATTATCTGGCAAGAATGATTTCCGGCGGCGAAGACCCGAAATTCATCGCCCGCCGAATGGTGATTTTCGCGTCCGAAGACATCGGCTTGGCACAGCCGACCGCGCTCGTCGTCGCCAACGCCGTCTTCCGCGCCGTCGAAACCGTCGGACTTCCAGAAGCCGGAATCAACCTCGCGCACGGTGTCGCATATTTAGCCAACTGCAAAAAAGACCGCTCGGCTTATGACGCATACAAAACCGCGCTCGCCGATGCCGAAAAACTCGGCAACCTTCCCGTCCCGAATATGCTCAAAAACGCGCCCACGAAATTGATGAAGGATTTGAAATACGGCGAAGATTACGAGATGTATTCAAAGGAAGAATTTCTGCCGAAGAAATTGAAAGGAAAAAAGTATTTTTAACGTGAGTGGTAAATATACAAAATTTCATTTCGATAAATTACTTACGGCTTCGGCTTTTTCTTCAAAAGATTTTTGCTCTTGCGTCCAGCCTTGTTTTTCCCAGAATTTTGCTAAATTCCGGTAACGCGCCGCCGGATCGTAGTTCATTGCCCACGCGATTTTCGCCATACACTCAGGGCAAAAATCCAAAGGGCGACGGTCGGTTTCGTCGAGCGTATTCGAGCCGGACATCAAACATTCATATTTCGTGCAGTGTTCTATCGAAAACATATGTCCGGTTTCGTGCATCGCAACTTTCAGCGTGCGCGTCAGAAACTTTTTGTAATCCTCCGCGCTTTTGTCGGGATTGCCGAAACGACTGAGCGACCAGACACCGACGCGATTTTGCAGGCTCGCCTGACCGAAAACATAATTCCAATTTTCATCGGGATAAAGGTCATAGTTCGTAAAGCAGATAAAAGCGGCGGCATCTTTCGGCAGCATTTTCGGCAGTAGGTTTTCTAAAAAATATGCCGTCTTTATTTGCTTTTGTCCTTCAAAAGGATTTTTGCGGCTCATCTCCGGCGGCGTGTTTTCCAATTTTACGACAGGATTCAGTTTAACCGGAAGATTATAAAAAGCCTTCATATATTCGGCTGTCAGATTCAAAACTTTTGCTTGCGTCGCGGTAAAATCGCCGATTGGTTGAATATAAATCGTGCGGCGTTCTGCGGTCGGCAATGTCGGATTGCCTTTGACATATTCTTCAAAAGTTTGTCCCGGTTCTTTAAACGAAGCCAGCCAATCATTTTTGCTTGGCTTTCCCATCAACTCGAAAAACGGCACAACCGCATCTTTTATTTTGTTAAGTTTTAACGCTCGCTCGTCGGTAATTTGCGGCGGCTGTTCGGTCTCAACCGCCGCTGGATTTAAGGCTTCGGCTTGATTCGCCGTTTCGGTTTTGGCACAACCGAAAAGCAGCAGCGACAACACCAATACGAGATATTTATTTCTTGACATTAGCTATAATTGTTCGCGCCTCGTCGCCGTCGCCTTCAATCGAGACGCGAATAATTTTATTCGGAAAGGAAATTTTCTTTAATCTCTCCGACCATTCGGCGATGACGACAGCCGTTTCGTCTTCTAAAATTTCATCCAAGCCCACCGCCGCCGCGACATCTTCGACATTATCCAATCGCCAGAAATCAATATGATAAACATCAAACTTGGCGCGGTATAAATTCACTAAAGTAAAGCTGGGCGAAGTTACTTCGTCAATGTCGTATTCGAGCGCATTCAAAATTCCCTTCGTAAATAAAGTTTTGCCCGCGCCGAGTCCGCCGGAAAGTAGAATCATTTCGCCGCCGCGCAGAGTGTCGCCTAATTTCTCGCCCAAATCGAAAGTGTCTTCGGGCGAATCGCAAATAAATATCTGTTCGTCGTTTGCGGTCATTCGTAATTCGTAATTGTTAATTCGCTCATTGATTCAAATGCTTCGCCCAAACATTCGCGTACATCGCTCGCCAACATCGTGCGTTTGCCGAATTTCGCCGCCGCGATGTCGCCCGCGAGACTCGAAATATAAATCGCCGCGACGACGGTTTCAAAGATGTCAACTTTCATTTGCACGGCTTGCGCGACAAAACCCGTGATAATTCCCGTCAAAGTGTCGCCGTTGCCCGCTTTGCCCAAGCCGGAATTTCCCGTCGGATTGATGACGACCCGACCATCGGGCGCGGCGATCAAAACTCGTTCGCCTTTCAAAACTAAAATAACTTCATGCGCTTCGGCGAAATCGCGCATGGCTTTCACGCGGTCTTTTATCGCGTCTTTATCTTTCGTTCCGAGAAGCCGCAGAAATTCCCCTTCGTGGGGCGTTAAAATCAAAGGCAATTCGTCGTTTCCTTTTAACTCAAACGGCGACAAAGCGTTTAATCCGTCGGCATCAATCACGACCGGCGTTTTGCGGTTTTCAACGACTTCGCGGACAAAATCGCGCGTCGTTTTTTCCGTCGAGGTCAAACCGCAGCCGATGCCGACGACATCAACTTTTTCGATTAACTTTTCGACTTCCGCAAACGCCTTTTTCGCAACCGTGCCGTTTTTGGTTTCCGGCAAACCGCGCACGATAATTTCTTCCAAAATTTTCGCCGCAATCGCTTCTCGCGCCGATTCACTCGTCGCAATCGTCGTCAGCCCGACACCCGAAAGCATCGCCGCGTTTCCCGACAAAACCGCCGCGCCCGTATATTCTTTTGACCCGACAATCAAAAGCGCGTGTCCGCGTTTATTTTTGTATGAATCGCTTGTGTATTCGGTTTGATTCAGCCAATCTTGCGCGTCTTGTTTTTCCGCAACAAATAATTTTGACGGCGAATTATCAATCAATTCCTGCGGTGAACCGATATTTGCTACGACGAGTTCGCCGTTGTAATTTGACGCGGGCGGAAGAAGATTTGCGAGTTTCGGCGCGGTAAAAGTGATTGTTATATGTGCCTGAATGTTTTCACCAATTCGATCTGACAAGTTTGAATCTAAGCCAGAAGGAATATCAAGCGAAATTAGATATTGTAATTTAAAATAAGGATTTTTAGAGCTATAAGGATTTTTATAACTATTAACTTTTTCTACAAATTCTTTGATTTGTCCTTTGATACTTCTTGATAAACCTGTTCCAAAAAGAGCATCTATTACAATTCTGCCGCCGCCAGCATATATTTCGTTAATCCAGTTATTACCCTGATATTCAAAAAACAATAATCTAATTCCTTTATCTATCTTGTCGTAGATGTTTTTACAAATTTCAAAATTTATTCTTGCGTCACCTTTTGTTTCTTCTAATTTGCCTAAAAGATTAACTTGAACGGATGCGCCTTGTGTCCATAAAATCCGCGCCAGAGCCGCGCCGTCGCCGCCGTTATTGCCTTTGCCGCAGAGAATCAAAAACGATTTTCCTTTTACGCTTCCGCCGAGTTTTTCCGCAATCACGCGAGCGGCGGCGTTGGCGGCGTTTTCCATTAACAGAATTGACGGAATGCCGTATCGTTCCGTCGTCAAACGGTCAATCTCGCGCATTTCCTCGCTGGTTACAACTTTCAACATACTTCAATAAATTAACAGAATGAAATTTATCCTCCAAGAAACACGAAAGTTAAATTTTCGCATAAACAAAATAATTTGGTAGTGTCTCAAATTTTATGCTGAGAAGATTTAACCACGAATTAACACGAATTAACACGAAAAAAGGTCAACGAATTTAGTGCTGCTTCGTGTTTTGCGCGTGGTTAAAAATTTCTTAAAAAATCCATTATAAAATTTGAGACACTGCCAATAATTTCAACTTCCTTCGTGAAACTTCGTGTCGCTTCGCGGCTAAAAATAAAAAAGCCGCGTCGTTTATAAACGCGGCTTAAAAGCTATATTTTCGGAGAATATGAATAGACATTCAACGGACACTTCGGGAAAGCCTTTTGCCTGCCACTGCGCTTGACCACCTTTTATCTTCCGTTATTTTATACAAAGACTGATTGCAGATTTCTTTCCAGAAAACACAAAAAATTTTCAAAATAAAAATGCCCCCGGCAGGGATCGAACCTGCGACCTAGAACTTAGGAGGTTCTCGCTCTATCCAACTGAGCTACGGGAGCGCGTGTTAATTTCGGATTTTGGATTGCGGATTGCGGATTGTCAAGTTTTTACGAATCGTATCTGATTAAAGAGCGAACGTCATAGCCGTCGAACTTTGCGCGTCCGTTCAGAAAGTTTAATTCGACTAAAAATAAAAGCCCGACGATTTCGCCGCCCAAGCCTTCGACCAAATCAACGACCGCTTTGGCAGTTCCGCCGGTGGCGAGCAAATCGTCAACGATTAAAACTCGATGCCCCATCCCAACCGCGTCTTTGTGCATTTCCAGAGTGTCCTGCCCGTATTCCAATTCGTAGGAGACGGAAACTTTTTCGGCGGGAAGTTTTTTCGGTTTGCGGACGGGAACAAAGCCCGCTTTCAGGTGATAAGCGAGCGGCGCGGCGAAAATAAATCCGCGCGATTCAACGCCGATAACCGTATCAATTTTCTCGCCTTTAAATTCGTCGGCAAGCGCGTCAATCGTATTTTTTAACCCGTCCGCGTCCTTCAAAAGCGTGGTTATGTCGTAAAAATTAATGCCCGCTTTCGGAAAGTCAGGCACTTCTCTGATTAGTTTTTTTAAGTGTTCCATACTTTGTAAATTACGAATTTCAAATTACGAATTACGTTGAAGATAAAAACATTCGTAATTCGTAATTTGAAATTCGTAATTGATTCGTTATCTTTCAATTCTAAACGCCGAATACAATCCGTCCGGCTCTAAAACTATTTCTTCGAGATGTTCGACGTTTGAGAAACTCGGTCCGGCGGTTAAATCGTGTTTGAAATTTTCGACCGATTTCTCATCGCCTTCGGCTAAGGCTTCGACTCGTCCGTCTTCGAGATTTTTCACATAACCGCGAACTTGATGGCGAGCGGCGGCGCGCTGCGCGAAAAACCGAAATCCCACGCCTTGCACTCGTCCGCTGATTGTAAATTTTCGGGCGACAATCATACATTCAATGCGCGAATTTCAAATGACGAATTACGAATTTTTGTTGTTTTCTCCAATTCGTAATTCGTCATTTGAAATTCGTAATTTTCCTAGCCGAGCGCGTCCAGGCACTCGCTCAAACTTCTTTTCCGGCAAGTGTAAATCGGCATTCCGCGCAAAGTAAAACGGCTCGCCGGAGTTTGCCGCAAATCTTCGGCGAGCGCGAGAAAATCCTTCGGCTCGTCCGTCTCGAACGAGATAATAAATTCCTGCTCGCTGAATCCGAAAGCGTGAGTCAAGTGAATTTTGATATTCTCGAATTTCTTTCCGACCATAAAATTTTCTTCGACCAGTGCGTCGCGTTCTTCGCCCGTTTTGTCATACCAATCGCTGTGTTTCGCGCACGGATAAACGAAATGATATTTTTTCGCTCCCGCTTTGACGTGATAGCGGTCTTCTCGATTCGCGCTTTCGTCCGCCGCGATAAACATCATTTTTTTTGTAACCGACAGATAATTATCAACCGTTTCGAGATAGCTTCCGAAGTTCGTCCGATAAAGCCGCGCCGTCATATCTTGAATCGAATCCAGCGACGCGCCGATACGCCAAAACATCAAATCCGCTTTTGAATTGAAACCGACGAGCGAATAACTGAGCAGCAGAAGATTTTCGGCGAAGCTGTCGAAAACAGTTTGAAATTCGGCTTTGAAAATCCGCTTTGTCGCCGCATCCAATTTGCGCCAATCGGGATTGACGCGCAGAAACATAAAATTGACGAACTGCTTTTCGATGACGGGAAATTTACGCGGATTTTTATTATCCGAGACGAGCCGCAAATTATTAACTTCTGAAGTTTCTTTTTCCAAATCTACTAACTGCATTGATTTATATTCCGGCATCAGGTTCGACGAAAAGTGGTTCGTGTTTCGGCATCGAGCGTGAAAATTTATCCCGGATTATTGTGCCAAGTTTTTCGGGCAATGTCCAAATCGAGAGATTTTTTCGGTTCGGGAGAAAAACCGGATTTAAGCGTCGAGCGGGCTGCGAACGCCGAGACCGCCGCGATTGAGAACGTGAGTGTAAATCATCGTCGTTCGCACGTCGGCGTGTCCGAGCAGATTTTGAACGGTGCGAATGTCGTATCCCGATTCGAGAAGATGCGTGGCAAAACTGTGTCGCAAAGTGTGCGGGCTGGCTTTTTTGGCAATCGCCGTCTGCGCGAGAGCGTTTTTGAAGGCGCGTTGGATAACGCTTCCGGCAACGTGATGCCGCCGCATTTTCTCGGAGCGCGGGTCAAGAGAGCGTTTAGCGGCGGGAAAAACATACTGCCACGCCCATTCACGCGCCGCGCCCGTATATTTGCGTTCGAGAGCGAACGGCAGATAAACTTCGCCATAACCGAGCCGTAAATCCTGCTCGTGAACCGGCTTGATTTGTTTGAGATGTTCTTTGAGCGGCGCGACAATACTTTGCGGCAGCACACTCACGCGGTCTTTATCGCCTTTGCCGGAACGGACATTGATTTGCCCGTAATCAAAATCAACATCCTTGACGCGCAGCCGCAAGGCTTCCATCAAACGCAATCCCGCGCCATAAAGCAATGATGCGACGAGCCATTCTTCGCCGCGCAGAAAAGTCAAAAGTTTTCGCACTTCTTCGCGGCTCAAAACTTCGGGCAGACGCTGCGGACGCTTTGCCCGCACGACATTTTCGATTTTATCGAGCGATACGCCGAGAAATTCGCGGTAGAGAAAAAGCAGCGCGGCAAAGGCTTGATTCTGTGTCGAGGCGGCAACCTTTCCCTCGACCGCCAGATGCGTCAGAAATGCTTGGACTTCAGACGCGCCCAAATCCTTCGGATGTTTTTTATCGTGAAACAGAATATAGCGGCGAATCCAACCGAGATAAGCGTCTTCGGTGCGGTAGCTCAAATGTTTCAGCCGAATCAATCGGCGCACGGATTCGAGAAACGGAGACTTCGAGTGATTAGACATACTTCCTCCACGAGTAAAAAATTTTATAATCCGAACAGGGTGGATTATTTGTATATAATTTCCGATAATCCGTCAAGGGCGGAATATACATTTTTTTTGACATGGCTTGCAAAATTGGTGTATTATTCGCCATATTCGCAATCGAATAATAGTTGGGCGGCTATCGCTTAAACAGATGCGGCGATAGAAAATGTGCCGGGTTAAAGCATCTATTGAAAAAAGGAGAATATATGAAAAATCGAACTATTGCTTTGTTCGTTGTCGTTGTTTCTTTAATG
>JBPCMK010000124.1:0-37984 GCA_051002375.1 Pyrinomonadaceae bacterium | reverse complement strand
GGAAAACGCCGAAGAAGAGCGAATCAATTCGCAGATGCGTCTGCTCAATATTTACATCGTATTGGAACGGCACATAAACCGCCGTGATGAAACGAAACAAAAGACACACCGCCGCAATCGAAAAGAAAAGCGTCGGAATAAAAGCAAACGAATTTCTCTTTGTCCGCTTACCGAAAAATAAAATAACGAAAAACAAAAAAGTCAGAAAAATATAAAAATGCTCTTCAACGGCGAGCGACCAATCGTGCTGCCAAACACCGGAATGATAATTTTGGATAAACAGCAATTCGCTCAAAAATCCGCCGCGATAAATCGCCTCGCCGTTGAGAATCGTTACCGCGAGCGTAACAAAAATCAAAAGCCAAAACGCCGGATAAATCTTAAAGCCGCGCCGGATGAGAAATCTTTTCAAATCAATCGTGCCGCGCTTGCGGTATTCGTTAAAAAGCAGACCGGAAACCAGAAAACCGCTCAGAACGAAAAACAAATCAACGCCCGTCCAGCCGCCGCGATACCAAACGCTTGTAATTTTATTCAGATAAAAATTAGCTTCCGGCGGACAGACGCGCGAATGATTTCCGATGACTAAAATTACGGCGACGGCTCGCAGAAAATCGAGTTGCGGAAGTCTGGTTGGCGAATTAGAGTTCATCAATTTGGAATTATTTCGTCTGGCGAAGCACTTCGTCTATCACATCTGTAAATTCCCAAAAGCCGCGTTTTCCCAAAATCCATTCCGCCGCGAGAATTGCGCCCGAAGCGAAACCTTCGCGTGAACGAGCAAAATGTTCGAGCAGAATCTGGTCGGCATTTCCGTCAAAACCGACGCGGTGCGTTCCGGGAATTGCTCCGGCGCGGGTCGAAGAAACGCTGAAATCTTTCGTGCTATTTTTTGCAACGATTTCCTTTAATTTCAAAGCCGTTCCGCTCGGTGCGTCTCGTTTGCGCGAGTGATGCTGTTCTTCGATAAACGCTTCGTAATCTTCAAATTTCGAGAAAAGCTCCGAAGCGTAATCGGCAATTCGATAAAACAAATTCACGCCGATTGAAAAATTCGCGCCGAAGACGAATGCGCCGTTTTTTTCTTCGACGAGTTTTTTGATAATTTGCTTTTCCGCGTTCCAGCCCGTCGTGCCTTCGACAAGCGGAACGCCGACAATCAAACACGCCTCGACATTTCTTTTGACGGCTTCCACAACGCTAAAATCAATCGCCGCGTCAATGCCTTTTAACTTTTTTGCCAATTCTTCGACTGACAAATCCGCATCAGATTCGTCAATAATGACTGCGATTTCGTGCGTTTTATTTTCGGCTAAAGTTTTGATGAGTTTGCCCATCGCGCCGTAACCGATTAAAGCTATTTTCATTGTCTTTATTATTCGTAATTCATCCGCCGCTTCAACCGGACAAAATGTGGTTCGGAGCGCGGTTAAGCCCATTTTATATCAATTTCGAGAAATTTGGTCGGAAACCGCTTTCAAGACGTGAAAAAGTGTAAATATTGTGGAAGATAGATAATATGAAAACGGCGAGCGGAAATTTAGCGGTTATAATTGCCAAACCGAATTTCTCAAAATTCCTTGTTAATACTTGATTCAAGTGGCATAATTCGCTTGCCAACATCAAAGGTCGAGGTGAAAGCGATAAGTGCAAACCAGCGTGTATTCACAAATATTTGTTTTCCGGCGATTTGCGTCATTCGTTTGTTTTGCGCTCGTTTTATGTTCGGCTTTAATTGGAAAAGCCGAGCATCTGCCGATACAAACCTACACGGTTGCCGACGGTTTGCTACGCGATAATGTTTATAAAATCAAGCAGGATTCGCGCGGTTTTTTGTGGTTTTGTACCCCCGAAGGCATTTCGCGTTTTGACGGTTACGCTTTTACTAATTTTACGACCGCCGACGGACTTCCAGACCGCCATGTCAACGATTTTCTCGAAACCGAAAACGGGACGATTTACATTGCCACTGACAAAGGTTTAGCCCGATTAAATCCGACTGGAATTCGCGCTCCGTTTGAAAGCGACCAATCAACCAAAAATCCAAAATCTAAAATCCAAAATTCGTTATTCAGCGTTTATATGCCCGACAACGAACGCGCCGGAGAGGTTCACGTTTTATTTGAAGACGAAAGCGGCGCGGTTTGGGCTGGAACGAGCGACGGGCTTTATAAATTGAGCGAAACGAGCGGAGATGCAAAGCTCGAAAGCGTAAATTTGGGCGAGCCTTCGGAAAGCGCGGACGGGCTTTTTTCCGTTAATGCAATCGTCAAAGACCGGCGCGGCGCGATGTGGGTCGGCACGTCGGCAAGCGGTTTGTTTCGCTTGTCCGAAAACGGCGAAACGCAGCGTTTTTCGATTGCCGACGGTTTGCCGCAAGCTAACATCGTTTCTCTGTATCAAACAAGAGACGGCGGATTTTGGGTGAGTTTTCGGGGAGATAAAGAAATCGGTTTATGTCTTCTCGACGCGGAAACAAGCGGCTCGTTGGTCAAGAAGTGTTATTCGCTTAAGGACGGCTTGCCTTCCGATTGGATTACGGATTTATATCAAACGAGCGACGGACAATTTTGGCTGGGAACGACGCGCGGTTTATGTCGCTGGCAGGACGATGGACAAAGTTCGGTCTGCAAAACCTACACGGCGAAAAACGACTTGTGCGATTACGATGTGTGGAGCGTTTTGGAAGACAAGGACGGAAATTTGTGGACGGGTTCAAGATGCGGCGCGAAAAAAATGGCGCGTTACGGTTTTACGAATTATTCGGTTGCCGACGGACTGGGCGGTTCGGGCATCAATTCGATTTTTGAAAATCAATCGGGCGATTTATTTGTCAGTGCCATCGGCAGCGACAAACGGATTGTCAGCCGCTTTGACGGCGAAAAATTTTCGGCGGTCAATCCGTCTCTGCCCTCAAACGTAAATTATACGGGTTGGGGCTGGAAGCAGACCGTCTGGCAAGACCGCGCGGGCGCGTGGTGGATTCCGACCGGATTCGGACTTTTCCGCTCGCCCGACGCGACGAGTTTTGAAAATCTCGCGCGAGCCGATTTGCGGCGCGTCGCCATTAAAATGAAGGGCAGCGAAATTTTCCGCCTCTTTGAAGATTCGCGCGGCGATATTTGGATTGCGACGACCGGCGCGACAAACGAAATATTTCGATGGGAACGCGCCAAAAATATTTGGCACAATTACACGCCGGAACTCGGATTTTCGCCAACTCGAATCGGCTCGGCTTTTGCCGAAGACGGAAGCGGCGCGATTTGGATCGGCACGGGCGAGGCAGACAGCGCGTTGATAAAATACCGCGACGGGCAATTTAAAATTTTCACGCGCGGCGACGGCATTCCGGCTGGCTGGATACGCGATTTATTTTTCGACCGCGCGGGAAATCTCTGGATTGCCAATACGGAAAACGGACTTCTCAAAGTCGCCGACACAAACGCGGAGAAATTGAGTTTTATTCGCTATACGCCCGCCGAAGGTTTGTCGAGCATCGGAGTTCTCTGCGCGACCGAAGACGATTTCGGCAGGATTTACGCCGGCACGGGACGCGGGCTTGACCGTCTAAATCCGACGAGCGGACAGATAGAAAATTTCACCACCTTCGATGGTTTGCCCAACAGTTACGTCGAAATTTGTTACCGCGACCGCGCGGGCGTTTTGTGGTTCGGAACGGGAAACGGTTTGGCGCGTTTTCAGCCCGAACCGGAAAAACAAAGGCGACCGCCGACAATTTTAATTACGGGTTTGCGCGTCGCGGGCGTTCCGCAGAGTGTTTCGATTTTGGGCGCGAGCGAGATTCCAAACGTCGAATTAAACTCGGACCAGAAACAAATCAGCATAGATTTTCTCGGTTTGGGCGCGACTTTAGGCGAGAAATTGAAATATGAATATCGTTTGAGCGGCGAAGATTGGACCTCGACAATCGAGCGCACGGTAAATTTTGCGAATCTCGCGGCGGGCGCATATCATTTTGAAGTTCGCGCCCGAAACGCCGATAGAATTTACAGTCAAATTCCGGCGACATTTGCGTTTCGCATCGCCGCTCCGGTTTGGCAGCGATGGTGGTTTGCTCTCGGAATTTTACTTTTAACGACTCTGGCAATTTATCTTTTTTACAAAAATCGCTTGCATCGGCTGCTCGAAATGGAGCGAATGCGAACCAGAATCGCCACCGATTTACACGACGACATCGGCGCGAATCTGACGCGCATTTCGCTTCTGAGCGAAGTCGCCAAACAAAAATCGGAAAACGGCAAACCTTCCAATCTTTTAACTTCGATTGCCGAGATCGCCCGCGAATCGGTCGCTTCGATGAACGACATCGTTTGGGCGATTGCGCCCGAACACGACAGTCTTCTGGATTTAACGAGAAGAATGCGCCAGCACGCCGAAGAAGTTCTCGCGCTTCGTGATATTGATTTGAATTTTAACGCTTCGGATGCAGATTTGAAATTGAGCGTCGGCGTGCGGCGCGACGTTTTGCTGATTTTCAAAGAAGCGGTAAATAACGCCGCGCGACATTCCCGCTGTTCAAAAGTCGAAATTGATTTTCGCGTCGAACATTCGGTTTTGAATTTGAGAATCGCGGACAACGGCAGAGGTTTTGAAACGGATTCGGAAAGCGACGGACAAGGCTTGCGAAGTATGACACGCCGCGCCCACTCTCTCGGCGGCGAATTGAAAATTGATTCGCAAGCAGGAAACGGAACGAAGGTTGAGTTTGATTTGCCTTTGCCGAAAGCCCGTTCGGAGTCCCGCCTTTAGGCGGCTTTTTAACTTAAAACGAGACTGATCTCGACGCGCATTCCGCCTAAAGGCGGGACTCCGTGCGGAACTCAAAACTTTCACCTGCTCAAGAGAGTAGGCGACAGACGGTTTTTTTTCCGGTAAATTAAATCGCAGAGTGATTGCAGCCATCGAAAATTACCAAACGCAAAGTGCTTTATCGAATCTGCGCGTCGTCTTGATTGAAGATTTGCGCGACATCCGCGAAGGCTTGACCGCGCTGATTAACGGCACGGCGGGCTTTAAGTGCGTCGCCGCTTTCGGCAGTATGGAAACCGCGCTTGCCAGAATCGAACGCGAACAGCCCGACGCGATTCTCACCGATTTAGGACTTCCGGGAATGAACGGCATCGAAGGCATCGAAAGAATGCGGGCAATATTTCCCGCCGTGCCGATTATCGCGCTGACAATTTATGATAACGACGACAACATTTTCAACGCGCTTTGCAACGGCGCGAACGGTTATCTGCTAAAAAACACGCCGCCCGCGCGTCTGCTCGAAGCGTTGCGAGAAGCAGTTGACGGCGGCTCACCGATGTCGCCGACCATCGCCGCCCGCGTCGTCAATCTGTTTCGCTCGTTTCGCCCGCCCGAACACGCCGATTATCATCTCACGCCGCAAGAGACTGAACTTCTTAAACTGCTTATCGAAGGTCATCATAAAAAAACCGCCGCGCGGGAAATGAATATCTCTATTCATACGGTTTCGTTTCATCTGAAAAACATCTACGAAAAACTGCAAGTCCACTCGAAAACCGAAGCCGTCGCCAAAGCTCTGCGCGAACATCTCGTATAAAAATCAACAAAAATTTTCTTTGCCGACCTGCTCGAATGTGTAGTTACGCCTCGTCCCCGTTTGTCTTAAAATATAGTTGTCTAATTTATTGCAGATCAAAAAGGAGTCCCACAAATTATGAAATCAATCAATTTTTTTCGCATTTTACTATTGTTCGTTTTCGTTTTTTTATTCATTGACGCGACACGAGCCGCAAATTTCACGGTCAATAACAACGCCGACACTTCGGCTGCGGTGGCAAGCGGCGACAACATTTTTGTCGCTATGTTTTATGCGCCAGCGTCAACATTGACGGTAACGAACACAAACGATTCCGGCGCGGGCAGTTTGCGTGATGCTTTTGCACAGGCTAATGCCGCAATCGCCGACGACATTATTAACTTTAACATTCCGGCTTCCAATCCGAACTGCACGGCGAGCGGCGTTTGCACAATCACTCTGACAACTGGCGAACTTTCATTAGACCCAACTTATGTAGCCGGCAAGGTAACAATTACAAACGCAAGCGGCGCGAGCAAGTTGTTGATTTCCGGCAACAACAATAGTCGCGTGTTTTATGTCAATATGAACGCAAACCTGACGCTTGACGGCGTAACCATCACGAATGGTAACGGCGCGGGGACAAATTTTACCGGCAACGGCGGCGGCATTTACATTTACTTTAATGGTGTGTTGAATCTGATGAACTCAATAGTTAGCGGCAATACGACGGCGCAGTTTAAGGGCGGCGGCGGTCTTGAAAACTATGGAGGCACATTAAATATGACAAACTCCACAGTTAGTAATAATACATCGGACAATGGCGGCGGCGGCATTGTCAACGTGGGCGCGTTGAACATAACGAACTCAACCATTAACAATAATACGGCGTTGGGAATCAATGGCGAGGGCGGCGGAATTGAAGATAACACCGGAGTCTCGTTAAAGATAACGAACTCAACCCTAAGCGGCAATACGGCAGGAATGAGTGGCGGTGCAATTTGGACATACGGCGACTCGGTTTATTTAACCAACGTTACTATCACCAAAAACCGCTCGGCTAACACGACGAATTGTTTTCAATGCGGCGGCGGCGGAATCTACTACAACGGAGGCGGCGCGGTCAGTATGATAAACACTATTGTCGCCGGAAACACCGTTGATGATAATTTTTCAGCTCCAGACTTTTTCGGCGCGGTTTTCTCATCGAATAGTTCCAACAATATTCTCGGCAACAATCAATTTACGACGGGCATCACCGACGGCACGAACGGTAATCAAGTCGGCACAAACGGCAGTCCGATTAACGCGCGTCTCGCGCCTTTGGGAAATTACGGCGGCGCGACGATGACGCACGCGCTTCTGTCAAATTCTACGGCAATCAATAACGGCAACAACTGTGTTTTGACAACGAACGCCTGCAATAATAGCAACATCGCTTTCAACACCGATCAACGCGGCATAGCTCGCATCGGCAATGTGGACATCGGTGCATTTGAAGTAAGCAGCGCACTCGCCCCGCTGCCAATTGGCAAGAAAAACATTCCCTACAATCTTGTCATCAGCCAATACGATAACATCGCGGGCAGTTATACTTTTTCAGCGACGGGCTTACCTCCCAATTTGTCTTTAGCTCAAAATTTTGCTTTTGCGCCGGAAGCGATTATAACAATTGCCATTACCGGAACGCCCACCGTTACGGGCAATTTTACGCCTACAATTACAATCACCGACGGCAACGGAAATACCGCGACGATTAATTATTCATTGGTGATTGCAGGTCCGACGGCGGCTTCAGTAACTATCGGCGGGCGAGTTCTGAATGCTCGTGGGCGCGGCATCTTTCGCGCCGTCGTCCAATTGACTGATATGAACGGCGAAACCCGAACGAGAATGAGTAACCCGTTTGGCTATTACCGCTTCGACAATGTGGCGGCGGGCGAAACTTATATCTTGAATGCTTCGGCAAAAGGCTACACATTTGCGCCGCGCGTCGTCAGCGTGACGGAAGATTTGACGGACATGAATTTTACGGTTGAACCGTGATGCAGTCGGCTCGACCGCGCTTATAGCTAAATAGGAGAAAAAATTATGAAAAACAAAAACTTGAAAAAACGATTTTACTTTTTGGCGACAACTTTAATTTTCGCTTTCGCCGTTTCGATTTCGGCGCAGACGACCATATTCACTTATCAAGGTAAGTTGACTGACACGGGAACGCCGCAAAGCAGCTATCAAATGGAATTTAGGCTTTTTGGTTCGGTAGCCGGCACAGACCAGATTGGCGGAGCAATTACGAACCCAAATGTTTCTGTCAATCAAGGCGTTTTCACTGTCCAACTCGATTTCGGCGCACCGGCATTTTCAGGTGCAGACAGATTTCTGCAAATCTCGGTTAGAAGAAGCGCAGCCGAAAGTTTTGTTACGCTGAATCCGCGCCAGCAAATCACTTCGTCGCCGTATTCGATTCGCACTCTATCAGCCGCACAAGCCGATGTCGCGCTCGATTCACAAAAACTCGGCGGCGTGGACGCGAGCCAGTATGTAACGACTGCGAGCGTCGGGAATTCTTTTATCAAAAACGCGCCCGCGACACAGCAGACGGGCAGTTTTAACATTAGCGGCAACGGAACGCTCGGCGGAACGCTTCAGGCAAGTCAAATTACAGCGCAAACCCCAAATGGTCCTGGTCCTGATTTGGGATTGACTCAAACTAATGGCGCGGTTATCGTTGGCACAAAAATCGGACGTATTACACAAACTCAATATGCCGGCTTTATCGGCACAAGCTCAAATCATCCGCTGGAGTTCTTTGCGAACAGTTCCGGTCCCTTGATGACCATTAACACGGATGGCAGCGTTGCTGTCGGCAGAGCATTTTCCGCAGACACAGTGGGGGCGACCAAAGTAACGGCGCAATCGCTCACCGGCAATTACGGATTATTACACACCGACGGCACGGCGACGGTCGGTTCATACGTCGGAGTAAATTCAAGCGGCACGCTCGGCGGCTGGCTCGGCACGTCATCGAATCACCCGCTTTTCTTTTATGCCAATGGCGGTCAGCCGAAAATGACGCTCGACACCGCAGGCAATGTCGGCATCGGCACACAAACGCCGAATACTCGTTTAACTTTAAGCGGCGGAACTCCGTGGACTTCAGCCGGTTGGACAGCCTCGACGAATATGCAAAACGCTTCGGCGCTAGGTTGGGAAGCCAACGCTTCGGGTCAGCGGTTCGGCATCGGGCAATCAACCGGCGGACTCTATTTCTTCCGCACCACCAGCGCGTTCGGAAATACTTCCAGCCCGGCAAACTACAATATGGTCATCACCGATACCGGCAACGTCACACAGCCAATCAACAACAATGGTTTGGTTAAAGCAATGATTTACGTTGACCCAACTCTACCGGCGAGCCAATATATTGTCCGCTGCTACAACAGCGTTACAAACTCATCCACCGGAAATTGCGGATTCAGCGTTTCAAGGGTTGGTGTGGGTTTATACGAGATTGATTTTGGATTTACAGTTAATAATCGGTTCTTATCAGCTACCTCAAGTAATGCGTTTATTTATATTGCTGCATACGTCAATGGGGCGAATACGGTAGGTGTCAGCGCGCAGGATCCATATGCGGATACTTATTTTGGCGGGGGCAAGGACGGTCAATTTTACTTAATTATCTACTGACACATTCGGCAACATTCGGCAAGCAATTCTTCCCGCACTTATGCCGTGTCCGACACGAATTCGTTTTCAATAGTTCAGAGGCTTTTGAAACGTGATGATTATCAAAATCTAATACTTGGAATATTATGAAGAGAGCGGTTCAAAGAGAATGAGCCAAAACAAGATGAACTATGAAAACTCGAAAAACTAAATTTATCGCGGCGGTGTCGGATGGTTTTTCTGACTGCAAACATAGAGCGAAACGAAGACAAGCGAAAGGAGAAAATGAACAATGAAAATCAGAAAAATAGTAATCGTGTTCTTGGCTTTACTTTTTTTAGCGGCGAGCGTTTCGGCGCAATCGGGCGGCGGTTTTGAAATCACGCAATCGGTCATCGCATCGGGCGGCGGGCAAAATTCGGCTAGCGGCGCGTTTTCGCTCGACGGCACAATCGGGCAATCGCTTGCCGGTAACGCCTTGACCGGAAATCCGTTTGCCGTAACTTCCGGTTTTTGGAATTTCACGCCGCTTGCGCCGACTGCCGCCAGTGTAACAATCGGCGGGTATGTCAGAACTGCCGGAGGAAGAGGTATTCGTAACGTCCGCGTTACTTTGACCGCACCAAGCGGCGAAACGCAATTTGCCGCCACATCTTTATTCGGCTATTACCACTTCGATAATACTTCGGTCGGTGAAACTTACATTATTAGTGTTTATGCAAAGAGATACACTTTTGCTCAACCGACAATCATTCGCACTGTGCTTGAGGAAGTCAACGATCTTGATTTCGTCGCCGATTCATTTTAGATTTCAAGCAATTTCCTCACCGAATTTGCATTTTTGAAATCGCCCTTTTGAATTATTAAAAATTCATCCGCCGCATCAACTAGATAAAACGCGGTTCGCTTCGCAGATTGTTCCATTTCGATTCGACTTTTAGAAAAGCCATTTTCGGATCGCGTTGTTCGTAGCCTTTTTCCAGCCATTCGAGAGCTTTGTCGGTTTCGCCCAAGCCGTTGCCAAAACTCTGCACAGGAAACTCGTATAATCTAAATTTTATTTGTCTTTCTCACGCAAAGTGGAAAGCGGCGGCGTTGAAAGTTCAAAGGCTTCGGGCGTTTCGCCGATGATGGCGACGGCGAAAAAGCGCGGCACATATTGTGTTCCTTCATCATTTAAAGGCGGCTTCAATTCTTGACGATGCCGGAAAACCGTCCAAAAACTTCGTTCCAAAACGCCGCGTTCGCGCAGTTGCCGTAAATAATCGCGCACTCCGTTTTCGCCGATCACATAGCCGAGCAACACGAGTGTCACGCTCGATTTTCCGTTGGCAAAATCGCTGGTTAAATCCGACATATAATGCGCTGCCGCATCCGATTGCTTCTGCACGTCGCAGTAATCTTTCGGCGTTAAACCGTATTTTGCCGCCGTTTTCGGCATAAACCGAAACAGCCCGACGCTTCCGATTCGGGAAACCAGACAATCGTGATATTCGGTTTCGACCATCGCCTGATAAAGTCCCAACGCGGGCGAAACTTGCCGCGCTTCGTAAGCCCGAATAATGACCGGCGCATACTGGCTGGCGCGACCGTAAATTACCCGCAAACCTTCTTCAAAAGGTTTTTGTGACAAACTATCTTTCTTTTCGACGTAATCGTCAATCTCGACTTTTATTGCCCGCAACGCTTCTTCGTCAAAATCCGTCGGTTCGTCGCCAATCAGCGTTTGAATATGTTGCGCCCGTTCCTTAATAAGAGCTAATTGTTCGGCTTCCGGCATTTGCCAGTAAAGTTTTACGGCGGAATTTGGCGCGTCAACAGCAACAGATTCAAAATTCATCCGCCGCATCAAATCAATAAAACGCGGTTCATTTCGCAGGTTGTTCCATTTCGGCTCGACTTTCAGAAACGCCATTTTCGGATCGTGCTGTTCGTAGGCTTTTTCCAGCCATTCGAGAGCTTTGTCGGTTTCGCCAAGTCCGTTATAAATAAGCGCGATGTGAACAGCCGGAATGAAACGCTCGTTTGATAGCTGCATTAATTTATTGATTAAATTTCGCGCTTCGTCCCGCTTTCCCGATTTTGCCAAGGCGTAACCTTCCAAGGCGATTGACCAAGTTTGAGCGGGTGAAAATTCATTTGCTTTGCGTGCTTCGGCGATGGCTTCGTCATACATTCCTTTTTCGATATAGACGCTTGAAATAAATGCGTGCGGCATCCAAAAGTTTGGCGCGAGTTCAAAGGTTTTCTGCAATCTGGTTAATGCTTCGTCGGTTCGTCCGGCGTGAAGCAGGAATTGTCCTTCGAGTGCGCCGGCAAACGGAAACAGCGGATCGAGTTCTCTGGCTTGTTTGATTTCGGCGAGTGCTTCCGCGTGTCGTCCTGTATTTGAAAGAAAATGCGCGTAAAACATGTGCGCGTTCACATTGTTTGAATTGAGTTCGAGGGCGCGTTTGAAATTACTTTCGGCGGCATTCCAATCCCACAGCCAAAAATTGGTTGCGCCAAGTGCGGTATAGCCTTCGGAAAGCGTTTCGTCAATTTCGATTGCCTTGCTTGCCGCCGCTTTCGCTTTCGGAAAATTCTCGGCTGGATTTATCTCGCTGCCAATCCCAAGCGAACGATAAGCATCGGAAAGTCCGGCGTAAGCCAAAGCGTAGTTCGGATCAAGGTCAATCGCCTGCTGAAAATATGAAATGCCCTGGTTTATTTCCGGCGGCGTTAATTTGAAAACGTGAAAACGTCCGCGCAGATAAAATTGGTAGGCTTCGACGTTTTCCGTCGGGCGTTTTGCTAACTGCTGTTGTTCCGTGCCGGTTAATCTGACGCGCAGATTTTGAGCGACGGCTTGCGCGATTTCGTTTTGGGCGGCGAGAATATCGGCGGAAGATTTGACATATTGATTGCCCCAAATCTGCGAATCATCGCTTGCGTCAATCAGCCGAACATTGATAATAAGTTTATCGCCGAGTTGTTTAATGTCGCCCGTTACGAGAGTTTCCACGCCAAGCTGCGCGGCGATATTTTTAGCGTCGGTTTGATTATTCTTAAAACGAAATGAAGAATTGCGCGACATCACTTTTACGCCCGAAAGCTGCGACAAATTATTGATAATACTTTCGGTAATTCCGTCCGATAGATATTCGGCGTTCGGGTCTTGGCTGGCATTAATAAAGGGCAAAACGGCAAGCGATTTTCTGCCGCCCGCATCTGAAATCGTCTTTTTCGCCGACCAGAAGTAATAGCCGAAACTGATTGCCGCAAGCAAAAAAACTATTAAGCCGCCAATGAAAATTTGTTTTCGATTTTTGGCAATGCCGGAAAAGAACGATTCGGAAGTTTGATGCGCCGCCAACCTGTTTGCGGTTTTTACCGGAATGTTTAATCGCTCATCGCCCGAAGCCGTATTTGCATCGGTCGCTTTCGCTTTGCTTGCTGTGCTGCCGGATTCGTCCGGCGTGGTTTCGTCAGCCGGAAAGTTGACGCGCCGCATCAATTCGATAAAACGCGGCTCGCGCCTGAGACTATTCCATTTCGGTTCGACTTTCAGAAAAGCCATCCGCGCGTCGCGTTCCGCAAAAGCGCGTTCGAGATATTCGAGCGCGTTCTCGGTTTCGCCGAGTCCATTGTAGATCATCGCAATATTGGAGGACGGAACATATCTCTCGGCGGATAAATTTAATAATTCTTTCAGCAATGCCCGCGCTTCCTTTTCTCTGCCTGATTTGGCGAGCGCGTAACCGCCGAAGGCAATCGGGTGCGTGCTGATGCCGGAAAATTGGCGGGCTTTTTCGGCGGATTCGACGGCTTCGGCGAACATTCCCTTTTCTATATAGACGCATGAAAGAAATAAATGCGCGAGCCAAAATTGCGGCAC
The DNA here is from genome assembly GCA_051002375.1 of Pyrinomonadaceae bacterium. Taxonomy (GTDB): domain Bacteria; phylum Acidobacteriota; class Blastocatellia; order Pyrinomonadales; family Pyrinomonadaceae. Next base: position 24,869 of record JBPCMK010000124.1, on the reverse strand, counting down.
TAATTCGAGAGTTTTCTGCAAAGGTTCTATCGCTTCGTCCGGTTTTCCGGCGTGCAGGAGAAATTGTCCTTCGAGCGCGTTGATTCGGAGGTGAAGCGGATCGAGTTCGCGGGCGCGTTTGATTTCGGCGAGTGCTTCGTCGTGTCGCCCGACGTTTGATAGTAAATGCGCGTAAGATTCGTGCGCGTCGCCGCTTTTTGGATTAAGTTCAATCGCTCGCAAACATTGGCGTTCGCATTCACTCCAATCCCAATCATACCAAAACGTCGCCCAGAAAAGCGCGGAATAAGTTTCCGATAAGCTGTCGTCAATCTCGATTGCCTTGTGCGCCGCCGCTTTCGCTTTCGGGAAAAATTCTTCGGACGGCAAATCGCACGTCATCGGAAATGTTACATACGCCGCGGCAAGTCCGGCGTAAGCCAGCGCGTAGTTCGGGTCAATCGCAATCGCTTGATGAAAATACGAAATTCCTTTCTCGATTTCCGCCGGCGTTAATTTCAAAAAATGATAACGACCTTTCAGATAAAGCTGATATGCCTCAACATTTTCGGCGTAGCGATTGAGAAGCGCAGCTTTTTCTTCGCTCAAGAATTTCACTTTCAACTCGTCAATCACGGCGAGCGTAATTTCATCCTGCAAATCAAAAATATCTTTCATCTCGCCGTCGTAGCGTTTCGACCAGATGTGATAACCGTTCGACGCATTGACAAGCTGAATCGAAATTCGCAGACGATTTCCCGCTTTTCTAACGCTGCCTTCGAGAATCGTTTTGACGTTCAGGATTTCTCCGATGTCGCCGACGTTTGTGTTTTTACCTTTGAAAGAAAAAGCCGAAGTCCGCGCCGCCACATTTAGATTCTTAATTTTCGCCAGCGCGTTCAAAAGTTCTTCGGCTAAACCGTCGCAGAAATATTCGTTTTCCGCATCGTTGCTCATATTGGCGAACGGCAAAACAGCAATTGAATTAGTGTTCGGAATTCCGATTTTAGTCGGCTTTGTCGTGGTCGAGCTTTCTAAAATTTTCGTGTCCTGCTGATTGCGACCGCCGCCTAAAGACGGAACTCCAAACTTTCCAAACTCAGTTTCAAATTCCAGCCGCTTCTGCAAACTTTTCAAATCCGTGAGAACCTCTCTCATCGTTTGATAACGCTCGTCCTTCTTTTTGCGAAGCATTTTTGAAATGACTCGCTGCAATTCCTCCGGCACATTCGCCGCATATCGCGCCAGCGGCTGAGGTTCTGAGTTTATCAAATTCGCAAATGTTTCCGACATTGTGCCAGCCGCGAACGGCGTTCGCCCCGCAATCATTTCATAAAGCAAAACGCCGAAACTGAAAATGTCCGTGCGCTCGTCAATCCGTTCGCCTTTGGCTTGTTCAGGCGACATATAATTGACCGTTCCCAAAATTATTCCTTTGGCGGTTTCGTTTTGTTTGACGGTTGAGGCTTCCAAGCCGACGACTTTCTGCTCGACTAATTTCGCCAATCCGAAATCTAAAATCTTCACGTAACCGTCGGGACGCACGATGATGTTTTCCGGTTTGATGTCGCGGTGAACGATGTGCGCCGTGTGCGCGGCTGAAAGCGCATTCGAGATTTGAATTGCAATATCCAAAACCTCGAATAATTTCATCGGCGGATTTCCGAAACGCTCGCGCAAAGTTTCGCCTTCGATGTATTCGCTGATGATGTAATGCGCCTCTTCGCTTTCGCCGATTTCGTGAATGACCAGAATGTTCGGATGATTTAAGGCGGAGGCGGCTTTGGCTTCTTTGACGAATCTTTGGAGATTCGATTCGTGGCGGCTGAATTGTTCATTGAGAATTTTGACGGCGACTCGGCGGTCGAGTCTTTTATCTTTGGCAAGATAAACTTCGCCCATTCCGCCCGCGCCGATTTGTTTGACGATTTCATAATGACCGAAAGTTTTGCCGCTTTCGAGATTCGCATTTTGCCGCATAACTTCGGCGACTTCGCCGACGGCTGGTTTTTCCATAAAGCTCTCGGCATCGTCGAACGAAGCGAGCAAGGACTCGACTTCGCGGCGCGTGTCCGCGTCGCCCGCGCAATGTTCGTCGAGAAAACGAACGCGCTCGGCGGGCGCGATTTTTATCGCGTCCCCGAAAATCCGTTTCGCTTTTTCCCAACCGTTGTTTGCCATTTCAAATTTGCGCTTCGGCTTTCGGTTTTTGGTTTCGATTATATCTCGTGATTCATTATTGACCGCGCCAACTGCCAACTGCCTTCTGCCGACTGATTTTCATCTTGTCAATTCACGATGCAGCCAAGCCTTTGCCATATTCCAATCGGTGGCGACGGTCGTGCGAGAAATTTTCAACGCTTCCGCCGTTTCCGCCAAACTCAAGCCGCCGAAATAACGCAGTTCGACAATTCGCGCTTGCTGCGCGTCAATTTTTTCAAGGCGCGTCAAGGCTTCGTCGAGTGCCATCAAATCAATGCTTCGCTTACTGTCGGCAATTAGCGCGGCTTCGTGTAAAGTTATTTTAACAAAATCGCCGCCGCGTTTGTTCCGCTTTTTCGCGCGGGCATAATCAACCAAAATGCGCCGCATCAAATTGGCGGCAATCGCGTAAAAATGCGTCCGGCTTTCCCATTTGACTTCGCGCTGGTCAATCAGTTTCAGATAAGTTTCGTGAATCAAAGCCGTCGCCTGAAGCGTGTGTCCGACTCGCTCGCGGCTTAAAAAACGCGCGGCTTGCCGGTGCAGTTCATCATAAACGAGCGGCATCAAATCTTCCAACGCCGCACGGTTTCCGTCGCTCCATTCGCGCAGCATTCGAGTTATTTTACGAGTTTGATTCATTCCGATTTCCGCGCACTGTTTTTGATAATCATTTGCGAGAATATACCCGCCAAATTGTTAAGTCAAAGATTTATCTTTTTATCAAACCGAAAAAAAGTTGAACGATTTTCCCGCCGATGACGCGCTAATAAATAGAGGCGTGAAAACATTCGAAAAAACTTTGACGATGATACGCGCTTTAAATAAATCAGAAGGAGAAAAAATATGTTCAGAAATAAATTTTTAGAAGTTATTGTTTTGGCAATCTTCGCGCTGTCGTTCTTCGCTTCGATAGCTAAGGCGCAAACCGCGACGACTTTTGTAACAGGCTTAAAAAATCCGACTAAAATCATTTACGCGCCGCGATTCGGCGTTTTTTTCGTGTCCGAAGCCGGCAGCGCGGGAACGCTCAATACCGGACGCATTTCGATTGTCGGCAGCGACGGTTCGGTTTCGACGTTGATTGATGGTCTGCCTTCGGGACCTGCCGCGCCGAACGATGATATGTCGGGTCCGTCGGCGATGTGGCTCGACGGCAACAGTTTGTATATCGCCATCAGCACAGGCAACGAAACGATAAACGGTCCGGCGCAAGGTTCGGAAATTCCGAATCCGAATCCGGCATCGCCGCTTTTCAGTTCGATTTTGGAATTGCGGCTTAATAACAGAGGCAGACTCGGCACGATTCCGTATCGAATTCAGCTTGCCGACCAAGCGCGGCTTGCCAACGGCGAAACTCTATCTTTCGGTTTCGGCATCTTTCGCTCCACGCTGCGAGTGGCGGCGAATTTTCCCGATTATACGCCAAACCCGCGTCCCGACGTTCCCAACAATGTGCGTAATTCCAATCCGTTCGGACTCGTCGGATTCGGAAATAAACTTTACGTTGCGGACGCAGCGCAAAATCAAATTCGGACGGTGAATCTGACCGACGGAGATACGGGTTTTCTTTTTACATTTCCGCCGCGAGCGAATCCGACTCCCGTCGGTGCGCCGTTTATTGACCCTGTTCCCGACGGCGTGCGACTTTTCGGCAATAAACTGCTGGTTACTTTTCTGACCGGCTTTCCGTTTCCCGCCGGTTTAGCGGATGTCAGGCAGATTGATTTGGAAAGCGGCACAGAATCACAGTTTATCGGCGGATTATCATCGGCGATTGACGTTCTGCCGGTCAGTTCGGGCTTTTGCAGTTCGATTTACACTTTAGAATTCAGCACGAATATGCTGATGGGCGCGCCCGGACGCTTGCAGCGATTCGATTCGCCGGGCGGACAGCCGACGCTTATTTCCAACGGTTTAATCACGCCGACGAGTATGGCGCGAAATCCGTCGAACGGCGATTTGCTGATTACGGAAATCGGACCCGGACGCATTACGCGCATCAGTTTTCCGTAATTGTGAAAGCAATAGAATCCTAGACAATTAGCATTACCCGATTGGGTAAAAATAAAAGCGTAATTCGGCATCATCGTTTTAACGAGTCGGTGTCGAATTTACGCTTTTATTTTCACTCGAATTCTTCGCGTTAAAATTTTTCGTATCGTTTCGCGCAAACAAATCCATTTTGTAATACGCCCAAGAATCGCACAAATAAAGCCCGAACGGAATCCACCAGATAAAATCGTTTGTCAGATTCATCAAAAGCGCGGCGAATTTCCATTTGCCCTGCGCAACGAGCATAATCAATCCAATCGGACCTAAAATTTTGCCGACGAGTCCGACTGCCGCGAGCAGAAAACCGCGTTCGGGAACTCGCGCGACTTCGAGATAAACGATTCCGTAAAGCCCGACGATCATTCCGACGCAAGCGAAAACGTCCGGGTAATTCATCGGCTCCATTCCGGCGAAATTAAATAACCATTGTGGATCGAGCGCGGTGAAAAGTCCCCAGCAGATATTGTAAATTCCGGCGAGCAGAAAAACGACTTGATGAAATTTACGACGCTTCATTGCTTAAAAGTTTTTTCACCAAATTTACATACAGTTCAACTGCTTCTTCCAAATCTTTTTTCAGCACGAATTCGTTTTTCGTATGCGCGACGAGAATCGAACCCGCGCCCAAAAGCAGCGGCGTTCCCCAATTTGAAAGATGTGGAATGTCGGTTGTAAAGCGCACGACTTTTTGCCGAAAACCTTCGACGGCGAGCATTTTCACGGGTTTGGAAACTGACATAATCTCGATTTCGCCGCGTCCGTCAATCGTCTTTTCCATTATTTCGAGAATCGGTTTTTCGTCGGTCGTCAGACGAATATGCAAACCGGCTTCGGCGTTCGGCGCGATGATATTCGTTTTCAAACCACCCGAAATTGTGCCGATATTGCAAGTCGTTTCGCCGAAAAATTCATCGTGCGGAAATTCGATTTTTCTAACGTCATTCAAAATATCAAGCAGTTTTTCAATCGCCGATTCGCCTTCTTCGGGATAAGCCGAATGCGCGGCAACGCCTTTTGTTTTGATAAAAAATCTCAAAGAACCTTTCGACCCCGTTGCCAAATCATTATCGGTCGGTTCGCCGTTAATCAGATATTCGCACTTCGCCGCAATCGGATGTTCGTTCGCTTTGCGTGCGCCCGCGCCGCCTTCTTCTTCCTCAACCGTGAACAGCAAACCGATGTCGTTGATATTTTGTTTTCGCAATGCTTCAGCCGCGCAAATCTGCGCGGCGACGATTCCTTTCGCATCGCACGCGCCGCGCCCGTAGATTTTTTCCGCGTCTTCCGAAGCGGAAATGTGCGGCGGCACAACGTCAATGTGCGTTGACAAAAAAACGCGAGGGCTTTCGTTTAAATAAGCGATGACGTTGTTTTGATTCGTCGAAACGGCTTGCAGTTCGACCGTCCAGCCCAAAGATTCGAGATAATCGCGCAGGAAAAAACCGACCGCTTGCTCATCGCCCGAAATTGAAGGAATGTTGATTAAAGTTTTTGTTAGCTCGAAAAGATTCATTATTATTCTGTAAAAAATGTATTATGCAGTCTTTTAATCACCTCGCCGATTTTTTCTTCCTTGACAACGAACGTCATATTTACGCTCGACGCGCCATGCGAGATAAGCGAAACATTAACGTCGGAAATCGCCGCGAAAATACGCGCCGCTACGCCCGACGTGCCGCGCAAGCCCGAACCGACGACGCAGACGACCGCTTGATTCGGTTCGATCTCAATCGTGCCGATGCGCTCTAAATCTTGAACGATATTTTCGAGCGAATCGGTGTTGTCGAGCGTCAGCGAAACGGAAACTTCCGAAGTCTTAACGACATCAATGACCGTGCGGTGGCGGTCAAAAATCTGGAAAATCGCGCTCATAAATCCATACGCGCCGAGCATTCTGGCTGATGTGATATGCAAAACCGTAATGCCTTTTTTGTAGGCGATTGATTTGACGAGTCGCGGCGTGGTTTGCGCTTGCGGCAAAATCATCGTGCCGCGCATCTGCGGTTCGTGCGAATTGCAGACGCGCACGGGAATCTGCAAATCAACCGCTGGCTGAATCGTTTTCGGATGCAAAACTTTCGCGCCGAAATAGGCGAGTTCGGCGGCTTCTTCATACGAAAGAGTTTTTAATGTGCGGGCTTCGGGACAAACGCGCGGGTCGCAGGTTAAAACGCCGGTTACGTCCGTCCAGATTTGAATCTCTCGCGCTTTCAAAGCCGCGCCGACAAGTGCCGCCGAATAATCCGAACCGCCGCGTCCGAGAGTCGTCGTTTCACCACTGCGGCTCGCCGCGATAAATCCTCCGAGAATCGGAATCTCATTTGCTTCAATCAACGGCTGTAATTCCAATTGAATTAGTTTTTTCGTCTCGTCCCAAATCGGCGCGGCTGAACCGTATTCGTCGTCGGTTACAATCAAGCGGCGCGAATCGGCGTGTTTGGCATTTAATCCTTTCGCCTTGCAAACTTCGGCTAAAAGTCTTGAAGACAACTGCTCGCCGTAGGAAACAATCGCATCTTTGAGCATTTGCAAGGGAAGCGAACGGCGCGAAACGCGCATCAGCAAATCTTTTAATTCTTTTTGAGCAAAATTTATTTCGGTTTGAAAAGATTTTTGCTGTGCTTCATCGAGTAATCTTTCAGAAACTTTGTAGTGCCTCGCAAATTGAATATCTAAAGAAGCAAAAGCCGTATCCGGTTCGCCTTTTTTCGCCGTTTCAAAAGCACTTAATAAAGCGTCCGTAACTTTCGACATTGCCGATGTAACGACAACAGGCGAATTTTCCCTTTCACTTAAAATAATTTCGGCAACCCGCACAAACTCACTTATGCCCTGCACGCTCGTGCCGCCGAATTTCATCACGGTTGGAATTTTTCGCGTCTTCATTTGCTAATTGAAAGTTCAATCGAAAGCGGTTTCTTTGTCAAGCAAAGAGAAATTTGAGCGGCGAATTTTAACTCGAAACGCGCCTTTCCGAATTATTCGTCAAAGGTGTTAAAGTATGATTTTTAGAAAACCGCAAAAAAAATGAACACGCAAAAACTCGCCGCCATAGACATCGGCTCGAATTCTCTGAAACTCGTCATCGTCGAAGCCGCCGCCAGCGATTCGTTCACCGTTATTTTGCAAGAACGCGAGCGCGTCAGGCTCGGACACGAAACGCTCAAAAGCCATTTTCTATCGAGCGAGGCGATAAATTTATCGGCTGAGGCAATCGGAAAATTTCGCTCGATTAGCGAGAGCCGCGAGGTTGATTCGATCATCGCCGTCGCCACCGCTTCGGTCAGAGAAGCCGAAAACGCGGGTGAATTCGTTCGTGAAATCGAACGGCGAACGGGCATATCGGTTGACGTTTTATCGTCGGTCGAAGAAGCCAGACTGATCGGCATCGCCGCCGCGCAATTTTTCGGCGCGGACAAAAAAACACTTCTCAATATTGACATCGGCGGCGGTTCGACCGAATTGTCGTTGATGAAAAACGGCGAGCCGCACAAACTTTTTTCGATGAAGCTCGGCGCGGTCGGTTTGACGGAAAAATTTATTTTCTCGAATCCGCCGAAGGAAAAGGAACTCAAAAATATACAGACGGAAATTCTCTCCGCGCTCAAACAGCCGCTCATAAAAATGAAAAATCAGGCGTGGCAAATCTCGACCGGAACTTCCGGGACGATTTTGAATTTGGTTTCGCTTTTGAATTTTCAAACCGACGAAACGGCGGGAGCAAAACCCGAAATTCAATTTAAGAAATTAGTCGCGCTCAATCGAATGATGGCGCGTCTGCCGATTGAAGAACGCGCCAAACTTCCCGTCATCAGTCCGCAACGTGCCGAAGTCATCGTCGCCGGCGGGCAGATTCTCGAAGGCGTGATGCGCGGCTTTAAAATCGAAAAATTACAGCCGTGTTATTACGCTCTGCGCGAAGGCGTGATTATTGATTATCTGCGCGAAATCGAATCCGAATCTCTGCCGCCCGTGCCGGATGTCGAAGACATCAAACTGCGCGACGTTTTCGCCATCGGCAGACGTTACGGCTACGAAGAATCGCACGCACTTCAGGTAGCTGATTTGGCGGAGAAAATTTTCGACGCGCTCGCTCCCGTTTATAATCTGAAAAGACACGGGCGAACGCTGCTTTCCGCCGCCGCGCTGCTGCACGATGTCGGCTATCACATCTCGCACGAATCGCATCACAAACATTCCTTTTATCTCATCAAGCATTCGGAGATGACGGGTTTTTCCGAAATCGAGAAAACGATTATCGCCAACATCGCGCGTTATCATCGCGGCTCGCTGCAAAAGGAAAAGCACGCTGATTTTATGCAGTTGAGCGAAAAAGACCGCCACATCATCGCCCGACTCGGCGCGATTCTGCGGCTCGCCGAAGCTCTCGACCGCGGACACGAAAATCGGATTCGGGATATTAAATTCAAACGCGCGAAACAAAATTTGACGCTCGAACTCGTCTGCGACGAAGATTGCCGCATCGAACGCGAAGCTGTCGAACAGAAAAAAGATTTGTTTGAAATGGCGTTCGACTGCAACCTGACGGCGATTTAAATCGTTAATTTTTTAGAGCGGTAAAAATTTATGTCCCTAACAAACTCCATCGAAAAACGAATTAAAGAAGCGATTGCCAACGGCGAATTCGACAATCTCGAAGGCGCGGGCAAGCCTTTAAATCTCGACGATTATTTCGCCGCGCCCGAAGATTTGCGAATGGGCTATTCGGTTCTCAAAAGCGCGAATATCGTTCCCGAAGAAGTTGACCGGTTGAAAGAAATCGGCGAGTTGAAAGAGAAAATAAAACTTGCGGCGGACGAAAACGAAAAGCGAAATCTGACGAAAATTTTGAGCGAAAAAACTCTCGCCTTCGATTTGATAATGGAAAGAAACCGCCGAAGAAAATAATCCGATATGCTTCCACAATCGAAAAGTCTTTGGCGGCATCAGGATTTTCTGAAATTGTGGAGCGCACAGGCGACTTCGATTTTCGGTTCGGAATTGGCTTCGCTCGCTTATCCTTTGACGGCGGTCGTTTTTCTCGAAGCGACGGTTTTTCAAATCGGAATTTTGCAGGCGAGCGGCACGGCGGCGGGCGCGATTGTCGGACTTTTCGCGGGAGTTATTGCCGACCGTGTGCGGCGCAAACCGCTTTTAATTGCGGCGGATTTGGGACGCGCTTTTCTCGCTTTTACAATTCCAATCGCCGCCGCGCTCGGTGTTCTCCGCATCGAACAGCTTTACGTCGTCGCGTTTTTGGCGGGCGCATTAAACATTACGTCGCTCGTTGCGGGAATGGCTTTTCTGCCGACTTTAATTACCAAAGAACAACTCGTCGAAGGCAACAGCAAATTCGGCACGACCGAATCGGCGGCGATGATTGCGGGACCGAGTTTGTCGGGCGCGTTGGTACAAATCTTTACCGCGCCGTTGGCGATTTTGTTCGACGCGGTTTCTTTTATTTTTTCAGCCGTTTTCATTTCGCAAATTCGCGTTCCCGAAATCAAAGTTGCAAGGCAAAAGCGCAGCATTTGGCAGGAAATCGGCGAAGGTTTGCGCTTCGTCTACGGCAATCGAATTTTGCGCCCGCTCGCCGAATCAATCGCGTTGTATTTTCTGTTCCGGCAAATCGTTTTAACCTTGTTCACGCTTTACGCGATTCGCGTTCTCAATCTCGAACCGTTCACACTCGGCATAATTTTTTCGGCTCTCGGCTTCGGATTTCTCGTCGGCGCGTTGACGGTCAAACCTATCACAAGGCGTTTCGGCATCGGACGCACGATGATTGGCGCAAATCTCATAAATATCTTTGCGCTCGCGCTTGTTCCTCTGGCAAGCGGCTCGATTTTATTTATTGCCGTTCTGATGATAATTTCGCATTTCCTACACGCCTTCGGAGTTCAAATCAACGGCATAAATCTGATGAGCGTGCGGCAGGCGATAACGCCGAATGAATTGCAAGGACGAATGACCGCGAGCTTTCGTTTCGTCAACGTCGGAATGATGATGTTCGGCTCTTTAATCGCGGGCGCACTCGGCGAATTAATAGGATTACGCGAAACCTTAGTAATCGGCGCGATTGGAATGTTATTTCCGTTTCTGCGTCTGCTTTTTTCGCCCGTGCGTAACCTTGAGACATTTGCGGACGAAGCGAAAACATTTTCAAATTAAACGCTTTCGATGTTTTAATACAAGACTTTTCATTTTAAGGGAAATTTTAACGCGAAGGCGCAAGGTCGCAAAGTTTTTTCCGGTAAAAACCTACGGTTGAAAACACTTATTTTCCTTTTGTGTCTTTGCGTTAAAGATGTTTTTTGAGATAGTTCTAATAATAAATAAAAAGGAAAATGTTTATGGCGTGGATTAAAGTTATTGACGAAGACGGGGCGGAAGGCGATTTGAAATCGCTATACGAAAAATATAAGGATTCGCGGGGCGGCGTGGATAATATTTTGAAAATTCACAGTCTCGATCCGCCGTCGCTGTCAGCGCATTACGGGCTTTATAAAACTCTGATGCGCGGCAGCCGCGAGTTGTCGCGCGTGCGGCGCGAGATGATTGCGGTCGTCGTGTCCGCGCTCAACCGGTGCGAGTATTGAGTGAAACATCACGGAGCGGGACTCCGTAAATTGACGAAAAACGCCGCGCTCGTCGAAAATTTAATAAACGATTTTCGGCAAGCGGAAATAAGCGAAGCGGAACTTGCAATGCTCGAATACGCCGCCAAATTGACGCTTGAGCCGCGGAATATGAAAGAAACCGATGTCATCGCGCTGCGCGAATCCGGTTTTAGCGACGCGGCGATTTTAGACATCAATCAAATTACGGGCTATTACGCCTTCGTCAATCGTTTAGCCGATGGTTTGGGCGTTAAACCGGAAGCGTTTTGGGCAGAAGAAAAGTAAGCGCGGAATTTCAACGCGCTAAATATTAAAAACTCGAAGATCGAAAATTTTTATCCGCGAAGTAATACGAAGCAGCACGAAAAAATTAAGTCAATTTCGCGCTGCTTCGTGTTTTATACTTGCTTCAAAAATCACATTTCCTTTTGCTTGTCGGTTAAAGGAACGCCCGTTTTCTCCAGCGTTTCCTTGTTTAAAGTTCCGGTTACTTTGATGTTGTTCGCTTCTTGAAATTTCTTCAAACCGTCGCGCGTCGCATCGTCTAATTTTCCGGTTTCCTCGCCCGCATACATACTTTTTTCTTTCAGCATTTTCTGCACCGCCATTATTTGCTCTTTGTTGGCGCGAAACGGAGCTTTGCGCGGCGTTTTAGATTTTGTCGTTTTTGAATCGTCGGTGGAAGCGAACGAGTTTGGATTAACGGGAATTTCCTTTTGCTTGTCGGTCAACTCGACGTTCATTTTTTCGAGCGTCGCGCGATTCAGAGTTCCGGTCGCTTTTAACCCGTTCGACGATTGATATTTTTTAATTTCGTCGCGGAAAGCGTCGTCCATTTTGCCCGTTTCCGTAACCTTTAACATTTTTTGCACCTGCGTAATCTGGTCTTTCGTGGCGCGAAAAATCGGCGGTCGCTTTTTCGTTTCGGTGGTTGTGGAAGAATCTTTTTGCGTCGTGTTCGTTTGGGCGAATACGGCAATGCTCATCGAAAGCGCGACGAGCAACAATAGAATTAGTTTTTTCATTTTCTTTGTCTCCTAGATTTAATTTTTAAGGTCAGTCGAAGAACCGTCGTTTTGGGGACGGCTCGTTTTGTTAGCGTCGGGCGAAAAATCCAACGCGCATTTTATAATGCCGGTAACGAGAAAAATAATGAATTATGATGTGCCAAAGATTATTGACTCGAACCGGTTTCGTGTCAAGCGGCGGTCGAGTAAAAATAAACAATCCGCATCTCGCGCCTTGCTGAATGAATGTTCATTCAGTATGATAGACACAGCTTAAATCAACTCGAAACAAGGTAAAACATAGAAATGTTACAAATTAAAAAAGCCGCCGTTTTAGGCGCGGGAACAATGGGCGCGGCGATTGCGGCGCATTTGGCGAACGCCGGAATACAGACGATTTTGCTGGACATCGCTCCGAAGGAATTAACCAAAGAAGAAGCGAAAAGTCTGCCGCTCGACTCTCCGGTTGTCAGAAACCGAATTGCCAACGGCGGTTACAATAATTTGACGAAGGCGCGACCGGCGGCGTATATGGACAACGCAAACGCTTCGCTGATAACGGTCGGAAATTTTGAAGATGATTTGGCGAAAATCAAAGATTGCGATTTGGTCATCGAAGCCGTCGTCGAAAATCTCGACATCAAACACAAACTTTTCACCGAAGTTGAAAAATATCGAAAAGCGGGCGCGGTCATCGCTTCTAATACGAGCGGCATTCCGATTGAATCAATCGCCGAGCCTTTTTCCGATGATTTCAAAAAGCATTTCTTGGGAATTCACTTTTTCAATCCGCCGCGCTATATGAAGCTCGTAGAAGTTATTCCGACGGCGCATACGAGCGGCGAAGTGGCTTGCGCCGTTAGCGGATTTCTCGACCAGCGGCTTGGCAAAGGCGTTGTTCCGGCGAAAGACCGACCGAATTTTATCGCCAACCGCATCGGCGTTTTTTCGATGATGGCGACGATAAAAGAGATGATCGAAATGGGATTAACGCCGACGGAAGTTGACCAGATTACCGGCAAAGCTATCGGACACGCTTCGAGCGCAACTTTCAGAACTTCCGATTTAGTCGGGCTTGATGTAACGGCGCACGTCGTCGGTAATCTTTATCCGGCGATTCCCGAAGATGAAGACCGCGAAGTTTTCAAAGCACCCGAATTGATAAAAACTCTGCTCGACAAAAAGTTGTTGGGCGACAAAACAAAGGGCGGATTTTTCAAAAAGACGAAAAACGCGGAAGGCAAAACCGAGATTTTAGAATTGGATTTGGAAACTTACAAATACAAACCGCAGACGAAAACGAAATTTCCGTCGCTCGATGCGGCAAAAGGAATTGAAGATTTGCCGAAGCGAATTAAGACTCTCGTTTGGGGAAAAGATAACGTCGGCGAATTTCTTTGGAAAACGACTTCCAGAATTTCCCGTTACGCGGCGAATCGGATTCCCGAAATCGCCGATACGATTGTCGAAATTGACAATGCGATAAAATGGGGTTTCGGCTGGGAAATCGGCGTGTTTGAAACGTGGGACGCAATCGGCGTTCGTGAATCGGTCAAACGAATGAAAGCCGAAGGTCAGACGATTCCGGCGAATGTCGAAAAGATGTTGGAGTCGGGCGCGGAAACATTTTATAAAGACGAAAACGGCGAAAAATCATTTTTCGATTTTGCGACAAATTCTTATAAGCCGATTCCCGACCGGCAAGGCGTTATCTTTTTGAAATCCGTCAAAGACCGCACGGGTGTCATCAAGAAAAACGCGGGCGCGTCTTTGATTGACATCGGCGACGGCGTGGCGTGTCTTGAGTTTCACTCGAAAATGAATTCCATCGGCGGCGACACGGTGCAAATGATGAACTTCGCCCTTGATGAAGTCGAGAAAAATCACGTCGGTTTGGTCGTCGGCAATCAAGGCGGAAATTTCTCGGCGGGCGCGAATATTATGCTGCTTCTGCTCGCCGCGCAAGAGGAAGAATGGGACGACATTAATCAGATGATTCGCGCTCTGCAAAACGCGGTGATGCGTCTGCGCTATTCGCCGAAACCCGTCGTAACCGCGCCGTATGGTTTAACCTTAGGCGGCGGCTGCGAGATTGCGATGCACGGCGATAAAGTTCGCGCGGCGGCGGAAACTTATATCGGCTTGGTCGAAGTCGGAGTCGGCTTGATTCCGGCGGGCGGCGGCACGAAAGAATTAACGATGCGGGCGATGAATTTGGCAAAACGCACACCGGACGCAGACCCGCTCGCGTTTTTGAAAAAGACGTTTGAGTTAATCGGAATGGGAAAAGTCGCAACCTCGGCGCAGGAAGCGAGAAGTTGGGGAATTCTTCGCCCGTCGGATGCGATTTCGATGAACGGCGACAGATTGATTGCCGACGCGAAGCAGGAAGTTTTGGCATTGGCGGAAACGGGTTATGTGCAGCCCGTCGAGCGAACCGATATTCTCGCGCTCGGCGAGCAAGGACAAGCGGCAATGAAGCTCGCGCTGTATATGATGAAGCGCGGCGGATTTATCTCGGAACACGACGAATTTATCGGCAAAAAGCTGGCGCGTGTAATGTGCGGCGGCGACTTGAATCATCAGACGTTTGTCTCGGAAAGATATTTACTCGATTTGGAACGCGAAGCATTTTTATCTTTGTGCGGCGAGCGCAAAACGCAGGAACGAATCGCCGGAATGTTAAAGACGGGCAAGCCTTTGAGAAATTAGAAAAGATTAGCTACGAACAAACACGAAAATGACACGAAAAAGAAAAGAGAAGAAAAGAATATTTAACCACAGATGACACGGATACACACAGATTTTTAAAGAAAAAAATTAATCTGATTTTATCTTCTTTTATCTGTGTCTATTTGTGAAAATCTGTGGCTAAATTTCTTTCTTTTATAAGTTTTCGGGTTTGCTCTCGGCTAAATAAATATGATGCAATCAGAAGAATCGAGAATTTCAGTTGAACAGCGCGGGCATATTTTGCTTATCGGCATGAATCGTCCGGCGAAACGCAACGCCTTTGACCGGCAGATGCTCAACGAACTCGCGGCAGCATTTACACGACTCGAAGAAACAGAGGACGTTCGCTGCGGCGTTTTGTCCGCTCACGGCGAGATGTTCACGGCGGGACTCGATTTGGCGAATGTCGCGCCGACCGTGATGGCGGGCGAAAATCTAGATGATGAAAACAACAAAATTGATCCGCTCGGTTTAGACGCGAATAAGTTGCGGACAAAACCGTTGGTCGCCGCCGTTCACGGGAAATGTTTGACTATCGGCATTGAATTGCTGCTGGCAGCCGACGTTCGCATCGCTTCGGAAAACGCGACGTTCGCGCAAATCGAAATCAAGCGCGGAATTTTTCCGTTCGGCGGCGCGACTTTGCGATTTCCCGAAATTGCGGGTTGGGGAAACGCGATGCGCTGGCTTTTAACGGGCGATGAATTTGACGCGAAAGAAGCCTTGCGAATCGGTCTGGTGCAGGAAGTTGTCGAACACGGAAAGCAGATTGATAAAGCAATTGAAATTGCCGAAACGATTTCGAGACAAGCCCCTTTGGGCGTGCGGGCGACGATTGCATCAGCCAGAAAAGCGCAACTCGAAGGTTTCGACGCGGCGGCAAAAGATTTGATGCCGCAGATTTTGAAATTATTCAAGACCGAAGACGCGCGGGAAGGCGTTCAATCTTTTATCGAGCGGCGCGAAGGAAATTTTAAAGGAAAATAACTCGAAATGAACGCGCAAATTTCAAGGCTGCTTTCCGAACTTGAAAAGGTTTCTGACGAGGCGCAGAAAAATTTCGGCAATTTGTCGGGCGAACAAATCAAATGGAAACCGGGCGGCGGTTAATTCGATTGAAGATATTTTACGTTTAAAAATTATGCCAAATGAAAAATTGCGGTGTGGTTGGGCGAAAAACGATTGATCAATTGCGTATCACGACGCGGAATGGGGCGTGCCGACGCGCGACGACCGAACGCTGTTTGAATTTTTGATTCTCGAAGGCGCACAAGCCGGACTTAGCTGGGACACGGTTTTGAGAAAACGCGAAAATTACCGCGCCGCGTTTGAAAATTTCGACGCGGAAAAAATCGCGCGTTACAACGAGAGAAAAATTGCAAGTCTTTTGCAAAACAAAGGCATCATTCGCAATCGTCTGAAAATCGCTTCGACGGTTCAAAACGCGCAAAGTTTTTTGAAAATTCAAAACGAATTCGGAAGTTTCGCCGAATACATTTGGCAATTCGTCGGCGGCGAGCAAATCAAAAACAGTTGGAAAAATTTAAGCGAAGTTCCGGCGAAAACTTCCGTGTCGGACGCGATGAGCAAAGATTTGAAACGGCGCAGATTTAACTTCGTCGGCTCGACGATTATGTATGCGTTTATGCAGGCTTGCGGTTTGGTGAACGACCATCTGGTTTCGTGTTTTCGTTATAAAGAAGTTTGAAAAATGAATTACCCGATAACGCCCGCGATTCGCGTTTTGCGCGAGAAAAAAGTTGAATTCGAGCCGCGCATCTATGAATACGTTGAGAAAGGCGGCACGAAACATTCGGCGAAAGTTTTAGGAGTTGATGAACACGCGGTCGTGAAAACTTTGATATTTGAAACGAACGAGGAGAAGCCTTTGATTGTTTTACAGCACGGCGATTTTCAGGTTTCAACAAAGGAATTAGCGCGAATCTTGAAAGTAAAATCAATCGCGCCGGTCGCGCCGGAAAAAGCGTCAAAGCTGACAGGTTATTTAGTCGGCGGAACTTCGCCTTTCGGTGTGAAAACAAAAATGCCGATTTACTCGGAACGGACGATTTTCGATTTGCCGGAAATTTATGTCAACGGCGGCAAGCGCGGATTTTTAATTGCAATCGAGCCGCGAGTTTTGAAGGAAGTTTTGCCGATTGAAGAAGTTGAGGTCAAACAAAATGCTGATTGACGAGTTTTTGCCGAAATATGATTTCGTCGAAACGCACGACATAAAAATTCGCGCGTCGGCGGAAACTGTTTTCGAGGCGGTCAATGAAATTGATCTGTGCGAATCGCCGATTATTCGTGGTTTGTTTTTTCTGCGCGGTTTGCCGAATGCGAAATTAAAGTTGAGCGATTTGCGGAAATCTCGTTTTGAGATTTTGGGCGAGCGCGAAAACGAAGAACTGCTGCTCGGTTTGGCGGGAAAATTTTGGACGTTTCGCGGAAAATTGCAAAAGATAAATTCCGGCAATTTCCGCGAATTCGACGAAAAAGGTTTCGCCAAAGCCGTCTGGAATTTTTCGGTTGACGAAAACGGCGACGAAACCCGTCTGACAACCGAAACGCGCGTCCGCTGTCTTGACGACGCGAGCCGCCGCAGTTTCGGATTTTATTGGACATTTATTCAGCCGTTCAGCGGTTTGATCCGACGCGAAATGCTGCGAATCGTTAAGAAGAAATCGGAGATAAAAGAATAATTTTCAAGAGTATTGATATTAAAATCAACTTTTAGAAACATAAACGCAGGATTCTGTTTATATATTATATCCTTCCCAAGAACTAGCTTGAAATTTAGGGATTGCGGTATAGATTAATTCACAATTATATAATTTCATCATGCCTTGTAAATCCATAACTTCTACAAGACTTTGCGTCCCTTCTCCACTTCTACCGAATTTTGACAAAAAGAGATTATCACCTAAAACCAATGCCCAATGCATTATTGCGTTAGGTAAATTATTCTTATTTGCTAAGACTACAATATCCCCGACATTAGCATTTCCTTTTTTATATTCAAAATCTGGACTTAAAGGGAAATATTTCACATTGGCAATTAAGCTAACAAATGCATAACAGTCGAAGCCCCTAAATTTTTCTGGGTTATGAGAAACATCAGCATTAAAATAATCCAGAATTCTCTCTGAATATTTATCTGGCAAATTTATTTTTTCTTCATTACCATTTATTTTCTTAGTTATAATAACCTTTTTTAATTTATCTGCATTGCTCAACTCTATTTTTTTAAATGAATCATTTAATATCCATTTTTCAGGAAGAGATACACTTTCTTGAAAATAATTCATTGGGCAAGAAATAGTTTTGCCTGTATTATAAGGATCGGGAATAAAAACTAAAGCATAGATGCGAAATGCTTCCCTACCATTTACTAAGATTTTTACCGACTCAATTTCAGGAAGAATTTGTAAAACAAGTGTTTCAGGGGAAGAGAAAAAAGTTGATGTAGATTTTGGAATAAGTTGTTGTTTTTCCATATTAACCATTTTTCTCTACTAGTTTCAATATTGAGTTCAATTTTTTTTGTTATTGCATATTACAACAAATAACTGCAAATTGGAATATAAGTATTGTGCAGAGTCTTCCAAAAACTTGTATTAGTATTGAGTCTTATTGTTTTCTAATTTCTTATTGATAGTAGCTTTCCGTTAAAATTCTACAAACTATATAATATAAAATATTGAAGATATTCTGAATTAAACCATCAAATAGTAAAATTATATTGGTAAAAATATAAAGATTTGTATATTATGAAAAAATGAATGAACATTCACTCATTTTATAAAAAAGGTGAAATAGATAAAAATTATGAAAGAAGCAGTTATCGTATCAGCCGTGCGGACGGCTGTCGGGAAAGCCCCGAAAGGGATTTTGAAAAATACGCGACCTGATGAGATGGGCGCGGCGGCGATTCGTGAAGCGGTCAGTCAAGTCGAAGGCTTGGATGTATCGCAAATTGACGACGTGATTATGGGCTGCGCGTTTCCCGAAGCCGAGCAAGGGATGAACGTCGCGCGGACGGCGATGATTCGCGCCGGTCTGCCGGTCGAAATTTCGGCGATGACGGTTAATCGTTATTGCTCGTCGGGTTTGCAGACGATTGCGATTGCGGCGGACAGAATCAAAACCGGCGGCGCGGACATTATCGTCGCGGGCGGCTTGGAAACGATGTCAATGATTCCGATGGGCGGCAACGTCATTCGTCCGAATCCCGAACTCGTCGAAACTTATCCCGATTATTATTTGAATATGGGTTTGACGGCGGAAGCTCTGGCGAATAAATATGAAATTTCGCGCGAAGAACAGGACGAATTTTCATTACGTTCGCATCAAAAGGCGGCTGACGCGATCAAGTCCGGCAGATTCAAAGACGAAATCGTTTCGCTGAATGTGCTGATGGACGAAGCGGACGAAAGCGGTCGCGTTTTGCGGCGCGAAATCGCTTTCGATACGGACGAAGGCGTGCGTTACGATGCTTCAATGGAAGGCTTGCAAAAGTTGAAACCGGCGTTTCACGCGAAGGGAACAGTTACGGCGGGAAATTCTTCGCAGATGTCGGACGGCGCGGCGGCGGTCGTCATTATGTCGGCGGAAAAGGCGGAAGAATTAGGATTGAAACCGCTCGCGCGTTTTGTCGCTTACGCAACGTCGGGCTGTCTGCCGGAAGAAATGGGCATCGGTCCGGTTTATGCGATTCCGAAGGTTTTGAAAATGGCTGGTCTGACGATGGACGACATTGATATTTTTGAACTCAACGAAGCGTTTGCCGCGCAATCTTTGGCGGTGATAAAAGCCTTAGAAATGAATCCCGAAAAAATCAACGTCAACGGCGGCGCGATTGCGCTCGGTCATCCACTCGGCTGCACGGGCGCGAAATTGACGGCTTCGATTTTGCGCGAAATGCAGCGGCGCGGCTCGCGTTACGGAATGGTAACGATGTGTGTCGGCGGCGGAATGGGCGCGGCGGGAATTTTGGAGAGAATTTAGTTCGATTCTCCAATCGAATTTGTCTTTGAAATACTGCAAATTGCGAAATCAGCTTTTCGTCGAACTTTGGCAAAAATATTTTGCGAGCAGGTCAGGTATATGAATTTCTTTTCTAAAATACACAAAACCAAGGAGATAAATTTATGAAAACACCGACAGCGACGGAAATGAATGGTTACGTTAGCAAACACATTTCGGAAATATGCGGCTGTTCATACACGAACGACAGCGATAATCATTGCGCCCATTTTGTTTGCCACGCGACGGAATTAAATTTCGGAGCTACCTGTTTTGGAATGACCGGCAAAGGCGAACAAAGCAAAAGCGCGAATATCAGAGTGCAGGAAGTTTTTCCGAGATGTCGGCGCGTCGGCGTTTGGGCGAATAAACCACAGGACATAAGAAGCGGATTTATATTTATTACGCAGGCGAACAATGTAAATTTGAAGACAAAACAAATCGTGAACGTGCCTAAAAAACACATCGGAATCTTTATCGAACAAGATGTCTGGCAGTATAAAAATCGTTTCAAGCACGTTATCAAACAAACACCCGCCGAATTTAAACAGCATTACGCGGGCGCGGGTTTCGAGATTTTTTACGGAGAATTTCCATTATGAAAAACCGTCTTTTGAAATTTTCAATGATTGGAATAATTTCTCTCGTATTGTTTTCCGTTGCCGATGGGCAGGCGAAAAAAAACGCAGAAAAAATAATCGAGCCGACGGCAAAAGAAGCAATCAAACAGATTTTGTCAAACGGAGATATTCCGTTGTCGGTCGGTAAAAACTGCCAGAGCGTCGGCACGGCGAAAGACGACCGCACGATTTTGGATTTTATAAGCGGCATTTTGTCATTTCAAGCCGCGCCAAACAGCACGAATCAAATTGAATTTACATTCAAGCAGGAAAAAGGAAAAAGAAACGAAATCATTTGGGTTTGCGATTTATTGTTCAGAGGCAAAGATGAAGAAGACGTTTGGAGCAACGGTGTCAGATTCAAAATGCGTAATGCGGATAGAAGATTGTTGCGCGATTCGCTGATGTGTATCGGAACGGGTTAAAATCCAGCAAACGAAAATTACTTTCACGCCAATCGCCGACAAAATTTTTAGCCGACGATTGTTTTCAAATCGTGAAATAAGTTAAAGTTTTCTTGCTGAATGAGCATTCATTCAGTTACAATGTTCACATCGAAATTTAGATACTCAAGACAATTCAAGGAGAAATTATTATGGATGCATCGGCACAGCGAAAAGACTATATCAAAGGCGGCGCGTTTTTGATTGAAAACAGAACGGCGAGCGAGATTTTTACGCCCGAAGATTTAACCGAAGAGCAAAGAATGATTGGCGAAACGACACGCGATTTCGTAGATAATGAAGTGATTCCGCATCTCGAAGCGATGGAGCATCACGATTGGGAAAAAGCGCGTGAACTCGTTCATAAAGCGGGCGAACTCGGACTTTTGGGCGCGAATATTCCCGAAGAATACGGCGGTCTCGATTTAGACCAAACGACCGGCGTTGTCGTCGCCGAAAATATGGGACGCGCTTCGGGTTTCGGCGTAACCTTCGGTTCACAGACTTCAATCGGCTTGCTTCCGATTCTTTATTTCGGCTCGGATTATTTGAAGGAAAAATATATTCCGGGCATCGTTTCGGGCGAAAAAATTACGGCGTATTGTTTGAGCGAATCCGGTTCGGGTTCGGACGCGCTCGGCGCGAAATGCAATGCGAAATTGAGCGAAGACGGAAAAACTTACGTTCTCAACGGCGAGAAAATGTGGATTACGAACGGCAGTTTCGCCGATATGTATATCGTCTTTGCGAAGGTTGGCGGCGAGAAGAAAAAGTTTTCGGCGTTTGTCGTTGAACGCAGCGAAACCTGTCGTCCGGGCGCGGAAGAACATAAAATGGGCATCAAATCTTCTTCCACCACGCCGCTGATTTTGTCGGACTGCCGGGTTCCGGCGGAAAATTTAATCGGCGAAGTCGGCGACGGCGCGAAAATCGCTTTTAATATCTTGAATGTCGGACGATTTAAGTTAGGCGCGTCGGTTACGGGCGGCGCGAAATTAGCGATTCACCAAGCGGTTCGATATGCGAACGAACGCCAGCAATTTAACGTGCCGATTTCAAGTTTCGGCGCGATAAAACACAAACTCGCGGAGATGGCGATTCGCACTTGGGTTGCTGAATCAATGTCGTATCGCACGGTCGGAATGATTGACGCGCTGATCGGCGAAGACGGCGGCGACAAGGAAAAGAAATTGCGCTCGATTGAAGAATACGCGGTCGAATCTTCGATCAACAAAGTCTGGTGTTCGGAAGCGTTAGATTATGTGGTTGACGAGATGGTGCAAATCTACGGCGGCGCAGGTTATTCGGCTGATTATCCGGCGGAAAAAGCCTACCGCGATTCGCGCATCAACCGAATTTTTGAAGGCACGAATGAAATCAATCGTCTGCTGATTCCGGGACAACTTTTAAAACGCGCGATGAAAGGCGAACTCGGACTTTTAAAAGCCGCGAAAGATTTGCAGGGCGAACTTTTGAATCCGCAAATGTCGTTTGACGATGACGAGGGAACATTGGCGATGGAAATGAAACTCGCGCAAAATGCCAAGAAAATCGCGCTGATGGTCGTCGGCACGGCGGCGCAGAAATATACGCAGGATTTGCAGAATCAACAAGAAATTCTGCTCAATTCGGCGGATATTATTATGAACGCCTACGCGATGGAAACCGCAATCTTGCGGGCGCAAAAACTCGCCGAAAAAGGCAACGCCGAAAACCAAATTGCGATGGCGCAGGTTTTCTGCAACGACGCGATTCAAAAAATCGAAGCGACGGCGAAAAACACGATTGCCGCGATGAGCGAAGGTGATGAAGGCAAAATGCTGCTCGTCGCACTCAAGCGTTTCACGAAAAATAATTCGCCGATTAACACAATCGCGGCGCGGCAGAAAATCGCCGACACTTTAATTGCGGCGAACAAATACGTTTTTTAGTCGAAAGCGGCAAAAGAAGAATTTTAACGGGATAAATAGGATAGGCAGGATAAAATTTTATCTTGTCTATCCTGTTTGATTTTTCTGTGGCAAAATCGTATTTGAAAGAAAAATGTTTTCGGACTTTAATTTTTGATTTATGAAAGCAATGCAGCAAAATGAAATGTTTCGCTTGCCGCGCCGTCTGCAAGGTGTTGCGCCGACTTTGATTCGGCAGATTTTTGAACGCGCTTTGCCCGATTCGATAAATTTCGGACTCGGCGAGCCGGATTTGCCAACGCCGCAGTTTATTCGCGCGGAAGCGGCGCGGGTCGCTCTCGAAGAACAAAACGGCTACACGAATCACGCCGGACTTTTGCCCTTGAGAGAAAAAATTTGTGAGCAATATTCGCATCTTGATTTACAGCCGAATCAAGTCTGCGTAACCGTCGGTTCGCAGGAAGCGATGACCGCCGCGTTTCTCGGAATCGTTGACGCGGGGGACGAGGTTTTGATTCCGAATCCGTCGTTTCCGGCGTATGAAAACTGCGTCAAAATTTCCGAAGGCGTGCCGGTTTATTATCGTCTTCCGGCGGAGAAGGATTTCGGTTTCGATGTCGAAGAATTTAAATCGAAAATCACCGCAAAGACGAAAGCCGCAGTTATAATTTCACCGTCAAATCCGACGGGAAAAATTTTCACGCCGGAAGATTTGCAGCAGATTGCCGACGTTTTGCGAGGCACGGGAATTTATTTAATCTCCGACGAGATTTACTCGGATTTGTATTTTACGCCGGAAAAACCGCGCTCGGCTTCGGAATTTTACGATAGAACAATTATCGTTTCGGGACTTTCAAAATCTTTGAGTATGACGGGCTGGCGCGTCGGCTGGCTAGCGAGTTCGCAAACCGATGTGGTGAAAGCCGCGCTCGTTTTGCACGGATTCCTTACCGTTTGCACTTCGACGATTTCGCAAAAGGCATCGCTTCTCGGCTGGACTGCGGAAGCCGAAAACGCGAAAGCCGAAGCGCGAGAGATTTATAAAAGACGCGGCGAATTTTTAATCGAGCTTTTGCATAAAGAATTAGGCTTGCGCGGAACGCAGCCCGAAGGCGCGTTTTATACGATGCTCGACGTGCGCTCGCTCGGCGACGATTTGGAAATCGCCGAAATTTTTTTGCAGCATCGCGTCATCACCGTTCCCGGCATTGCATTCGGCTCGGAAGCAAAAGGCTTTTTGCGAATTTCTTTCTGCAACACGGAAGAACGAATGGCGGAAGGTGTTAGAAGAATGAAGGAAGCATTAGAAAAATAAAAAGGTAAAAGGAAGAAGATTGTTTTTTGAGGTAGAATTTTTTACTTTGAAATTATGAAAAAATATCGTGTCGGAATTTTGGGCGCGACCGGAACGGTCGGGCAAAGATTCGTTCAGCTTTTAGAGAATCATCCGCAGTTTGAAGTAACTGCTTTGGCAGCGTCAGACCGTTCGGTGGGAAAAACTTACGCGCAGGCGTGCGCGTGGAAACTCGCGGGCGCGATGCCGGATTATGTAAAGGAAATCATCGTCGAACCGATTGAGCCACCGCTCGATTGCGATTTTGTTTTTTCGAGTCTGCCGTCAAATGTAGCTCGTGAAACCGAAGAAGCGTTTGCGCGGGCGGACTTTCCGGTCATTAGCAATTCGTCGGCTTATCGAATGGACGAAGACGTTCCGCTTTTAATTCCCGAAATCAATTCCGAACATCTCGCGCTTATCGAAACGCAGAAAAACAAACGCGGATTCGGCAAAGGTTTTATCATCACGAATCCGAATTGCGCGGTCGTTTCCTTTGCGCCGCCGCTCGCCGCGCTCGATGAAAAATTTGGCATCGAAGCGGTTTTTATAACGACTTTGCAGGCGATTTCCGGCGCGGGTTATCCGGGCGTTTCGTCGTTCGACATCACTGATAATGTTCTGCCGTATATCGCGGGCGAAGAACCGAAGGTGGAAACCGAAGCGCAGAAAATTTTAGGGAAATTCGTTGACGGCGCGATTGTGAAGGCGGATTTTACCGTCAGCGCACAATGTTTTCGCGTAGATGTTTTGGACGGACACACGGTTTCGGCGCGTGTGAAATTGAAACAACGCGCCACTCTGGAAGACGTTTTCGCGGCGATGAAAAGTTATCCGTCGCTTAATCTGTATTCATCGCCGAAGGATTTCATCGCGGTATGCGACGAGCCTTCGCGCCCGCAGCCGCGCCTCGACCGCGACAACGGCAAAGGCATGACC
>JBPCMK010000123.1:0-2118 GCA_051002375.1 Pyrinomonadaceae bacterium | reverse complement strand
AGAAATGGACAATGCCAATCCAGAACTGGAGTCTGGCGATCAATCAAATGGCGATACTTTTCGAGGGCAGAATGCTGATTCCGGGACTGACAGAAAACTCATTTACACAAAATATCTGACACCCTCTAAAATTCAAAACAAAAACTCCGCTTCGGTAAAAATTGAAGCGGAGTTTTTGTTTGTTTTTGATTATTGTTTCGCCGCCTGACTCGTCTTGCGCGGCGCGGCGTTTTTCACGTATTTATCAAACCAATTTATCATCTCGTAAAGCGTCTGTTCGATTGATTCTTTCGCCGCGTAGCCGTGCGCTTCGAGCGGCAGCATTACGAGCCGCGCCGTTCCGCCCGTGCCTTGCATCGCGGCGAAAAGGCGTTCGGATTGAATCGGGAAAGTTCCTTGATTGTTATCCGCTTCGCCGTGAATCATCAGAAGCGGTTCGTTGATTTTATCGGCGAAAAAGAACGGCGAAACCTTTTCGTAAAGTTCCGGTGCTTCCCAAAACGTGCGTCTTTCCGATTGAAAACCGAACGGCGTTAAGGTGCGGTTATACGCGCCCGAACGCGCGATTCCGGCGCGGAAAATATCAGAATGCGCGAGCAAATTCACCGTCATAAACGCGCCGTAAGAATGTCCGCCGACACCGACTCGATCTCTATCGGTTACGCCCAACTCGACGGCTTTATCAACCGCCGCCTGCGCCGAATCAACAATTTGTTTGATAAAAGTATCGTTGACCGTCAAAGGGTCGCCGACAATCGGCATCGTCGTATCGTCAAGAACCGCATAGCCTTCGAGCAGAAAAAACAGATGCGAATAACTGCCGATTTGTGTAAAGCGATTGGTCGAACCGGAAACTTGTCCGGCGGTCGAAGCGTCTGTAAATTCGAGCGGATACGCCCAAACGACGGTTGGCAACCGCGTGCCTTCTTTATAATTCGGCGGCAGATAAAGCGTGAACGACAAATCAACGCCGTCAGCGCGTTTGTATTTCACGAGCCGTTTCGTAATGCCGCGAAGCTGCGGTGTCGGGTCGGTAAAGTTTGTTAGTTTTTTCGCATCTAAGCTAACATAATCTCCATCACCTGAAGCATAGGGATAATTTTGTAGATACAAATTTGGTGGTTCAGATTGACTTTCGCGGCGTGTAATAAATCCATATTTGTCGTTCATTAAAGCAACGACAGTTTCATAAGAATCTTTGCCGGAACGAAAGACTTCTCTTGTTTTCAAAGTTTGTAAATTCATTTCTCTAAGAAACGGTCTGTCGCCTTCATTTGACGCGCCGTTTCCTGTAAGAAAAATATTAT
Organism: Pyrinomonadaceae bacterium; assembly: GCA_051002375.1. GTDB lineage: Bacteria > Acidobacteriota > Blastocatellia > Pyrinomonadales > Pyrinomonadaceae. Next base: position 811 of record JBPCMK010000123.1, on the reverse strand, counting down.
CGCCGTTTTGCTGAATCACTCGTTCACCGTTCGGCAGAGTTTTTGTAACCGGCGTTCCGATGTCGTTGTATTTGTCGTTGACGTTCAAATCGGAAACGAGTTTCGGCGCGTTGTTTGGCGAGCGATAATCCATCATAAAAATTCGGCGGCGGCGCGTGTCGCGGTTCGTGTCGGAGAACCACATCAAACCGTCGCGCTCGCCGAACAATCTGCCCGCGTAACGCTGTTCGATTTTGACGACTTCAATCGGCGCAGACGTAAAAGGCGCGTCGAGCCGCATCAATTTATCGCGCGGCGTTATTTTATTTTTCGGGTCGCCTTTGTCGAGTGCTTCCGTCCACATCAAACTCGCGTTTTCGGTCGGAATCCAATCGTAACTTCTCGCGCCCGTGGGAACGCCCTGCGCCGGAATATTTTCCTGCAAAGGCAGATTCGCCAATTTGTAAATCGTCTTGCCGTTCGTGTCCCAAACTTCGATTGCTTTCGGAAAATACGACGCGGGAAAAAGATACGAATACGGCTTTTGAATCCGCGCGGTCAAAATATATTTTCCGTCAGGCGAAGCCGTTGCGTCTGCGAAAATCGCGGGCTGTCCGACCTCTTTTATTTTTCCGTCGAGCGAGACAATCGCAAGTTGCGAAGTCGCGTAATAATCGAAAAGCCGTTCGTCGTTCGGCGATTTCAGCAAATCTTCAAACGTCTGCACGATTCCGGTTTTGCCCGCCGTTTCCAAAACGGTCGGCTCGGTCGGCACGAGATTTTGATATGCGGGCGCAGCGTCGTGCTGCGTCGGAACGAGATTGACGAGCAG
>JBPCMK010000122.1:0-9244 GCA_051002375.1 Pyrinomonadaceae bacterium | reverse complement strand
CCAGAGAAAAAAGGTGGTGGAAGGAGGGGCGGGGTTTTTCTTTCCCAAAGAAACCCCCCCCCCGCCGACTTTAGCTGTTTTTGGACACGAACGTCTTGACGGCTTTCGGACTTTCGCCGAGCGCGTTGACAGCGGTTACGTGGTAATAATAATTGCGCCCGCGTTTTGCCTTGCGGTCAACAAAAGTATTCACGTTTGCCTTGACCTCCGCCAAGAGTTTTTCGCCTTCGCCAGCCGCGCCGCGATAAATCCGGTAGCTCAGAATTGCCGAATCATTGTCGTCGGGCGTTCCCCACAACAGCATAGTGCCTTTCTTTGATTGCTCGATGTTGACGAACGGCGCGGCAGGCTGCGCCGCGCTCGCCGCGTCGAATTCTTGGAACAAACGCACTCCGCCGCGCTGCCTGATAATCGTCAGCCGCGCCGTTCCCTGATTATTTAGTCTTGTCGCTCCGGTCATCGGATCCATGTTGGTAACCGGCTGATTATCCGGGATGTTGATGCAGCGATGTCCAAAGTTACAGCCATCGGCATAAACGGCGACGATACGCCCGCGAGCGTCAACGCTTATCTCGTTAAAGTCGGCGAGGTTGCGCGTGTCCGGCGGACCGGACGGACAAGTCGTGCCGTTGGTGCAAATCACGCCTTGCTGCGCCGGGTTTTTCACGCCCGGATTGAGCGGGTCATTGTCAGCCCGAACAACCGACCAACTTTTGCCGCCGTCGCAGGTCGTCGCAATATACGGATACCAAGTTCCCGCAAAATTTGGACCTGCACCGCCGTTGTCCGTGCCGACCGGATCGCCTCCGTTCGTCGAAGTCGTGGCAAGAAAGAAAACGGAGGCGCGATTGTTGTCGCCGGCGACCGCTTCCGGGAAAACCGCCGCAGTGAATGGATTTAAAGCCGTCGAAAAATCAAAATCGTCGTGCCACGTTACGGCTTTGTCGTCCGAAACGGCGACGTGCGGATGATTGTCGCCGCCGATGTAACCGACAAAAAGCCTGCCGCCCGCGCCGATGCCGATTGACGGGTCGGACGCGCCCGACGTGCTGGTTGGAATCGTGTTCACAATCCAAGTCAAACCGTTATCTTGGGAAGTCGCCAAACCGACTTTGCCCTGACAGCCTTTGTTCGGCAGATAGACCGTGCCGTCCGGCGCGACTTTGATGTGTCCGTGCAAACCGCCGCACTGCGCCAAAGTGTAAGCCGGAACTGCCGGCAAATAACTTACGCCGCCGTTCAAGCTAGTCGCAACGGTAGCGGTTGCAATCGCTTGCGAAGCGTAATAAAACAAATTCGGGTAACTGCCGGTTGGTTCTCGATTGGCGATTCCCGGCTTCGGCGGTCCGCCGCCGATTGTCTGATGGTCTTCGCCACTGGTTGCGCCGGTTTGGAAAGTCGCCGTCGGGGTTGTCAAATCGTCGTCTGTAATGATGCCGTTGGTTGCGCCCAAAGCACCTTGCAACTCGCCGCAAATAGTTCGCCCCGTTACCGAATCAGTGAACAAAATCGGGTCGAGTCCGGTAACGGCTGCCGGTAATTTTTGTGGAAACCATTTTGCAGTAGTCGGATCGGCGGGCGACATTAAATCGTCAAAAGAAGTTCGGTTGCATTGCAGCCGCGACATTGTCATCACGTTTCCGGTGTTCCAATTAACGCCGATTGAAGGTTCGGGTGAACTGTCGCGGCGCGGATATGGTGTCATCGTGCCGGGAAGAAATTGAGGCGGCTGATAGTTGTCGTAAGTCGGCATCGCGCAGGCACTGACGGGCGGCGCAGTAGTTACAACAGACTCGACGGTCGCCGAACCGTTGTATTGGTCAAGTGGATCAGGAGCAAAGTAGATGGCGCGAATATAATAAGTCTCGCCGTTATCGGGCGGCGCGAGGATGACTTCTTCCAAAGTATTTGTTCCGTTGGCACTCGTTGCAATAACATCATCCAATGGTGGTATTGGCGGTGTGGGTGCAGGCACAGGAGCCACGCCGTCGCCTTGCATTCCGGCAGTTCCGTTGCTCTCGTGGCGAACTACCATATCGTAATCGGTTGTCGGAGATGTCCATGTAAATCTGACGTGGATTCGTTTTCCGACCCAAGGACCTGCCGGAACAGTCAGCGTAAAAACGTCGCAGTTCGTCGCCGTTGAGTCGCCGGTCGTGCAGCTTGGCTCGCCGTTTGCGGCGGCTGGCACACCCGTCTTGTCTCCCGTCCAATTAACGACTGTGCCGACCGTCGGGCTGATGCTGCCGCTTGGCGGAGTAGCAGCTTGCACCGGTTGATTATAAAACTTAAAACCGCCGAATAGCAGCCCGATAATTTCTAAAACTAAAATTGCACGAAGCAGAACGACTGTCCGCCGACTGCACCGAAAACTTGTGATTTTCATAATTTTAACTCCCTTTTTCATAAATCAATTCCATCGTTTGTTTCAAATAATTTTTTTAACAAAAGCCGATTCAAATTTACAAGTGAAAATTTATTCGTCTTCCTTATCTTCCGACTGATTTTTAAGTTCGTCGGGTTCGTATTTTCGATTCAACGTATAAATCGTTACCGAGTCGGGATTATCGCCGTAGATATTGACAAAATATGCGGGGTTTCCGTCCGATGCGGGGACTTCCCAGATGTAGCGATAATGCGGCGGCATTATTTCCTGTTTGGCTCGGCTCGTGTCGCCGACATCGGAAAAACGAATTCGTTCCTTCGCCGTCGCCGCGTCAACAAACATAGTGATATAGCGCACGCGGTTTTCCTTGTCATACCCGACAGCCATTTCGCTAAAATGCGCGTCGTTTTTCAAACGCCAAAGCTGCTGATTTTTTTCCTCGTCGCGTTCAAAATCGGCAATCTCCCGCAAACGGCGGTCAGCGTCTGCTTTCGACATTCCGACACTCAAACCCAAAATATCTTTCGGCAAAACAACCGCACTATTCGTGGCTTTATTCGCACATTGCAGCAATGCCGGAAATACGAGAACAAAAACGATTAACCGAATCATTTTTACAAGTTGCTTTTCCATCAGCATTTTTTGACTTACCGCCGTTGGCGAAAATAAACCGATCAATATAAAAACTTGATTTATGGGAAAGTAGTTAAAGGGTAACTATATTCCGGCAAAACTTAAATTGAGTGCTGTACTGCTAAAAAAGCTATCACAACTTATTTACTATCGTCAAACGTAATACGGCTCTCCGGTTATCGTAATTTTGCAATTACAAATGTAATACAAAAAATTTCTGACGCGCGGTTTGAATTTCCGCGAACTTGTTTTCCCGCTTCAGGACTAATTTTTTATTTTCATTCCTTTGCTTCGTCCGGTATTGAGTTTTAGATTCATAATTTTTTATCTTTGGGTTCGTATATAGTTTTCGCGGTCGAATTTTATGTATAGAAAATTCATCTTTAGACATTAGACTCAAAATCCGGTTAAAATGCGTTTATGTGGAATAAAATTTATTTGATTGTTTTGGCGGCGGCGGTTTTGATAATCAGCGTTCTGACTTATCTTTCTTACAGTTGGCTGACGAGTATCGGTTCGCCGTTGATAGCGGTTGACAATTACAATCATTATTCAAATCTCGGTTGGATATTTTTATGGATTTCCGCCGTGATTTTGCTCGTTGTCGGAAACGTCGTTCTCTGGACGACGCGCAAACCTTGGGCTTTGTGGACATCGCTTTTATACTTCGCCGTTTTTATAGTTCTGCAAACATTCTGGCTCGAAGAATCTTTTTTTGATTTCAAGCAGCATAACAATCTCGCCAACGGCGCGTTTTCTTTAAGCCCTTTTCTTGGCGTTGGATTAATAGTTTTGGCGGCGATAATCGTTTTCTTCAATCAATTTCTCGTCAAACGTCTGCACGAAAAAATGTATCCGCCGGCGCAGCCGATTGAACCATTGCCCGAAGAATCTCCGATAAATAAAAATTTAGGCTGATTATTTTTGTATTGATAAAAGAAAAAGGCTTTGAGTTTCGATGAAACTCAAAGCCTTTTCTACATTTCGGGACGGCGAGATTTGAACTCACGACCTCTCGCACCCCAAGCGAACGCGCTACCAGACTGCGCTACGTCCCGTTAATTTATTCAGATTAGAAACGATTCGATTGATTGTCAAATTCAGTATTTTCTTTGCTGCGAACTCACGGTCTCGGCGCGATTCGTCTTTAACATCTCGCGCAGTTCGAGCAGTTGCGCGGCGAGCGACGTTAAAGCCTCGCGGCGTTCGTCGTCTAAAACTTCGACCGGCGCGGCGATTTGAAAATTTTCAATATCTTCGTAATCTTCCAAATCGGCTTCGATAGATTTTTCCGATTCGGTCGCCGACGGTTTGATTTCTTTGATAAAACTTTCTTTTTGCGCCGCGTCGTTCGGCACGATTTTTAATCGCGTCGTCTCGCGTAACTCGACTTGCAATTTTTTCTTCGCGCCCGCAATCGTGTAAAGGTCGTCGTAAAGAAGTTCTTTGATGCGAAGCGCGATTTCTACGTCGCGCCGCCGGTAAGAGCGTTGACCGCTTCGATTTTTCTGCGGCGAGAGCATCGGAAATTCCGTTTCCCAATACCGCAAAACGTGCGCCTGCACGCCGACCAAATCGCAGACTTCGCCGATTTTAAAGAATATTTTTTCAGGTATCGCTGTCGCCGGATGTCCCATTTGAGCCTCTGATATGTTATTTTCGGATTAATTAAGCCGTCGTTATTGTATGTATTTCGTAAATCACTGTCAATAAAAATTTTATGAAAACCGAATTCGAGTTTGTCGAAAACTTGAAAAACAAAATTCCGATGCGTCGCTCGACGACTTTTGCCCGCGTCGGAATCGGCGACGATTGCGCGGTTTTACCGAAAGATAAACAAACCGATTTGGTTATCACCACCGATTTGTTAATCGAAGAAATTGATTTTCGGCTTGATTGGACACGCGCCCAATTTCTCGGACACAAAGCGTTGGCGGTTTCGCTTTCCGATGTCGCGGCGATGGGCGCGAAACCCGTTTGGGCGATGCTTTCAATCGGCATTCCGGCGAACATTTGGAAAACGGATTTCGTCGAAAAATTTTACGGCGGCTGGTTTCGCCTTGCCAAGAAATACAACGTCGAATTAGTCGGCGGCGACGTTTCAAAAACGCCGGACAAAATCGTGATTGATTCGATTGTCGCGGGCGAAGTGAAACGCGGAAAAGCCGTTTTGCGTTCGGGCGCGAAAGTCGGCGACTTGATTTTCGTTACCGGAAAGCTGGGCGGCGCGGCGGCTGGTTTGAAACTTTTGGAAAACGGCGAACGATACGAAAAATCGAAATATAAAAATCTTCTTTTGCGTCAGCTTGCGCCGAATCCGCAAACGGAAATCGGACTTATTCTCGGCGCAAAAAATTTGGCGGCGGCGATGATTGATACAAGCGACGGACTTTCGAGCGATTTGTCGCACATTTGCCGCGCTTCAAAAGTTGGCGCAAAAATTTACGCGGACAAAATTCCGTCGGAAGGATTTTTGACGCGAAGACGCGAAGGTGCGAAGGCGCAAAGTATAAAAAATTTCACGTCTTCTCTCGCTTTGAACGGCGGCGAAGATTACGAATTGCTTTTTACCGTCAATCCGAAAAAAAAAATTCGCTTGCTGAAATCACTCGCAAACTTTACTGTTTCGCACATCGGAGAAATCACTTCAAACGCCGATGTAATCGAACTGATCTCGAATTCCGAAACTGTCGTTTTAGAGCCGAAAGGTTTTCGTCATTTTTGAAAAAATTTCACGTCTCGAAAAAAATTTTACAAAAAATGCTTGACAAGCGATTTTCTCTCGTGCTAAAACTTTCAACTGTTTGCCAAAGAGCGAACGAATTTTTTTTTGGAGATAATTAACGTGATTCAAAATTGGATACATACAAACGGAACACCGAACGGCTCGCCCGCACGAAGAGAAATGCGGTTTATCGAAAGCCTGCGTGCAAGTTTGTGTGCCGAAATTGATAATCCGAATTATCAGACCAAACTCGGCGGCTTAGACCGCGCGAGAAAAGAGATTTAGAAAAGCGGGAGCGGCAAGTTTCCGCTCCCGAAACGTAAAAATTTAAGCGAGTTTGTTTTTTTTATAAAAGAAACTCGAAATTGTTTTAGGAGCGGCGACTTGGAAAGTTCTCGACAAGAGACTCGAAAAGTCGCCGCTCCTTTTTTGTTTCTGCGATGTTTGACAATTGAATAACCGAAAAAAGTTTTGAATTGTGATTTTCAGCCGCGAAGATGCGCTGAAAGTGCAGTGTCAAAACAAAAACGAAAAAGGCAGAGAGTTTTGAAAGATTTTCAACTTCGATAAAAACTTTGGCGAGTTCCAAAGTTGAAAATCTTTAGCGCGACTTTATTCGGGGCATATTTGCGCCCGAAGTCTGTCTAAAATTCTCCGCCTTTTTTATTTTTACACACATTTCATTTTAAGGAAAATCCATCCGCTAATGCAGACGGTTCTGACATTTCTCGCACGGGCGCGTAGTTTCAATCGGCAAAACGACGGTCTCCAAAACCGAAGTTTTCAGTTCAAATCTGAACGTGCCTGCCAAATTTTCTCCGACGCGGCAAAACGCGATTGCCATCCTCACGCCTCACATTTCAAATCGCCGAAGTCAAGCCGTTTCGATTTGAGATTTCAGATTGCGGATTTGGAATTAAATTTAAAGCTCGAAATTTCAAATCCAAAATCAACTCGGCTTCGTAGCTCAACGGAATTAGAGCGCAAGAATACGAATCTTGCGGCTGCGGGTTCAAATCCTGCCGAAGCCGCCAAAATTAATTACGAATGACGAATTCAAAAAATCGGAATTCGTAATTTGAAATTCGTTTTTCGGGATTGAAGCACAAAGGCTGTGCGTTTGATTGTCTATGCAAAAAGGTGCGAGTTCGAGTCTCGTCAGTCCCGCCGATTTTATTAGGACGTTTAGCTGAGACAGATCAGCGTCGGTCTGAAAAGCCGAAGAGTTTGGCGCGATACCAAAAACGTCCGCCAAAATTGTCAGAACCGCCTCGCGTGAGCGGGCGGTTAAAGTTGGTGAGGTTGCACGTTGAAAGCTAAACAAAATTACTAACGACAATCAACCGTCCGCTCACGCAAGGCGGTTCTGACTTTTAGCCGATTAGCTCAGATGGAATTAGAGTGGCGGATTTCTAAACCGCAGGTCGTCGGTTCGATTCCGACATCGGCTATACCAATTTTGGATTTTATTTTGGCTGAATATTTGGTTTTGAGTTAATTTCTTTACGAATCTTCCAAAATCCGAAATCCGAAATCGAAACGGCTATCTGGCTCAAACGGATGACAGAGCAACTGTCTTGGAAACAGTCGGCTACGGGTTCGAGTCCCGCGATAGCCTCCAACAATTTTTCGGCGGAGTAGTTTAAATGGATTAAAATGTCGGTCTCATAAACCGAAGACTAAAGGTTCAAATCCTTTCTCCGCAACCAATTTTTCATCTTCGGAACATAGCTTAATCCGGCAAAGTGTTCGGCTGATAACAGAGAGAGTAAAGGTTCAAATCCTTTTGTTCCGACCAATTTCACACGGGGCATAGTTTAACGGCAAAAGAGTCGGCTTATATCCGATATTAGCGGAAGATTACCGCACGATTACAAGTTCGATTCTTGTTGCCCCGATTCTTGTTTTCTACAACAAACAATCCTACCAAAACCAAACGCGGACGCGAAGATTTGCGAGGACGAAAGAATGCTGAAAAATTCCCTTCTTTTGTTCGCAATGAACACACTTGTCTTTCGCCCGATGATGCGAATCAACGCCCGCGTTTGCCATCCATTTTTTGGATTTTGGGTTGTTAAGGAAAAATTTTTTGGCTCGTAGCTAATGGGGAAGCAACCGATTGTTAATCGGTGAAATGCAAGTTCAAATCTTGTCGAGTCAGCCAAATCTTTAAAGTAGAAAGGGCAAAATGGAAAACGGCAAATTATTTTCCATTATCCATTAATTTCGGTCGGTAGCTAAGTCTGGTTTAAGGCAGCGGACTTTTAATCCGTTCATCGTGGGTTCAAATCCCACCCGACCGACCACTTCAATTTGGGATTGCGGATTGTGGATTTGGGATTTCATTTCAATCCGCAATCTTAAATCCCAAATCAAGATGGCGAATGCTGAAAGGACTACATTTGTAATGTCGTGGTCGTTGGTTCAAATCCAACCGTTTTGTCTCGGCAAATCGTAGCTCAGTCCGGTAGAGCGCGAATGTTTCATCAATACCTTGTCGCCGCAGTATTCTATAATCAAAGAAACAGTAAAGGAGAACTTTATGAAGAAAGAATCATCTGAAAAATCTAATGACTTAAAGAATTTTAGCGAAGAAATTTTCCAACTACTTCTAATGAATCATATAAACAAAATCTTTCGACGATTTGAATCTTTCGACGGTGAAACTCCAAAGACTTTGCTTGCTCAAATAAATAGTGAAACCTTAAAGCTAAAAGAATTACCTGATAAAGAACAAACTATTTTGCAAGATAATTTCTTGAAAGCAATTCGGAGTCCTGAATTTGCTTCGGCGATGAAAAATGGCGTTGAGGAAAATATTAAGTTTATTAAATCACTTCTCAAAAATGATTCGAGACATTGACTTTTGTTGAAACTCATCAATAAAGCTGGCGAAAAAGTAGAATTTATTTCTCTTTCTCTTTTAAAGAGACATTTGGAACTTGAGCAAAATTTTGTCCTTTATTGTAAACCAATCAATCTACTAGAAAAAGTAAAAATTAATGGCAAAGAAAAACGTGCCAATCTCGTTGTAGAACTTATCAGAGAAATCTCTGAGCCGCTTTACAGAAATTATTTAGAAACTGTTTGGAGATTATCATATATTGCAGAATCAGAAATGTTTCCATTGAAAACATTAGATTTTGGTGAACTTGTAAATCAATCTGCAAATCGTCTCAAAGAATTTCCAAATTTAGTTTCAAATGAAATGCGGCTTCTCAGAAATTCATTTACACATAAAAACTTTGATTATAATCTTCAAGACGATTCATTTATCATTTGGGATAAAAATAGTCCCAAAACGAAAATATCTGCTGATGAGGTTGTAAAAATTGCGAATGATGTAACTCTTATATGTGTTGAAATATTTCCTCTATAGCGGTTTTCAGAATCATGCGACTTGATAGCCGCAGTATTTGAACCAACTCCGGCAATCGCTTTCAGTTATCAACTTCAATCCTTCGGCAATGGCGCGGTCGAGTTCTTGTTGGGTTCGCGCC
>JBPCMK010000121.1:0-6919 GCA_051002375.1 Pyrinomonadaceae bacterium | reverse complement strand
CCGCCTTTATTTCGCGCGGAACATTTCCGAAAGCCGCGCGAACGGCATCTTCGGGCGAGCCGAAATTGTCGCTCAAACCGTCGTATTCCAACGCGGGCGCAAGATTATTGATAACGCGCACGATTTCACCGGAACGGGTAAAAGCGGCTTTGACTTCGCCGCGAAAAACCGGAATTCCGTTGATTTCCTGGTTTAACTGGGCAAACGAAAGAATGCCGTCGGGGTTCGTGTAATCGGCGACGACTTTCAATTCGTCGGCTTGCGCGTCCGTTACGCCGAGCAGATTATTGTTGTCCTTGACAAACGAGCGCAGAATTTCCGAGCGTTTGCCAGAAGCTGCGGAGGTCAAAAAGCTGCGTCCCATTTTGACATCCGGCGCGATGACTTCCGGCACTCGCAAATCCGAATTGTATTCGATTTTGAGCGAAGGAACGCGCCGTCTTAAATCGCTTTCCGCCGCCAGCATTGCGGCGCGTTCGCCGGGCGCGGCGATATTGCTTTTGCCGGCGCGGGCGCGAAAATCCGCTAAAGTTTCGGCGGATTTTTTGTCCGACCGAATATCGTAGTTTTCAAATCCGGGAACGTGGCTTTCCGTCCGCGAATTACTTTGTTGTTGAAGATTGACGGCAGCCGTCGAACGAAACTGCGTCGGCAGCGCAACGAGTATCGCCGCGATTCCGAGTATCAATAAAGTTAGCAAAAGCCCGCGTCGGCGTTCCGCTTTGATTCGTTTTTTCATAATGTGTAATTTCCTCATAATTTGCAGTTAGAAACTGTTAAATTTGTCTCACGGACAAAATTTGAATTGAAAATCGTGTTATAAACTATTGGCAGCATGGATTCAATGTGTTTGAAAATAATTTTCCGTTCAATACCTAACGCGAGAAAAAAGACAAAACACGACATCGAGCGTTTAAAATCTTTGTCCGATTAGAAATCATTTACGCAGAATAAAGCCGCTAAATGTGGTTTTATTCTGTTTTTCCTTCAAACAAAAATTAGTTCTCAATCTATAAAGCGTAAAAAACGCGCAAAATAGGTCATTAGAAATAATTTTTTTCAAAATAAAGATTATGACACCATCAATTTTTAATTTTCATACCTTGAATTCCTCGTTATTTAAAACACGCCAACTCAAAAATTGAATTATAAAAAAGACTTGAATCGGTTCGGGTTGAAAAGTTACGCAATTGCCTTAAACAAACACAGATGTCAATGCAAGTGAGATTCGGAAAAAACTAAAGGACAAGCATTTTGAGCTTTGCGTTTAGAGGTCAATTTTTAGACAAGCGATTTTTGTTTTTAAGCGAAAGCCGCCTAAAGGCGGGACTCCAAACTTTTCATTTATTGACTGGCTAATTCGCAAACGAGCATTTCGATTTGCAGACGCGAGCCATCGCGTCCGCCGCCGCCGATTGAGGTTTTTATCGCCACGTCCGCGTCCTTGATGCGCCGCATTATGCCGGTTAATTTTTCGATTTCGATTCTTCGCGCGGCGGCGAGAAAATCTTCTTGTTTGCTGTATGGCAGTTTCATAGTCCGCGCGACTTCCCTGCGTTCGACTCCGTTTCGCATCAATTCTTTCGCCATAAACAGACGACGAAAATTGCTGGCAATCAAGCCTAAAAGCATCAAAGGTTCTGCGCCGTCGTCCAAGATTTTTTTCAAAATTTGCAGAGCGCGGGTTTTGTTTTTGGCGAGCAGGCTGTCGGTTAAATCGAAGTTGGAAATCTCGCGCGAATTCGCCACTAAAGACTCGACTAATTCAAAAGTTATCAGATGGTCGGGCAAAGCGGCGACCGCCAATTTCTCGATTTCGCTGGTCAGACGGCGCACGTTGTCGCCGACTAATCCGACGAGATGACGCAGGGCGCGTTCGTCCGTCTCGGCGTTTAAGTCTTTTAATTTTGTCCGCGCCCAAACGATTAAATCGTCGTCTTTTAACGCTTGAAATTCGACGGCGACCGAATTTTCTAAAAGCAGTTTGGAAATTTTGCGGCGTTTGTCGAGTTCGTCGGCGACGAAAATGACGACTGAAGTTTCCGACGGACGTTTGAGATACGCGGCTAAAACGTCTTCGTGTTCTTCTTTCAAATTATCTTTCGTGCCGGTCGCGGAAACAACGACATCTATAATTCTGACGACGCGCCGCGAGGCAATCATCGGCATTTGTTCGGCTGAAGCGAGCGCGTGTTCGACGGGCGAATCTTTCAAACTATATTCGGCTTCGTTAAATTGGCGAAGCGAAGAATCCGGCAAAACCATATCGGCAATCGTCTTCGCCGCCAAATCGCGCAGATAAGTTTCCGCGCCGAACAACAAATAAACGGGCGCGAATTCGTGCCGCTTCAAACGATTGCGTAAATCTTCGCGGGTTAATACGTTCATAGAAATTTTCAGCCACAAAAACGCACAAAAGACACAAAAATTTGTTTAAGATTTAGAGAATATATTTTTTGATTTGTAATTTCTTCGCGCCAAAATTTATCAGCAAACCGTGTTCGATTCTGGACGAACGTAAATAACCGAGGTAACTGTGCGATGTGTTCGTCGGCTATTGATTCGCACGCCTTTATCTCGACTATCAAACAATTTTCGACTAACAAATCAGTTTTGTATTCGCCGAGCGTCGTGCTGTCCTCGTCATAAACTTGCAGCGGAAATTGTTGTTCGACTCGAAAACCGGACTTTTTTAATCGGTGAAATAATGCGTTTTCATAAATCTTTTCCAGATGTCCCTGTTTATGATATTGATGAATGGCAAAACTCGTTTCTCTAACCGCATCGCAGAGTTTAAAAACATTCGTAGTTCCCGCATCAAATAACGAATCCATCAAACTCATACGATTTCCTCCAAATTGTTTTCAGATTTTTTTGCGTCTTTTGTGCCTTTTTGTGGCTATTTATCTTCCTTCACGCCAAACCCGTTGACGATTGTCGAGACGACCGATTCGGCAAAAGCTCGCGCCATTCGCTCGACCGCCGGGTCTTCTTCGTTGAAAAACGAGCGCGGGTCCTCAGAGAATTCAAACGAATCGCGGAAGATGAAATTTTGATTGTCGTAGAGAATTTTGTTTTCCTTCAAATCACGAATCGTAACCGCCGCGACGATTGTAACTTCATAGACGCGGGCGCGTCCCTGCCGGTCGAGCAGCACGCCGGAAAAATTAAAACTGCGAATCGTGCCTTCGACAACCGCGTCGGCGTTATTGGTCGAGCCTTGCACTTTCAGCCCGCGTCCGCGCCGGATTATTTCGCGCGTTACGGCTTCGGTAAAACGCGACTCGACGCGGTAACGCGCTCCTTGAACTTCAAATTGAAATTCGGGAACGGCGACGGTTTTAATGTGCTTCGGCAAGCCTGTGTCGGTTACGGGCTTGTAACATTCGGTAAAGCCCGACGCGAATAAAAGCAAAATTATAATTGGGACGGAGCGAATTGTGATTTTCAGCAATTTCATAATTAATTTAAAGTAATAAACCACTCTCAATTAAACCGTGAGAATTCTAATAATAACTAATAATTCGCCGCTCGCCGCTTTGCACAATCGGCTTTCCGTCTTCCTGAACATAATTGAAGCGCGTCTTTTTCGTCCAATTACCACGCGCGTCATATTCATATTGAGAAGTTATTTTTCCTTTGAAAATCCCCAGAAATTTTCTTTGAGCGGCAAGTGATTTGTCTTTCACTTTCATTATGTCATCGAACGAGCCGCCCGATTCAAACCAAGAACCTTCAATTTCGTTTTCTTTTTCATCGTAAGAATATAAAGCTGCATTTTTCACAAAACCATTTATATTAAATTTGATTTCTTCTTTCTTTTTTCCTTTGCCATCATAAAAGAACAAAACTGTTCCCGGTTCAGGCGAGTGTGAAGTCCACGTATTGGGAATAGCATTAAATTCTGTAGTGTCTTCCCGGATAACTCTCCCTTTATTATCGTAGGTAAATAAAATTTTATATCTTAAAGTTTCGCCTAGGTAAGTACTGTCTTCAATCGTTTGTCCCTTGCCGTTGACAACGTATAAATGTTTCCAGATTAAAGAACCGTCGCCGCCGGAATAAATCTGACTTAACAGTTTGCCGTCATCGTTATAGGCGTAAATGATTTTTCCGCCAAGATCGCCAGTATAATTATAGTATTTATACTCGATTTTATTTCCTTTCGCGTCATATTTATAAACAAAGCGAACCGATGAACTTCCGTCGGATTCAGTTACAATCCGTTCAATCAGATTACCTCTCTCATCGAATTTTTGGACATATTTTTGATATTTATCAAGACTTTTATCAGCCGTGCTTGAATAATCCCGACACTCGACGTTTTTGCCTTCGGCATCATAGATATAAACATTTACGATTGATATTTCATCGGGTTGATAAGAAATCGTTTCGGAATAATTGCCGCTTGGGGTATAAGAATTTGTAAACCATTGACGTTCTTTCTCGATAATCGTATCGTCTGGTTGCGAATAATCAATAAGATAATTTTCAACCTTCTTAACCGCACCGCGCAGACCAGCAAGTTCCCTGTCGGTTTCATTTTTATTTTGTGCCATTAGAGAATTTATCCCGAAAACACAAGTTATTAATAAAATATAAAATATCTTCATTATTTTTATACTCCAGACTGAGATTTATATCTTACATCTTTTATTTTTGAATTCGTAGTTTGATAAAGGTAGAAAAACTAATCTTTTAAGTTTGAAATAACAGCATATTTTTTAACTGCATCAATAACTTTGAGCATTTCAATCGTCGCCCTGACATCGTGAACGCGCACAATGTTCGCGCCGTTCCAAACAGCAACCGCCGCGCTCGCTAAACTTCCCGGCAATCTTTCGTCTGCCGGCGAATCATTCAAAATCTTTCCGAGAAAAGATTTGCGCGACGTTCCAATTAACATCGGAAATTCGGAAAACTCCGCGCAGAGCGAATTTAATTTCGCAATCAATTCCAAATTCTGCTCGAAAGTTTTGCTGAAACCGATGCCGACATCGAGCGCGATGTTTTCTTTTTTCACGCGGAAATTTTTCGCTTTTTCGATGCTTCGGCGAAAGCCTTCGGCTACTTCCCGCAGAATATTTTCAGACGGTTTTTGTTTGTGCATCGTTTCAAAGTCGCCGCGCAAGTGCATCAAAATCAAACCCGCATTCGTTCGCGCGGCGACTTCGGCGACGCGCTCGTCAAACCGCAAACCCGAAACGTCGTTGATGATTTCCGCGCCCGCTTCGAAGGCTCTTTCAGCGACGACAGATTTACTCGTATCAATCGAAACGGGAACGTCAAATCTTTTCGCAATCGCTTCGATGACGGGCGCGACGCGGCGCGTTTCTTCTTCGGTTGAAATTCGTTTCGCGTTCGGGCGCGTTGATTCGCCGCCGATGTCGAGAATGTCCGCGCCTTCTTCGATAAGTTTTTCGGCTTGCCGCAAAGCGTCATCAATCGAGAAAAATTTTCCGCCGTCGGAAAAACTGTCGGGCGTGCAGTTGAGAATCGCCATCAACAGAGTTTTCTCCGAATAATCAATTTGTCGCTTGGAAGTTTGCCAGAATTTTCTCGACATATTTTAGCGAAGAAAAAAAGCGCGGACATTTTTAGAATTCGGCGTGAAAACTCGCCGAATGTCGCTGATAGCCGAACCGAACTATTCGCTGTTCACTATTAACTATTCACTATTTACCGGGTAAAATAACTTTGAAAATCAGTTGATAGTTAATAACGAATAGTTGATAGCTTAAACTCGTGGTTCTCATTATTTCGAGTTTCCAGACAAACCTCAAGAGAATCCTGTGAAATAATTTTAATTTTGATTCAATTCGACGCGACGCATCAAATCCTGAAAACGCGCGTCGCCGCGCATAAAATCATATTTCGGCTGCGCGTTAGCAAAATAATATAACTAGCATAATCTTGATTTTGTCGCCAACCGATTGCAGTCGTAATTCAGCTAATTTTCAATCGCAAGAAAAAAGGCAAAAGTAATAAATTTACTTTTGCCTTTTTTCTTTTTACCTTTTACTTTTCAGCTTACGCAGTAGCGGGATTGTTCGGCGTTAGCGGCGGCAGAATCGTTTTCTTAAACGGATTCTTTGAAGTTCCGTCTTCGACTTTCTGCGAAGTTCCGCCGTCATTGTTGCCGGCTTCATTGCCGTCGTCGTCGAGCGGCAGTCCGGCGGCGATGCGGCGAATCTGCACGCCGTCGAGCGTTTCTCTTTCAAGTAACGCTTCCGAAAGGCGAATCATCGTTTCGTGGTTTTCCGTCAGAATTTTTCTCGCCAGTTCATATTGCAAGCCGATGATTTTTTTGACTTCCTGGTCAATTTTTATCGCCGTATCTTCCGAATAATCGCGGTGCTGCGAAATTTCTCGACCGAGAAAAATCTGCTCTTCCTTTTTGCCGAACGTGAGCGGTCCGAGGTCGCTCATTCCGTATTCGCAAACCATAGAGCGGGCGAGTTCGGTCGCGCGTTCGATGTCGTTCGACGCGCCCGTCGTGATGTTGTTCGCGCCCAAGTAAATTTCTTCGGCGATGCGTCCGCCCATCAAAATCGCAATCTGGCTCGTCAGATGTTCTCTGGTGTAACTGTGGCGGTCGCCTTCCGGCAACTGCTGGGTTACGCCGAGAGCCATTCCGCGCGGAATAATCGAAACTTTATGCACGGGATCAGCCGACGGAACTTTCAAACCGACCAATGTATGACCGGCTTCGTGATACGCGGTGAGTTTCTTTTCCTCGTCGGAAAGAACCATACTCTTGCGCTCCGCGCCCATCAAAACCTTGTCTTTAGCGATTTCAAGATTGGACATAGTAACGACTTTTTTGTTATAACGCGCCGCGTTCAAAGCTGCTTCATTAACAATATTCGCCAAGTCCGCGCCGGTAAATCCGGGAGTTCCGCGAGCGATAACATTGATG
>JBPCMK010000120.1:0-6403 GCA_051002375.1 Pyrinomonadaceae bacterium | reverse complement strand
GGGAAGAAGCTAAGAAAGCCGGAAAGGTTGTGGGTCAAAAGAGCGAAGGAGGTGGGGGGGGGGGGTTGTAGGAAAAAAAAAAAACCCCCCGCCTTCGTGCCAACACATTTTTCTATCGGCTTTGTTTTTATCCGATTGACAATATCGGAAAAGGGGAAATTGAAATGATAAAAATTATTAGTTCTAAAAAATCGGCAAATCAAAAGTTCTTTAGTTTATTTTTTCGCAACAGAAATTTTTTAGCTTTGCTCGGTATTGTTCTGTTCGCTTTTTCAGCGAGCCAAGTTCGCGCCGCGACCTTTACGGTCGCCAATTTTGATGATTCAGGTCCAGGAAGTTTGAGGCAGGCGATTATTGACGCTAACAATATGCCGAATTCTCCGGTTAATACGCCGGATAACATTGTTATTCCTTCCACTTTCAGCGACGGCACAATAAAGTTGATGACACCGCTTCCGGCTATTACCGACAGCGTAACTATTACGAGCCAGACCACTAACACGAGAACCGAGTTAAACGGTTTAGCAACGCAGAACGGCGCAACGCCTTCTATCGGATTCGATATTCAAGCTCCGAATTGCCGGATTACGGGTTTCGTCATCAATCGTTTCGGCGATGCCGGAATCCGCGTCGGACCGAATGCCGCCGGAACTTCGAGCGGCGACGGAACGATTATCGGTCAGAATTACATCGGCACGGCTGTCAACGGAACTTCGACGAACTGCCCGGACGACGCGGAGGTAGCGCATCCGTGCGGCAACATTAATCGCGGCGTGTGGGTTGACGGAGCGAGCAGCGTGCAAATCGGAATCGGCACTTTTAATAACCAGCAAGCCAACACGATTTCCGGCAATTTCGGACGCGGCATTTCCGTCAACAGCAAAACTATGGGAGGAATGACGTTCGCAGGTTCGGCGATCATTCAGAACAACCACATCGGCGGAACTGATTCGTTCAACTCTCCGACGATAAGCATCGGCAATTCGCAGGACGGAATTTTGCTTGCCGGCGTTTCGGGTTGTCAGATTGGCGGCGTAAATCCTTTGGAAGGCAACACGATTATCGGCAATGGCGGAAGCGGCATCTCGATTATCGCCGACGTGAACAGTCCCGCCTCGAACAATGTCGTGCAGGGAAATAATATCGGCTATACCGGAGGCAGCGACCGCGCCGTCGGAAATAACGGAAGCGGTATTGTCATCCAAGGCGCGAGCAACATAATCGGCGGCACAACGCCCGAAGCCCGAAATGTTATCGTCGGCAACAAAGTCAACGGCATTTCAATCAACAGCAGCTTGGCAACCGGAAACATCGTGCAGGGCAATTATATCGGCATCAGTCCGAACAATAGTTCGTTCGGCAACAACAGCAACGGCGTTCAAATCTCGAATTTTGCGTCAGGCAACACAATCGGTGGCACGACCGGCGCGACGCTCGGCGCGACTCCCGCCTGCACCGGCGCGTGCAACGTCATCGCCAACAACGGAGTTGATACTACCGCGCAAACCGCTAAAGCCGGACTTTACCTCGACCCGACGGCGGGCAATGGAAATGCGATTCGCGCTAATTACATCTACAATAACGGCGGCGCAACCGGAATCGGCATTGACCTCGGCACGCCGGGCAAAAATACTGACGATGCCGGTGATGCCGATAGCGGACCGAACAATTTGCAGAATGCTCCGGTGTTAAATAATGCGTATCAGACCGGATTTGTTAAAGGAATGCTGAACAGCACTCCGAACACAAATTTCGGAATTGACTTTTATCGCAACGATACGCCTGATACGGCGGCGGACAGCGAAGGGCGAACTTATATCGGTTCAATAAATGTAACAACTGATGGAAGCGGTAACGCGACTATCAGCTTTACGTCAGCCGTTACATTAACCGCCGGACAGTTTGTTACCGCAACCGCAACTGTACTTCCCGGGTCAGCTTTTAGTGCGCCGCAAGCATCGGTCGTCGGCGACACTTCGGAAATCTCCGCGGCGGTAATAGTTCAACCCGGCGGACCGACTGCCGCCGCCGCGACAATCAGCGGACAGGTGGTTAATGGGAACGGTGTCGGATTAGAAGGAATCTCCGTTAGAGTGTTGGATACGGCAAGCGGTCAGACGTTTTACGCGGCGACCGACGGAAAGGGAAACTACCGTTTTGAAAATCTTCCGGTCGGACAGAATTACATCATCACGCCGGTTTCAATCGGTTACAGTTTTAACCCTTCGAGCAAATTCGTTTCGCTTGTGGAAGATTTAACGGTAACGACTTTTACGGCGACTCGAAAGAGAAGATTCGGGCGTTGATAAAAAAACGACACATATAAAATAAAGACGAGCAGGCGGCAAAATATATATTTTGCCGCCTGCTTTTTTTCAAAGGCAGAAACCCGCGCGTGAGCAAGGACGCAAAAACGTGCAAGTGTGTGTCCTTGCCCGACGCGCGGGCTTCCCTCTTTCCCATACATTCAAAATCTGAAATAAAATCTCCTTTCCTAATTTATAAAATATAGACGGAATTTTATTCTCGACGAGAATAAAATTCCGGTCTTGATTCCTTAGTTTTCAATCGAAAAAGGCAACCCCGCAGCGATGCGGCGGACGCAAAATCGTGAGTCTCGAATTTTTTCATTCGAGATTGTCTGATTACCGAAATGAGATACATAGAAAACGATACATCCAGACGTAACTTAAATATCTCAATCGGATTTTCCTTCCTTTGTAATTTCGTTTCCCAATCGAACTCCTTCGACGAGCGAAACTTACCGAACAATTTACAACTGATTTCCGAACAGAGAGGTTTTGTTATGTCAAATTCTTTAAAATTTTTTTCGTTTTTGCTTTTCTGCATCTTCGTTTTCTCGTTTGATTTATCGGCGAAGGCGGCAAATTTTGAAAATCCGCTTTTGAAAATAAACAACGCGAACTGCGCGGCAGATAATTTACGAGCCGAACGGTTCGCTTCGGAAATAAGCGAAAGCGACCGCGAGAAACTGTGTCAGGCGATTGACAAAATTACGTATAAACTCAACGCGACGGCGTGGTCGCCGGAAGTTTCGAGCGAACTGCAAAGCGTCTGGCAGACATTTTCAAACGAAGCGGTTACGCTGCGCTCGATGCCGCGCGGCATCTCTTCGCGGATGCTGGCGATGTCCGAGCCTTTTCCGGCGGGCAGCGTCGGCGGAAATTTTTCGGCGTGCGTTTATGTGCGTCCTGAAAAAAGCGACAACGCCGCATTTTTTCAAATTCTACTTCACGAACTTCGCCACGTTTATGATTTTCACGATACTTGGTCGAACAAAACTTCGGTCAATTCGCTGGAACTCGAACGAAGGGCATTTCTACTCGTCAGTAAATTGGCGCAGGAAACTCCCGAACGGGAAAAATTCTCCGACATCAAAAAACTTTGGAAGGAATCCTGGCGAAATCTTTCGCCGTCGGAAATCGCCGAAAAGCGCGAATCGGCGGTGGAAAAATATCTGCGAAACAATAAATATTACCGCGATTTGGCGCAGGAACAGACAAAACAGACGCTTGATTTTTCTTATCTCAAGGCTTATACAAAAACCGACAGTTTGCTGTTTGCCGGTAAATCCGACAAAACGGGCGGCGAGCGGCTTCCGAATCGCCCTTTGCCGCCCGTTACCGCGAATGTGATTTCACAGAACGTCCGTGAATCGAATTTCGATTTGGCAAAACCCACAAACACGCGCGATGAAAAGGAAATTTTGCGCGTCGCTCTCGACAATGAAAAAAAACTTTACTACGGAATGAGCAATTTCGTGTATGACGAAAAATTGGCGTTTCAATGCTGGAAAAAAGGAAAGGTGTCGGCTTCGGTTGTCGAAGATAATACAATCGCCCGCACCGAAAACGGAAGCGCGCTGCTTCAACCGATGTCGGCGCGGTCAATGTCCGCCGCAACACCCTGCGTTTTAGACAGCCGCAATCTGAAAACGGATTTCACGGAAACTTTTTGGGCGAGTCCCGCGCTGGAAAAAATGCCGATAACCTTCGCCGGATTCGTTGAAGTCGAAGGCAAAACTTTAGCCCGCTATACGGTGCTTCAACCGGACGCGCAGCTTTTCAAGCAATTGGAAAATCAATTTTCCAATATCAAACCGTTTCGCGTTTTCGTCGGAACGATTTACGTTTCGCCCGAAGACGGTCAAATCGTGCGGTTCTGGGGAACGAGCTTTCCCGAAGACAAAGTTACCGGCGCGAACGAACAAAAAATTTGGGGAAGTTATTCGGTTACCGCGCTGCGTCAAAAACTAAACATTGACGGCGGCTTGTGGGTAACGGTCTATGTCGGAACGTCGGCGGTGGCAAACGTCGGCGGAAATTTTCACCCGTTCAGCTACACGGTCAAATTTGAAAATTATCGCCAATCTACAACGGACGTGAAAATTCTCGATGACGTTGTTGCCGACACCGGAATATCCGAAATCCGGGCGCGAGGACTCAAATAATCGAGAATCGGATTCGTTGAAAGATTAGCCGCGCGGTTAATCTACATTCGAGCAAGGCTGAAATTACGCTTCACAACTTATCGCCAATCGTTCACATTGGACTCGGCGACGGCGCGAAACTTGACGAATTGAAAGTCGTTTGGGCAAATGGTCAGGCGGAAAAAATTTCGATTGATAAAAGTAACGCGCGGATAACGCTAAAACAAAGCAGCGGAATTTTGTCGCACGTTATAATTCAAGAAATGTCCTGTAATTTATTCGAGTGGACGACGGCGTTATTCGGTGATTTCTCAAGACGAATTCACGCGCCGGAGTGTCGGCGACGAAGATAAAATTTAGCACGAAGAGCAACAAACCAGCTAACTTTAGAAATTTTAATGATGATAAAATTTCCTGAATTTGGCTGGTTTTTTTTGTCTTCATCGCATCATCTTTACACTAACTTTTGCCAACGATTATCATAAAAATACAAAGGATAAAGTTACATCGGAACTATTATCATCTCTCTCGAATATCGAGAGTTTGGAATGCGAAAAAAAACTTTTACGCGAAAGAAAAAGTTTGATTGAAGATCAATAGAATCAAAGACATTAAGAACACCTTCGCCGAAAAATAAGTCGTCGAAGCCGTCATTGCGAGTTGGTATTTTTATCAAACGCCGACGTAGAAAAAAGTTTACGCGGCGGCATCGTCGCGCCGAGTTTGCCGGAAGCGCAAGAGGCTTACAAATTGCTTGCTGAAAAATGAGTGTCCGATTTTAAACACAAGGAACGAACAAGGAGTAAAAATGAAAGTAAAATTAAATGGCGATGAAGCGTTGATCGAAGTCGAAGAAACTTCCGAGCGCGAAGGGAAGCCGGAAGTGGTCGTTATCACTGGCGCATCGGCAGGTTTGGGACGCGCGATTGGGCGAAGATTCGCGCAGGACGGAGCGCATATCGGACTTGTGGCTCGCGGGCGCGACGGACTCGAAGGCGCGAAAGCGGACGTGGAAAAACTCGGCGGCAAAGCGATTATTATTCAGGGCGATGTCGCCGACCCGGAAACTACCGAACGCGCGGCGGCGGAAACCGAAAAGGCGTTCGGCGAAATTGATATTTGGATTAACGACGCGATGGTTTCGGTTTTTTCGCCCGTCAAAGAGATGAAACCCGAAGAATATAAGCGCGTAACGGAAGTTACATATCTCGGTTTTGTTTATGGAACGCTCGCCGCGTTAAAACGAATGCTGCCGCGTGATCGGGGCGTGATCGTGCAGGTCGGCTCGGCTCTCGCCTATCGCGGAATTCCGCTTCAGTCGGCGTATTGTGCTTCCAAGCATGCGATTCAGGGATTTATGGATTCGCTGCGAACGGAACTAATTCACGACAAATCAAACGTCCGCGCTTCGATGGTGCAGATGCCGGCGATGAATACGCCGCAGTTTTCGTGGGTGAAATCGCTCCTGCCGAACAAGCCGCAGCCCGTTCCGCCGATTTATCAGCCGGAAGTCGGCGCGGAAGCGATTTATTTCGTCGCGCACAACGACCGCCGCGAAATGTATGTCGGTTATCCGACGGTCGAAGCGATTGTCGGCAACAAAATCGCGCCGTCGCTCGGCGATTGGTATCTCGCCAAAGGCGGCTATAAATCACAGCAAACCGACGAATCCGTCGCGCCCGACCGCAAGAATAATTTATACGAACCAGTTCCCGGCGACCACGGCGCACACGGCAGTTTCGACGCGAAATCAAAAGATTTCAGCCCGCAGGTTTGGGCGGATGTCAATCGCGGCAAAGTCGCGCTCGCCGGTCTCGGCATCGCCGCCGGAGCCGCGCTTTTGTGGAATAAATTTCGCAGTAGACAGGATAGTTAGAAAAACAAAAGCGTTTTTAATCACAGATTCACACAGATACATACGGATAAGAATGATTAAAATAATCTGTGTTAATC
>JBPCMK010000119.1:0-28106 GCA_051002375.1 Pyrinomonadaceae bacterium | reverse complement strand
CGCTCGCCGATTTTAACAACGCCTTAGCAGGCTCGCTTCGCACAGCGGGAACGGTTTCGCCTTTCGGTTCGGTCAACGCGCAGGTGTCGGACGGAAACTCCAATTACAACGCGTTGAACGTCGAATTAAAACGCCGCTTTGCGAATAATTTTACGTTTCTCGCAAGTTACACTTTCTCGAAATCCATTGACGACTCGTCGGATTTACAGACGCTTCTGATTCCGCAAGACCCGCGAAATTTTAGTGCCGAACGCGCTCTTTCGCTTTTTGACCAAAGGCATCGTTTTGTCTTCAGCGGCGTTTTGGCTGCGCCCGTGAAATGGCGAACGAGCGACGGTTTCGCTAAAAAATTCTTGGCTGATTTTACGGTTGCGCCGATTTTTGAAATATCTTCGGGTCGTCCGTTTAATATCATCACGAATTTTGACGCGAACAACGACCAATCTTCGCAAACCGACCGACCGAGCGTGAACGCCGACGGAACGCTTTGCATTCCGGGTTCAGCCGGATGTTCAACGCCTTTGATTACGAACGGACAATTTTCCGTCGGAAATTTGGGACGCAATCTCGGCATCACGCACTCGTTCGCGTCTTTAGATTTGCGCGTTTCTCGTTCGATTCGCTTCGGCGAGCGCGTCCATCTCGATTTGATTGCCGAAGGCTTTAACCTTTTCAACCGCTTTAACGAAGGCTCGGCATCGCCGTTTTTTAACGCGGTCAATGCGTTCGGACAGCGCAGCAAAAGCGGTCAATATTTCAGCCGCCCGACGGCTTCGTTCGACCCGCGTCAATTCCAATTCGGCGCGAAGTTGTATTTCTAAATTGCGGAAAACGATTAGCCACAGAGGACACAGAGAAATTTTTCTAGATTTTCTCTGTGTCCTCTGTGGCTAATTTTTCTTTTCTAAAATTTTCGTGGATAATTTTCTATGTGATTTCTCTGACCGAACAAATAAAACACAAAGCTCTCGACCTCGGCTTTCACAAAATCGGCATCGTTCGCGCCGAACCGCTTGCCGAAGAAGCCGCGCATCTCAAAGAATGGCTCGAAAAAAATTATCACGGCGCGATGGCGTGGCTCGAACGCGAGCCGGAAAAACGAGTTGATCCGAATTTGATTTTTCCCGAAGCGAAATCAATCGTCGTCGTCGCTCTGAATTATTTCACCGCGCACGAACACGAAGAATCCGGCGCGAAGGGAAAAGTTTCGCGCTACGCCTGGGGCGACGATTATCACGATGTTTTGAAGGGTAAACTGCGCGAGCTTTTAGCTTTTATAAAAACGCTCGACGCGGCGGCGGACGGGAAAATCTGCGTTGACACCGCGCCCGTGATGGACAAAGCGTGGGCGGTTCGCGCCGGTTTGGGCTGGCTCGGCAAGCACTCGAATTTGATTACCAAAGAATACGGCTCGTGGGTTTTTATCGGCGAGATTCTGCTTAATCTCGAACTCGAATACGACGCGAATTTAGTTGACGATTATTGCGGAACTTGCACGGCTTGTCTCGACGCTTGTCCGACCGGCGCGATTGTCGCTCCGTATTTAGTTGACTCGCGGCGGTGTTTGTCATACGCTACTATCGAATTGCGCTCCCCCGAACTGCCCGAAGAAATCGAAAAAAACTTGAACGGCTGGCTTTACGGCTGTGATATTTGTCAAGACGTTTGCCCTTGGAATCGCTTTGAAAAGCCGACCGAAGAAGCGAGATTCGAGCCGCGCGAAGGGAATGTGTCCGCCGATTTGGACGAGATTCTCGCGCTTACGCCAGAACGCTACGCGACGCGATTTCGCCGCAGCGCGATGAAGCGAACCAAACTCGGCGGCTTAAAACGCAACGCGCAAGCGTTAAAGATAAAAGACAAAAAATGAAAAATACGCATCGAAATATAATCGTTTTAGCATTCGCAATTTGTTTTACGGCTTTCAATTTCATCGGCGATAAAACAGCCGCGCAAACTCGCGCCGCCGCCAAACCGACACCAACTCCGAAAACGAAAAAATCGCCGACACCGATTGCCAAAACGACCGCGAAATCAACACCGAAATCGTCGCCGAAAGCGACGACAGATTCAAAGACGACGAAAACTGCGGTCAAATCCGATGCGGCGAAAACAAAAACCGCACCGTCGAAAAACGATAAATCATCAACCAAAACGACGAAGGATTCTAAGACGGCAAAGGCGAATGTAAAACCATCAACCGTTCAAAAGCCGACTCCGAAACCGACCGCGACTCCGCAGATTATCGTAGCGGCGACTTCCGTGCGCGTTCGTCAAAAACCGGCGACGAGTTCGCCGCAAACGACAACTGTAAAACTCGGCAAAGTTTTGCCCGTCGCCGAAGAAAACGCGGCGTGGTATCGCGTTGAATACGCCGACGGAAAAAGCGGCTGGATTTTAAAAACGCTCGTCAAAAATTACGATTCGGCAAAGCGCGACGAGATTTACAGGGAGATCGCCGACCGCAGCGCGAAAAGTAAAACGACGAATTTCATCGCGCTTGCAGAGACGGCGGATTTTTTGAAGGACGCGAAAACTTCGGTCAAATCCAGCGAACTGCAAGCCGATTTGAGTCTTCGCTGGCTGCGCGTTTTGACCGCCGCGCTGCACGCGATTCCGTTCGGCAAAAGCGAGCAGAATCCGTATAAAATTTTTCTCGCATCAAACGAAAAAGACGTTGTTTATAGCGAGCCTTCGGGCGAATGGTATGTGCGCTCGGATTTATTTTGGGAATTGCACGGCAAGTTTGTCGAACTTCCCGTTGCGGAAGAAATCGCTTGGGCAGCGGCACAAAATCCGATTCCGGGCGAGTGCGAAGGCTACGTTAATTGTTATCTGTATATGTTGCGCGAAACCGACGGCGAGTATCTGAATTTTTATCCGAACGGCAAATACTCGAAAAAGGCTTTGCAAAATATCACGAGTTTGTTAGACCCGATTGTGTCCGATTTGAGCGAGAAAAAAGTCTACGCTGCGCCGACCGACATCAGCGACCGCGCCGAATTTAACCGTTTCTTGACCGAGCTTCGCACGATAATTTCCAAAGTTCCCGACATCGAAAAAAACAAATCGCTTCAGCAAATCAGCAAACTCGGCGAAGGCTACAAATAAAAATCGGCAAATGATAAACTATTGCCGTGATGAAAACCGCGAAAATCAACCTGCTGAAAATTTCAATCTTAACCGTCGTCTGTCTGTTTGCGCCAATCGCCGCAGCGAACGCGCAAAGCAAACCGGCGGACGCGCCAACAAAAGAAACCGCGCCGAAAACGGAAAAGAAAGCCAACGAGCGACCTGTCGCCGCGCCGCCGAAAACCGTCGCCGCGCCTGAGCCGTTTGATAAAGCCGATGTCAAAACGCTTGCCGCGCAGTGCGTCAAATTCGACACCGAAGCCGGCGTTATCGAATTGGAAATGTATCCTGAAAACGCGCCCGAATCGGTGCGAAATTTTTTGAATCTCGCGGCGACGGGCGCGTTCGACACGACCACTTTCAGCCGCGTCGTGCCGAACTTTATTATTCAAGGCGGCAGCATTTTCACGCGCGAAAAAATATCGCCGGAACTCAATCTGCGAGCCAGACGCACGATTCCCGACGAGCCGAGTCAAATCCGGCACGAACGCGGAATTATCTCGATGGCGCGTCCCGAACAGCCGAACAGCGCGACGACCGATTTTTTTATTCTCGTCAGCGCAGCCCCGAATCTCGACGGAGATTTCGCCGCCTTCGGGCGTGTAACACGCGGAATGGAAACCGTTGACGCTATCAACAAAATGCCGGTCGAAGGCGAAAAGCCGACCAAACCCGTTCACATTACACACGCGACGGTTATGCCTTGTCTCGCTCAAACAAAACCTTAAAAGCGGACTGAATAACCACGAAAAAACACGAAGCGATACGAAACGAGAGCGATCAATTTAGTGCCGCTTCGCGTTTTTTCGCGGCTTTATAATTTTTGCCGCAAACTTTTATAAAACCTTTATCATCTCTCGTTCCTGTTCTCGCATTCTTTCTTTTTGTATAATTTAAATATGCTTCTTCTGCGCGACGCTCACAACCGAATCATCCGCGATTTGCGCGTGTCTTTAACCGACCGCTGCAATTTTCGCTGCTTTTATTGCCTGCCGAACGGCGAACCGCCGCTTGCCAGAAAAGATACGATTTTGACTTTCGAGGAAATCGAATACATCTGCGAAATTTTCGTTTCCCTTGGAATCGAAAAAATTCGTTTGACCGGCGGCGAGCCGATGCTCAGACGCGGCATCGAAGTTTTGATTGAAAAACTCGCGAGGCTTAAAAATTCAAATTTGAAATCAATCACTCCGCACTCCGCACTCCGCACTCCGCGCTTGAAAGACCTTGCTTTAACGACCAACGGACACGGTTTGCCGAAACGCGCTCTCGAATTGAAACGCGCCGGACTCGACCGCGTAACGATTTCTCTGGACAGTTTGCGGCGCGAAAATTTTCGTAATATCACGGGCGTTGACGCGCTGGAAAATGTTTTGGAAGCGATTGAAGCGGCACAGCAAGCCGATTTGAATCCGATAAAAATTAACGCCGTGATTGTGCGCGGACGCAACGACGATGAGATTGTTGACTTCGCAAATTTCGCACGGAAGCGAGATTTGAAAATGCGCTTTATCGAATTTATGCCGCTTGATTCGGGACACGATTGGAGCAAAAATCAGGTCGTTTCAGGCAAGGAAATTTTTACAAAAATCAACGAAATTTTTCCACTCGAATTAAAAGAAAAATCACGCGGCGCGGAAACGGCTTGGCGATATGAATTTGCTGACGGCGCGGCGGGTGAAATCGGAATCGTCGCGCCGGTTACGGAAATGTTCTGCGGCGCGTGTTCGCGCATTCGTTTGACGGCGGACGGGCAAATTCGCACTTGTCTTTTTTCGACCGTCGAACACAATCTGCGCGACGTTTTGCGAAGCAAAGCGAGCCGCGCGGAAATCATCGAATTTATTCAAGACACGGTTTTGAAAAAAGAAGCGCGGCATCATATCAACGATGCGGAGTTCGTTCAGCCCGCCAGAACGATGAGTTTTATCGGCGGCTGAAATTTGCGGAATAAAATTATTCTGCAAAAGGCATTTATAAATAAAATTATGGAAACTAAAAATACGGAAACGGCAACGCTCGGCGCAGGTTGCTTTTGGTGTGTCGAAGCGGTGTTTGATGATTTGAAAGGCGTTATCTCGGTCGAATCCGGCTATTCAGGCGGACACACGGAAAATCCGACTTACCGCGAAGTCTGCTCGGAGACGACCGGACACGCCGAAGTCGCCCAAGTTACTTTTGACCCGAATGTGATTTCATTCAAAGAAATTTTGCAGGTTTTTTTCGCGGTTCACGATCCGACGACGCTAAACCGTCAAGGCAACGATGTCGGCACGTCATATCGTTCGGCGATTTTTTATCACGACGACGAGCAAAAACGAATCGCTGAAGAAGTTATCAAGGAAGTCGAAGCCGAAGGCGTTTATGACAATCCGATTGTAACGGAAGTCGAGCCGTTCGATAAATTTTACATCGCGGAAAATTATCATCAGGAATACTTCGTCAACAATCCAAATCAGCCGTATTGCGCGGCGGTCGTCGCGCCGAAAGTGCGGAAGTTTCGAGAGAAGTTTGTTGATAGATTAAAGAAATAAATTTCGTGTTCATTCGTGTTTGTTCGCGGCTAAATTTTCTTATTTCACCGGCACGATTCGCAAAATGCGGTCGTCGTCTTTTGCCGCGTCGCCGCGCCCGTCGCGGTTTGATGTTGAAAACCAAATTGAACCGTCGGGTGCTTCTTCCATTTCGCGGATTCTGCCATATACGCCTTTTAATAAATCTTCCTGCTTGACGACTTTTCTGCCGTCGAGTTGGACGCGAATAATTCTCTTGCCGACCAAGCAGCCGAAAAAGAAATTGCCTTTAAATTCAGGGAAAGATTTTCCGTCGTAGAACATCGCGCTTGCCGGAGCGCACGCCGGAGTGTATTCGAGAAGCGGCGATTCGAGTCCGGGTTTTGTTTGTTGATGATGAATTGTCGCCCAGCCGTAATTTTTTCCTTTTTCTATAATATTGACTTCATCGCCGCCGCCGGGTCCGTCGAAACCGGAAGGTCCGTGTTCGGTTTCGAACATCAAATTCGTTTCGGGCTGCCAGACGATTCCCTGCGGATTGCGGTGTCCGACAGTCCAAATTTCCGGTCGGTAATTTTTATCATTGACAAACGGATTATCCTGCGGAATCGTGCCGTCGTCGTTGAGGCGCAAAATTTTTCCGCCGAGCGAATCGGGTTTTTGCGCGAGTTCTTTTTTCGTCGCGTCGCCGACCGTTACGTAAAGTTTTCCATCAGGACCGAAACGACAGCGCGTTCCGGCGTGAAATTGCGCGGCGGGCAGATTTTCAATAATCGTTTTCGGCTCGACGAAAGTTTTTCCGTCGAATTTGTAACGCACCACGCGCACGTGCTTACCGTCGTTTTTATAAGCGTAAGCGAGATAAACGAATTTGTTTTCGGCAAAATTCGGATGCAGCGACAAATCCATCAAACCGCTTTCGCCCGACGGTTCGACATCAGGAACTTTGAAAACCGGCTCGTCGCGCAGTTTCCCGTTTTCGATAATCCGCACTCTGCCCGGTCGCTCGGTAACTAAAACATTTCCGTCGGGCAGAAACGCGATTGCCCAGGGAACTTCCAAATTGGCGGCAACCGTTTCAACGCGAAACTTCGCGCCGTCTTTATTTTCGGCACTACTTTCGGTCGTAACGATTTCGTTTTCTGCAAGTCCTTTCGGCGGTTGACCACAGGCGAGTAAAAGAAGCGAGCATAAAATTAAACGAAACATATTTCACCTCTTATATTTTTATTTGATGCGAAGAATTTTGTCTCCCTACTTTTTTTCTCCAAAAGCTGCCGCGCCCGCTTCCGCGACTTCGTGATCTTGGTCAACCGTGCCGCCGGAAACGCCGATTGCGCCGACGATTCGGTTTCCTTTTTGAAGCGGAATGCCGCCCGCGAAAATAATGATTTTTAAATCGTTGCTGGCGTGAATGCCGAACAAAGATTCGCCCGACTGCGACAACGGCGCGAGAGATTTCGTCGGCATATCGAAGGCGCGTGCCGTGTATGCTTTGTTCTGCGCGATGTCAATACTGCCCTGCCACGCGCCGTCCATTCGCGCAAACGCCGTTAAATTATTGCCTTCGTCCACGACGGCGATGTTCATTTGAACGCCGATTTCCATCGCCTTTTCCCGCGCCGCCATCACAACGCGGTAGGCTTCCTCAAGCGTGATGCCGTTCGCCGACGGCACAGGTTTTTTCTTTCCGAATAATGCCATAAAATTTCCTCCCTTTGTCTTATGATAAATTTATTTTTTGCGCTCTTTACCGCAAATTATCAACCGTCGAACATATTTAATCGAATAAAAATAGCCGATGGAAAATCATTTATCGGCTATTTTTGCTAAATATGATTTGCTCTGCGCTAAACTATCTCGATGAAAAAATCATCCGTCGCCGAGTTGTCGGGCGGTTTCGCGCTCCTTACCCCAAACGTGGTCTTTTACGCCTTCAACGCCCGATTGTTTGGCGCAGTTGGCGCAGCAGAAAAAAGTTTCTTTGGCTTCGATGCCGTGTCCGATTATTTTGCAGCCGCAATGAGCGCAAACGGGCGCGAGCCGGTGAATCGCGCACTCAAAACAATCGAAAACGTGCCGGTTGCCCGCCGTTATAACTTCAAACGCCAAATAATAATCGTTACCGCAAACTTCGCATTGTGCCATAATTTTTTAGAGTTTCAAGTTTCAAGTCGAGATATAAAAACCTGAAACCTGAAACTCTGAAACTCGAAACTTAATTTATTTCATCTTAGCTTTAATGCCTTTAATTATTTCAAGATGCTCTTTCAAAGTCGGCAGAGTTTTCGCCGCAAACGCCTTTACGTCCGGGTCTGTTCCGCTGTCGGCTTCTTTCTGAAAATCAGCCACGTCTTTTTCGTGGTCTTCGACCATCATCTTGACATATTTGCTATCGAACGCCGCGCCGGAAAGTTTCGCTAAATCGTCCATATCTTTCTTTTGTTCCGGGCTGACTTCGGTTGGCACTGTAAAGTTTCTCTTTGCCGCCAACGCCTTCAAATCGTCGTTCGCCTTTGAATGGTCGGTAACCATTTTATCTCCGAAATCCTTCACATCTTTATTCGCGCCCTTGCTCGCCGCCAATTTTCCGAGTTCGACTTCCGCCATTCCGCCCTGCGCCGCTTTCTTCATAAAATCCGCCGCCGCGCCCGTAATGCTCGCCGTGTTCGTCATATTGGCGTTTGAATTCATCATCGCGTTTGAATTCATCATCGCGTTTGAGTTCGTCATCATCGCTTGATTTGAATTCATCATATTGCCATTGCTTTTCATATTAACGGAATCGTTCGCGTTGCCCGGACAGCCCGCCAATCCCAATACCGCTAAACTTACCAAAATCGTCAAAGAAAAAATTTTCATACATTCCCCCAGTTTTTAATTTAAAATTTAAATACCCAACGAGATTTTCGATTCGATTTAATTTTAGATTTTATTGTAAATTTGTTTGTCTACCACCAGACAGACGCTTTATCTAAAATCAACTTTATCGAAACCTTCGTATGCTTAAAGTATAAACAGATTCAAATCGGATTTCAAAGGTTTGTGAGATAGCGCGGCGTATTTTCGCGCAATTTAAACTTTACTTCGCTCCCGGAAAAAACCTTTTATCAAATCTATCCGTTTATTTAGTCGAATCGCGCGGCGATTTGATAAAGTATAAAAATAATTCGCGGAAAATCTAATTACCTTGCCGACGTGTTCGCTTGAAGATAAAATGATTTTCGCGCTCGAATCGTTTTCAAATTGATTAACTAAAATTACAAAGGAATCGCCAGCTATGCGTCTATTTCATTTTTTCTCGTTGTTATTTCTCTTAACATTTTTCGCCGCGCCGCTTTTGGCGCAAAAGGAAGTTAAACTTAACGCGACCGTTACGCCGACACCAACGCCATCGCCAACGCCGGAAGTAAAAGTTTCGCCGTCGCCAGAAGCGTCGCCGACACCGAAACCCGAACCGCTTTCGACGACGACTTTTAACGGATTAAAATTTCGCTCCATCGGTCCGGCGGTAACTTCCGGTCGCGTTACGATGTTCGCCGTTGACCCGAACGACCGCAAGAAATATTATGTCGCCGTCGCGTCGGGCGGCGTTTGGAAAACCGTCAATGCCGGAACGACATGGACACCCGTTTTTGAAAATGAAAGCTCGTATTCCATCGGCGCAATCGCGCTCGACCCAAAAAATCCTTCGACCGTTTGGGTCGGCACGGGCGAATACAACAGCCAGCGCAGCGTCGGTTACGGCGACGGCGTTTATCGTTCGGACGATGGCGGCAAATCTTGGAAAAATGTCGGTTTGAAAACGAGCGAACACATCGGGCGCATCGCCATTGACCCGCGCGACAGCAACGTCGTTTATGTCGCGGCGCAAGGTCCTTTGTGGTCGCCGGGCGGCGAGCGCGGACTTTATAAAACCACCGACGGCGGCAAATCTTGGAAACAGATAATTACCATCAGCGAAAACACGGGCGTAACCGACCTTGTGCTTGACCCTTCAAATCCCGATACGATTTATGCCGCGTCGTGGCAGCGTCGCCGCCATTTTTACACCTTGATTGACGGCGGACCGGAAAGCGCGATTTACAAATCCACCGATGCCGGCGCGACTTGGACGAAGCTCAAAAGTGGTTTGTCGCCCGGCGATTTGGGACGCATCGGTCTGGCGGTTTCGCCTGTTGATACGAACGTCGTTTATGCGACGGTTGAAGCGAGCGGAAAATTGAGCGGCATTTTTCGCTCGAATGACAGAGGCGCGACGTGGGAGCGAGTGAGTTCGAGCAACGGCATCGGTTTGTATTACGGGCAAATCATCGCCGACCCGAAACTTGTTGACCGCGTTTATATTCCGAACGTCATTTTTCAAGTTTCCGACGACGGCGGACGCACGCAGAAACCGCTTGGCGAAAAGTTAAAGCACGTTGACAATCACGCGATTTGGATTGACCCGGAAGACACGGATTATTATCTCGTCGGCTGCGACGGCGGCATTTACGAAAGTTTCGACCGCGGCGCGAATTGGGATTTCAAAGCGAATCTGCCGGTCGCGCAATTTTACGATGTCGCCGCCGACAACGCCGCGCCTTTTTACAGCGTCTTCGGCGGAACGCAGGACAACAATTCGCTCGGCGGTCCGGCGCGAACGCGCAACGCGGCGGGCATTATGAATTCCGATTGGTTTGTAACGAACGGCGGCGACGGTTTCCGCTCGCAGGTTGACCCGGAAGACCCGAACACGGTTTATGCGGAAAGTCAGAACGGCGGACTGATTCGCTTTGACAAACGCACGGGCGAGCGAGCGGATGTCGCGCCGTTTCCCGAAAAAGAAGAGGAATCCGAGCGCACGAATTGGGACACGCCTTTTATCGTCAGCCCGCACTCGCACAATCGGCTTTATTTCGCCGGACACCAGCTTTTCGTCAGCGAAAACAGAGGCGACGATTGGAAACGAATCAGCGGCGATTTAACGCGCAATCTCGACCGCAATTCTTTGCCCGTGATGGGCAAAGTTTGGGGACCCGACGCGATTGCGAAAAATCAATCAACCGCGCTTTACGGCAACGCTTCGGCTCTCGCCGAATCGCCCGTCAAAGAAGGTTTGCTTTACGTCGGCACGGACGACGGTTTGATTCAGGTAACGGAAGACAGCGGCAAAAACTGGCGCAGAATTGACAAATTTCCCGGCATACCCGATATGAGCTACGTCAGCCGAATCTTTGCGTCGCAGCACGACGCGAACACGGTCTACGCCGCTTTTAATAATCATCAAAACGGCGATTTCAAACCGTATCTTTTGAAAAGCGCGAACGCCGGAAAAACTTGGACTTCCGTCGCTGGAAATCTCCCGCCGCGCGGCTCGCTCTACGCGATTGCCGAAGACCCCGTGAATCCGAAACTTCTTTTCGCCGGAACGGAATTCGGGTTTTTCTTTTCGATTGACGGCGGCGCGAAATGGATTCAAATGAAAGGCGGTTTGCCGACTATCGCCGTGCGCGACATCGCCATCCAGAAACGCGAAAACGATTTGATTTTAGCGACCTTCGGACGCGGCTTTTACGTGCTGGATAATTACACGCCGCTGCGCCAAATCAGCGCGGAGACGCTTAATCGAGATTCCGCGTTTTTCACGGTCAAAGACGCGCTGATGTATATTCGCTCGAACGCGCCGTTCACGGGCTTTCAAGGCGCGTCGTTTTATCTCGCGCCGAATCCGCCTTACGGCGCGACGTTCACATATTATTTGAAGGACGCGCCGAAGACTTTAAAGCAAAAACGTCAGGAAGCCGAGCGCGAAGCGGAAAAGAAAAAACAGTCGTTTCACTATCCGACGATTGAAGAACTCCGCGCTGAAACCGAAGAAGACGCGCCCGCCATAGCTTTTACAATTTCCGATTCCGAAGGCAAAATCGTGCGCCGCATCACCGCGCCCGCCGCGCAGGGAATCCAGCGCGTAACTTGGGATTTTCGCTACGCGCCGCCCACGATTCCCGCTACGCCGCCGCAGCTTCCGGCAGGTTTAATTTTGCCCGAAGGCGAAACGCTCGGACCGAAAGGTGCGCTTGTAATGCCCGGCAAATATTCCGTTACGGCGGAATTAAAAGTGAACGGCGCGACGACCGCTTTGCCCGGAACGCAGAGTTTTGAAATAACTGTCGAAGGCAAAGAACGAATGACGGGCGAAGAACTCGTCGCGCTCGCCGATTTCCAGCGTAAAGTTTCCGTTTTGCAGCGAGCGGTTACGGGCGCGTCCGACGCGGCGACGGCAGCCAAAACGCGCATCAGTTTGCTCAAACGCGCGACACAGGAAGCACCCGCGCCGAATCAAAAATTAGTCGAAGATGCCAGAGCATTGGAAACGAAAATCAACGACATCATCAACGCGCTGCGCGGCGGGCGCGAGAATTCCGAAATTGCGTCGCCGCCGATTGCCGCCCGCGTCGAAAACATCGCCGACACGATTCGCCTGTCGTCGGTGCGCCCGACGCAGACGCAATTAAACCAATACGAGTTTGCGGCGAGTCAATTCAATCCCGTTTTGGCGCAGTTGAAATCGTTGATTGAGATTGAAATTCCGCGACTCGAAAAAGCACTCAACGACGCGGGCGCACCGCTCACGCCGGGAAGTTTGCCCGAATAACGGTGTCGCTCTGTGAACGGAAATGCGCTTTTGTTTTTAGGTTGCTCAAAAGTGAAATCAACTCTAGCCGGCTTTTTCGGCGAGACGTGACCATCGCTGTATATCGTTTTCGAGCTGCGCGTTTAGCTTTTGCTGTTCGGTATAAAGTTCGTTGACTTTATACGAATCGGTGGCAAATTCACTTAATTCCGATTCGATCTCAGCGAGTCTTTTTTCGATGTCTGGAATGTTTATTTCGAGCGTTTCAAGTTCGCGTTTTTCTTTGAACGAAAGTTTGCGCGATTCGGGGTTTTCTTTTTCCGTCGGCGTAGAAGACTGAGCTTTCGCCGACGCGCGAATTTCCGTCTCTTTTTTTTCGGATTCTTCGCGTTCGGCAGTTTCGAGATACGACGAATAATCGCCCGCATATTCGCGGATTTTTCCCGCGCCTTCAAACTTGAAAACGCGGTCAATCGTCCGGTCGAGAAAGTATCGGTCGTGGCTAACCACGATTAACGCGCCCGCAAAATCGTCCAAATATTCTTCGAGCGCGATTAAAGTTGGAATGTCCAAATCGTTTGTCGGTTCGTCAAGAAGCAGAACATTCGGCGAACCCATTAAAATTCTCAGCAGATAAAGCCTGCGCCGCTCGCCGCCCGAAAGATTTGCAATAAACGAATATTGCGCGGCAGGCGCGAACAGAAATTTCTCAAGCATCTGTGAAGCCGTGATTTGCGTTCCGTCAACCGTCGTAACATACTCGGCGACTTCGCGGATGTAATCAATCACCCGTTGCTCGTCGTTCAACGCCCTGCTTTCTTGATCGTAATAACCTATTGCAACCGTCTGCCCGATTTCGATTTCGCCCGCATCCGCTTTTACGCGATTCGTGATAATTTCCAATAGCGTGGTCTTGCCCGAACCGTTCGCGCCGATAATCCCGATGCGGTCGTCGCGCTTTACGAGATACGAAAAATCGTCAATTAGCTTTTGTCCGTCGTAAGATTTTGAAACGTCTTTCAGCTCGATAATTTTCGTTCCCAAACGCTTCGCGCCGATGGCGATGTCAATCTCGGCTTTGGCGCGTTCTTTCGGCTGATTCATCAAATCATAAGCCGCGTTAATGCGGTGTTTCGACTTGCGCGTTCTCGCCTTCGCGCCGCGCCGAAGCCACGCCAATTCTTTTTTGATTAACTGCTCGCGCTTGTGTCCTTCGGTTGCGCGTAAGGTTTCCTGTTCTTCTTTTTTCTCCAGATAATAAGCGTAATTTCCGTTAAAAGATTGAATCGCGCCGCGGTCAATTTCAAAAATCCGATTCGTTACGCGGTCAAGAAAATAGCGGTCGTGCGTAACCAGAAGCAATGCGCCCGTGTAACGCCGCAGATAATCTTCCAAAAACTCGATAGTGTCCGCGTCGAGATGATTTGTCGGCTCGTCCAAAATTAAAATGTCGGGTTTAAAGATAAGCTCGTGCGCCAGCGCGACCCGTTTTCTCTGCCCGCCCGAAAGCGT
This sequence comes from Pyrinomonadaceae bacterium, assembly GCA_051002375.1. Taxonomy (GTDB): domain Bacteria; phylum Acidobacteriota; class Blastocatellia; order Pyrinomonadales; family Pyrinomonadaceae. Next base: position 14,333 of record JBPCMK010000119.1, on the reverse strand, counting down.
TTTCATTTTCGCGGAGGTATCGCTAATGCCGAGTTTCGTCAAAACATTTTTCGCATTCGTTTCGATTTCCCAGCCGCCGGAAATTTCGAGTTCGTGCTGTAATTGGGAAACTTTCGCCAACCTTTCTTCGGAATGTTCAATCGCCAAATTTTGACACGCCGTTTCGTAATCACGAATCGTTTTCATCACGCCATCGCTTGCCGCGAAAATCATTTCTAAAACCGTTTTTTCGTCGTCAATCTGCGGATTCTGCGCCAGATACGCCAGCGTTTTTCCCTGCGCTCTTGTTATTTTTCCCGCGTCCGGCGTTTCCGTTCCCGCGATGACGCGCAGAAATGTGGTTTTGCCCGAACCGTTCGCGCCGATAATTCCGATTTTATCTCGCTCTTCCAAGCCGATTGTTACACTATCGAAAAGCGGTTTCACGCCGTAATTTTTGCCGACGTTTTCCAGTGAAAGAATATTCATAAATAAATGAAAAATGAGAACTGAAAAGTAAAATCTATTTTATCTCGGTTCTCGCTTCTCAATTCTTATTTCACACCAACCACTTCAATGATGAAAATTAATGTCGCATCTGGCGGAATCACGCCGCCCGCGCCGCGCGAACCGTAGCCGATTGATGCCGGAATGATAAACGTCGCATTGTCGCCGACGCGCAGTTTTTGAATGCCTTCGTCCCATCCTTTGATGACTTTTCCCGCGCCGAGCGGAAACGAAAAAGGCTCGCCTCTGTCGAGCGAACTGTCGAATTTCTGTCCGTTTGTAAGTAATCCGGTATAATTAACAATCACGTCGTCGCCCGCTTTAAGCTGTGCGCCCGCGCCGTGTTTCGTAACGATGTAGGTCAAGCCGGAAGCAGTCGTTATCGCTTCTGATTTGATTGTATTTTCTGTCATTTTTTTAATTGTCTTGCGTCTGGTTGTAACTGTTCTCCTGCGATGCACGATTCTTTTTTTAGTTTGCGCGAAAGAAAGCGATGTGCAAACCGCCATTATTAAAAAAGCTGCGTAAATTGATTTTTTCATATTTCCCGATAAGTTTATTTTGCTTTTCTATCTTGCCCTTGAAATGCCGCGACGCGCAAGACTCTGTAACGATTTTCGGAAGCTCGCGGCAGTTCATTGACTTGCCTGCGTGCTGCTTAAGATAAAATGATTTTCGCTCTCGAATTATTTTCAAATTGATTAACTGAAATTACAAAAGAATCGCCAGCTATGCGTTTATTTCGTTTTTTCTTGCCCGAATAAACCGGACTTTTTCGATTAATGAAGATGCGGATTATTCAAAGGCTTTTGATAATCCGACCGAACGCGAAAAAAGGCGGTTAATCGCCGCCTTTTATGTTCTCGAATTCGATTTAAACGCAAACTATTTCACTTGCCGCCTGAGGCTTTCGTCGTTTTTTTGCCCGGACGCTTGCGTTCTGATTTGCGCGTTCTGCCCGTCGCTTCCCACAAAGTGCTGTTTTCGCCGTAATCGGGACTGCCGCCGATGGCTTTGGCGATGTTGCCTTCGAGTTCGAGATTTTGCTTATCAACGTCGTTACGCTCGTTCTCCAACGCCGCCGTCAAACGATGCGCTTCTTCGAGCCGCAGCCGCACATCGCGCGAACGCTCAATGCGCGTGTCATATTCTTGATGCAGCAGACCGTAGAATTTGTCGTCCCGCGCGTGCGTCAGCCAAGCCGCGCCGGTGCGCTCCATTTTCTCCATATCCTTCGCCATATTTCTCGCCATAGTTATTATTTTCCTTCTTATTTATTAAATTTGCCGCCTTAAATCGCCAAGCGGGAAAAGCAGTCTGAAAACGCCGCTTTCGCTCATCAATTAAACCGGATAAAATATACTTATACCCTTTATTTTATTGAGTCAAGCGAAAAATGCTCACGTCGCCGGAAATCCGCAAATAACGCGAGATAATCGAATTCGGACGCGAATAATTGCTAATTACTCGCCAGCTAATCGTAACTGCCCGCCTTCTATTGCGATTAACTGGCGAGTAATTAGCAAATTCTCACGGGTATTTGCCAATAGCCCGTGAGTTAATCACAAATACTCGCGTTTTTTTATCAATTACCCGCGCCCGAATCCGATTATCCGCCGGGCAATTCGCAATTCGTAACTGTGTAATTGCTTTGCCGTATCAAAGATTGCGCGATTTAATCACGGCTTTTTGAGCCGAAACTTTGGTTAAATCTTTTTGTTTTAGCCCGCCAGCTTTCATCATTTCGACAAAACTTCCTGCGGCGCAAGTGTGTTCGGGCGCGTCAATCGCATATTTGTTTGTCGTATCGGCTTCGACATCGCCATATTTATGCTCGCCGGTTTTTGAAAGATATTGAGGGAAATTTCTGTGCTAATATGACCTGATGAAACAAGAAATAAATGATTCGGATTTCGACATATATGTTAAAGCTGCTTCGCTCGGCGCGGTTGCCGGTTTGCGGGCGATGACCGCGCCCGCGCTGCTGAGTTATTTCGCATCGCGCGGTAAAAATAACCGTCTGAAAAATAATCTTTTGGCTTCGCCGAAAATTTCTGTCGTCTGCGCTTTGCTCGCTGCCGGTGAACTCGTCGGCGACAAATTGCCGTTCACGCCGAATCGCATGGAACTGCCGGGCTTAACGGCGCGAATCGTTTCCGGCGCGTTTGTCGGCGGCTCGATTTGCGCGGCGCGAAAAAAATCCGTCTGGACAGGCGCGGTTGTCGGCGCGGTTTCAGCAGTCGCGGCGGCTTACGCGGGACAAAATATCCGGCGAATAATTTCAGAGGAAAGCGGCGTTCCGAGCGCGGCGATTGGCGCGGTCGAAGACGCGATTGCGATTGGTGTCGGCATCAACGCGCTGAAGAACAACGAATAAAATCCGAATTAAAATCTTACGAAATTTATGAAGAAAACTGTTTATGACGTAATCGTCATCGGCGGCGGGCAAGCGGGAATTCCGCTCGCTCACGCGCTTGCCGGAGCGAAAAAGAAAGTCGTTTTAATCGAGCGTCAGCAACTCGGCGGAAGCTGCGTCAATTTCGGCTGCACACCGACGAAAGCCGCGATTGCGTCGGCGCGAGTCGCTCATTTAGCGCGGCGCGGAAAAGAATTCGGCTTGAAAATCCCGACTGTCGAAGTTGATTTTCCGGCGGTTCTCAAACGCGCGAAAGCAATCGCCAAGGAATCGCGCGACGGACTGGAAAAAGATTTTGCAAAATCAAGCAATCCGAAATTAATTTACGGGCAGGCGCGGCTCGTCGGGAAAACTGACGACGGCAAACATTTTCGTATTCAGATTGATAATCGAGAGATTCTGACGACCGAACAAATCATCTTGAACACCGGCACGCGTAGTTTGATTCCGAAAATCGAAGGCATCGAAACAGTCAAAATAGTTGATGCCGGAAACTGGCTTGAAATGGACGAACTGCCGAAACATATTGCGATTCTCGGCGGCAGTTACATCGGTCTCGAAATGGCGCAATTTTATCGCCGAATGGGAAGCCGCGTTTCAGTTATCGAATCGAATGCGTGGATTGCGAGCCGCGAAGACGAAGATATTTCAGATGCTTTGCAGAAAATCCTCGAAGCGGAAAAAATCGAGTTTCGCCTGAACGCGAAAGTTTCGCAAGTCAAAAAGCAAAAAGACGGAAAAATCGTTTTGCATTTCGACGACGCGAACGAATCGAAAACTTTAACGGCTTCGCATCTGTTCGTCGCTACGGGACGCAAGCCGAACACCGACGATTTGGGACTCGAAACCGTCGGCGTGAACGTGGACAAACGCGGCATCGTCAAAGTTGACGAACGACTTTCGACCAACATCGAAGGCATCCGGGCGGCGGGCGACATTCGCGGCGGCTATCAATTTACGCACACCGCTTGGGACGATTATCGCATCATCGAATCGCAGATGACCGGCGACAAATCACGCACGACCGACAGAATTGTTCCCTACGCGATGTTCACCGACCCCGAACTTGGTCGCGTCGGGCTGACCGAAGCGGAAGCACGAGAAAAATATAAAAAAATCAAAGTCAACTGTTACGAAATGAAGAAAAACGGCAAAGCGCGCGAAATCGGCGAATCGGTCGGCTTTATCAAAGTTATCGTTAACGCGACGACCGAAAAAATAATCGGCGCGGCGGTTTTGGCAAGCGACGGCGCGGAAATGGTTCACGAATACGTTGATTTGATGAACGCCGGCGCGAAATTTACCGTTTTGCGCGATTCGGTTCATATTCACCCGACGCTCGCTGAAGCGGTGCAAAGTGCCGTGAAACCTTTATAGAACAATTTGATGTGAATCGAGAGTAAAGAAAACAGTTGTTTTGATTAAGAGGTTTTAATTCGGAAGAGAAAATCTTACTCTTTTTTCAAACATCCGCGTCAGACGAGTTTATAAAATTCGACAGTTCCGCAGCGTCCGGCAAAGCCGTTCTCGCGCCGAGAGCGCGGCATTTGAGGGCGGCAACAGCGTTTGCCGTTCGCGCCGCCGATTCCACCGTTTCGCCTTTCAAAAAACCATAGAGAAATCCGACGCGGAATGCGTCGCCCGCGCCGGTCGTGTCCACGCAGCCGTTCGGAACGGCGAAACCGCTCGCTTCGACGAATTCGTTTTCGCACAAAATCAGAGAGCCGCGCTCGCCCAAAGTCATACCGACGATGCGACAGCCGAAACGCGATTTTATCTCGCGCAAAGATTCTTTTTTATCTTTGATTCCGAGAAGTTTTTCGGGAAATTCCGATGACGAAATTAAAATGTCAACGTGCGGAAGCAATTCGTTTATTCCGTCGAAAATATTGTCAACATCAATCGAAACAATCGTGCCGGTTTCTCTTGCCGCCTGCGCCAACAGCAAACAAGCCCGCGTGTCGTGCGGCGTGAAATGCAAAACTTTTCCCAGAGTTGCCGTCTCGATTGGCGCGTCGTTTTCGTCGTAAGCGAGCATTTTATCTCTGTGCCAGATAACCGTTCGCTCGCCGTTTCGTTCGTCAATAATGATGAAGGCGATTTGCGTTTTCGCGCCCGCGATTTGTCCGGTGAACGAAACATCAACGCCTTCGTCGCGCAAAGTCTGCAAGCCGAAATCGCCTTCCTCGTCAGTTCCGAAACGTCCGACATAACAGGTTTTCAAACCCAAACGCCGCAGTCCGACCATTGTCGTCGCCGCTTCGCCGCCCGCCGCTCGAATGTAATCGCTGAGTTCGATTTTTGAATCAAACGGCGGATAAGTCGGAACTCGAATCAAGTAATCAACCGCGTTCGTGCCGAAGCCGACCGCCTCGAACAATTTATTTTCGGCTAAGACAAAAGGAAATTTCATATCGAAAAATTTATCGGCGCAAGAATTTTTAGCTTAACAAATTGTTAAATTTTAAGCGGCAAAAAAAATTGCAAAATACTCTTGCCAAATCAAACCCAAACGAGTTAGATTGACAATCATACATATAAATTCACTTGATTTTTAAGTGGAGCGCAATAAAATTTTTATAAAAGTTATACGGAGAAAAGAAAATGCCAACCACAGCTTGTCCCGAATGCAGCGAAGATGTTTATGTAGATGCCGATTCCGAGCAGGGCGATGTCGTAACCTGCGACGAATGCGGAACGGATTTGGAAATCGTCGGACTTGATCCCGTCGAACTCGATATTCACGAGGAAGACGGCGATGATTTTAAAGACGAAAGCGACGAATTTGAATACTAGAGAAATTTTTACGGCTTGATTTCGTAACCGCTGCGGCTTTGTTTGATCTGGAAATTTTTCGAGGTTTCGATTTTGACCGTGTGAAATTTTCCGTCTTGCCGGTTTTTTGGGTAAAAAGCGAGAACGTAAGAAGCGGTGATTTCTTCGGCGAGCGATTTGAAAAGCGGCTCGAAACTTTTCTCATTGGCGTAGAAGGCGCGTCCGCCGGTGCGCTCCAGCAAACCGCTTGCTTCGAGCGGCGTAAGAAGCGGTTTTTTATCTCTTTGGAGACGCGAATACGACGGCAGAATTACCGAATAGACGGTTGTTTCCGCATCGTTGGCGCGTTCGATGACGGTGCGCGGCGCAACCGTATCGCCGACCGGAAAACCGTCGGTGATTAAGACGACGGCGCGGCGCGGAATTTTATCGCGGACGATGGCAGGCGATTTTTTTTTCAGCAGCCGAATCGCGTCGTCAACCGCATCGTAAGCGTGAGTCGAAAGTCCTTCTTGATCGCGCAGTAATTTGTCAAAAGTTTTCTCCAATTTTTCCGGGCGGTTCGTTAACGGCTGAAGTGTTTTAACCTGCATTCCGAAAGTCATCACGGCGAAATAAGAATTGTAATCGGCAAGTTTTTCGATAAAGATTTGCAGCGCGTCGCGCAGTCTGCCGAGTTCTTCGGTCGTCATACTTCCCGAAACATCGAGAGCAAAAACAACGACGAGCGGGCGACCGTTTTCTTCTTTTTTTAGCGGCTCGAAAAATTCTATCGGACGCTCTACGCCGTCTTCGTAAAGTTTGAAATCCTTTCGGTCAAGCCCGCGCACCGGCTTGTCGTTTTTGTCGGTAACGGTAACTTCAAACGGTATCAGATCGGTTTCGACGCGAATCACGTCGTCGGAATTTTGCGCGGCAATCGAGGCTGCCGCGCCGAGAATAAAAAAAATTAAAAGCAAAGTAACGCGAAGCAACGCGGGTAAATCAAAAGATTTGCGTTTCGTCTTAGCAATTTGCAATTTCATTTTTTTGTTGATTTTATTCTTTCACCTAGTTTAGAATTAACAATTAGGAGTTTCGGCTTCGATTGTTCTCACAAGTTCGAGCAAAAATTCCCGTCCTTAAAATCAAAACGCATTTGCCGATTTTCTCTTCAACCGATTTAGAAACCGTTTTTAGTTTCGACTGTTGCCCCGAAAATTTAATTATAACCGATGAATCGTTCATTTTGATAAATCAAAGTCATTTTGACCATTCAAATTGAACGAATTTTTATCAGAAATCAGCCGCGCAAATTTTTCATTCCGCATTTGCTTGACTTATCTAATTTATTAAAATCCGGCACGAAAATTGAATTGGATTCGAGTCAACTCGAAACGATTTCGAGCCGAATAATTAAAACAATCTCCCGTAATTTGTACTTTAGACGAACACGAACGGTTTTCGGGTTCTTAAAATTAAAAACAAAGTGAAAAAATTCAGCCTCGAAGATTACAATTTACAAGCCAAAGCTTTCTGGTGGCTTTTGATGTTTTCCAGCCTCGCCGCCATCGGTTCGGCAGCTTATCAAACTCTCTCTTTTTCCGCTCCGCAGTTTGCCGTTTTATTCGTCGCTTTGCTTATCGCGGCGATAACCGTACAGCATCAATTCACGATTCCACAGCTTAAGACGACGCTGACCGCCAGAGAGTTGATTGTTTTCTGGAGCGTTTTTTGGCTCGGCGTGCCGGGCGCGGTTTTGCTTACCGTCGGCATTGCCGCCGCTGCCTACTCCGCAGCCGCGCCGCGCGATAAAAATCGTCTGCTGTTCGATGCTTTCGTTAATATTTTTTCGTCTTTTGTCGCGGGCAATATTTTTTATCTCACTCTGAAACTAACGGCTGATTTTTCAGGTAAGACAGTCGCTGAAAATCCGCTCGGCTTCGGTTGGTTATTAATTGCCTCAATTTTGATGGCTTTAACGTATTGTCTCTTTTCAGCGGCAGTAAATTTGATTTTTCTCAAACTCAAAAATGCTTCTTCCGAATTTCCCGATTTGCCGAAACTGTCGCCTGAATTTTCCGCGGTAAATTCTCTTCTGGGTTTGGCGGCGGCGTTTGTTTTTCATTTCGCGTTTCTCGAATTCGGCTTGTATTTCGGGCTGGTCGTTCTGCCGATAACATTTATCGGTCATCTCGGCTATCGCATTCACGTCGCTCGTCTCGCTCAAAAAACCAAAGAAATCACCGAAGCGAGCCGCATTCATCTGGCGACCGTCGAAGCTCTGGCGACGGCGATTGACGCACGCGATCAAGTCGGCATCGGGCATGTTCGCCGAACGCAGATTTACGCCATCGGCATCGGCGAGACGCTCGATTTATCCGCTGATGATTTGCAGGCTCTCAACACCGGCGCACTTCTGCACGACATCGGAAAACTCGCCGTTCCCGACCATATCTTGAATAAACCCGGCAGATTAACACCGGCGGAAATGGAGAAAACGAAAATCCATTCGTCGGTCGGCGCGTCAATTCTCGCAAAAATTCCGTTCAATTATCCGGTCGTGCCGACCGTCAAATATCATCACGAAATGTATGACGGCAACGGTTACCCGGAAGGTTTGAAGGGCGATAACATTCCGCTCACGGCGCGGATTTTATGCGTTGCCGACGCTTACGATACTCTGCGCGGAGCGCGTCCGTATCGCGCGGCGATTTCGCGCGACGATGCGCGGCGTTTTCTGATGACTGGCTCCGGCAAACAATTCGACCCGAAAGTCGTTGACGTTTTTCTGCGAAATCTGCGAAAGTTCGAGGCGGAAGTCGAAGCGCAGGGACTTTCGTATATTTTCGATAAAAAGGAAATCACCGACGACGTTCACAGCAGTTACAGCGACGATTCGGATCAAAGTTACGTCGAGCAAATCAAACGCGCCAACCGCGAAGTTTTCACGCTTTATGAATTGGCGAAAGTTTTTAGTTCGTCTCTGAATTTACAAGAAACGCTTTCGTTGTTCGTCAAAAAAATCGGCGAACTCGTGCCGTTCGACACTTGCGCCGTTTATCTGATGAATGAAACGGAAGAGTATGCGGAGACGGTTTATGTCGAAGGCGAAAATAAATTGGCGTTCAAGAAAAAGCGCGTCAAAGCGGGCGAAGGCGCGACCGGCTACGCCTTAAAAAAACGACAGCCGATTTATAAAATCGAGCCGGGACTCGATTTTACATTTAATCAATTCGAGGTCGAAGATTATACGGCGATGGCTTCGCTGCCTTTGATTTCCGACGAGAAACTGCTCGGCGCGGTTTCGCTTTATTCGTATCAGTTGGAAGATTATCAGGAAGAACATCTGCGTCTGCTCGAAACGGTTTCGCGCATTGCGGCGGACGCGATTTGCAACGCGCTGCAGCACGCTGAATCCGAATCACGCGCCTTGACCGACCCGATGACGAATCTGCCGAACGCGCGAAGTTTGCAAACGCATTTTGAACAGGAAGCCGCCCGCGCAAGTCGAAACGAAACGAGCTTTCAAGTTTTGATGCTCGACCTCGACGGATTCAAAGCCGTCAACGACACGCACGGACACAAAGCAGGCGATAAATTATTAAAGGAACTCGCTCGAATTATGCGCGGACAGCTTCGTGATTATGATTTTCTGGCGCGTTACGCGGGCGATGAATTCGTCGCCATCGTGCCGGAAACCGGAGCTGAAGAAACACGAGAATTGTGCGAGCGCATCGAACGCGCCGTAACCGATTTTATTCTGCCGCTCGGCGAAGAAAAGTTTGCGCGGGTCGGCATCAGCATCGGCGCGGCTTGCTTTCCGGCGCACGGCGAAACGCTCGATCAGGTTATCATCGCCGCCGACAAAGCGATGTATGCCGTCAAAGCCACGCGCAAAACCAGAGACGTTACCATTCCGCTTCCGCCGCTCGATTCGATTCTTCCGGGCGAAGATTTTTCGGGCGAAAATTTCATCGTCGAACTCGACGAAAGCCACATCATTTCGTCGGCGATAAATTAAAAATCCGGCATTTGCATTTACGCCCGAATCCGATTAAATTTCTCTCTGTAAGTTTTTCAAATTCAAAATCGGAGAGGAAAGAAATGCTGAAAAAATTCGGATTAAAAATTTCAATCGTGGCGATAATTTTCTTGATGGCGGATTCTGATTCGCTGGCGCAAACCAGAATCAGTTTCGCGCGCGGACGAAATTCGGCGACGATTACCGGAACGCTGGCGGCGGGCGCGACGAAAGGGTATGTGCTGCGGGCAAAAGCCGGACAAGTTTTGACGGGAACGCTCTCGTCAACAAACGGCAAAGCCGACTTTACGCAAGGCGCGCTGCACGACACGCAGTATTCGCAAACCGTCGAAGAAAACGGCGACGTTTATATCAGCGTTGACAATCACGGCAACCGCGCGACAAAGTTCACAATGACGATTTCGATTCAATAAATCTAAAATTAACGTGAATTCAGGATAAGAAAGAAATAGCCACAAAAAGAAAATCTGAAAAATCTTTATTTGTGCCTTTTTGTGGCTATTTCTTTCATCGTTTTGCTTATCCCGAACTCAGGTTAATTTTAGATTTCAAATCTTTCGCCGTCCCGCGCTTGGATAACCGCGCAGGGCGGCGAAAATTTTTTCACTTCTCTCTCAAAATCAACCGCGTCCCATTCGGGATAAAAATGCGTGAGAACGACTCGTTTCGGTTTGGCGTAGCGCACGAGACGCATCGCATCTGAAAGTTCGAGATGCGTTTCGACCGGCTTGTTTTTAAAAAACGAACATTCCAAAACGAGTAAATCCGCATTTCTGGAAAGCGTTGCGACGGTCTTTGCATAACCCGTGTCCGCCGTATAAACGAGCGTTTTGTCATTTGCGTTTCTCAAATGAATCGCCAGACTTTCTTCGGTGTGCGGCGTGTCGAGCGCGACGGCTTCGAGGCTATCGAAAATCTCGAATTTTTCGAGCGATTCGACTTCGTGAAAAATAATCTCGAAAGGCTGTTCAAGCAAATTATAATCATTCGCTTTATCAAATTTTCCGACTAATTTTTTTAAACCTTTCGCGCCGAAAATTTTCAAAGGCTTTGTTCTGTCTTGCGTTTCGGGCGCGTATTTCGTGCCGAACAAAAACGCGGGCAGTCCGCCGATGTGGTCGAGGTGAAAATGCGAAATCCAGATTGCATCGAGATTCGCCCAATCGAGATTTTCCTGCGCTATTCGATGCACCGCCGAAGCCGAGCAATCGAGCAGCAACGAGCCGTTTTCCGTTTCGAGCCAAAAGCCCGAACTGCTTCTTTGCGCGTGTGGAACTGAAGTTCCCGAACCTAAAATCGTAAATTCCATAAAGAAATTTTAACCGCGAATTACACGAATTGCACGAATCAAAATTTTAAGAAGCTGTTTGGGAACTCAAGATTTTGCCCACGCGCATAAACGAATCAAACGAAAAAAGAAGGAAATTTTTAATTGCTCTTGGCATTTTTCGTCTCTTTCGTGTGTGCGCGTGGGCAAAAATTAGTTTTCAAATAGTTTCTAAAATAATTCGCGTTATTTGTGTAATTCACGGCTAAAAATCTTTGTGGTAAATTTGTCTTTATGAATGAAATAGATATTCTGGCAATCTTCGCGCACCCCGACGATGTGGAATTAGCCGTCGGCGGAACGCTTTTGAAAATGAAATCGCTCGGTTATAAAACCGGCGCGTTGGACGTAACGCGCGGCGAGATGGGAACGCGCGGAACGGTCGAAGGCAGAGCAAAGGAAGCCGAAGAAGCGGCGAAAATTTTGCAGCTTGATGTGCGCGAAAATCTCGCGCTTCCCGACGGGCATGTTTGGGTTACGGAAGAAACGCGCACGAAATTAGTCAGAGTTTTGCGAAGACTAAAACCGAAAATTCTGCTTACGCATCAAATTGACGACCCGCACCCAGACCACAATCACATTACGCAGCTTGTCAGAGAATCGGCTCGACTCGCTTCGATGCAGAAATACGACGGCGACTTCGGGCAGCCGAGAACGCCCGCGCCGATTGTCGCGCACAACATTTTTTCGCAAAGAATCACGCCGTCGTTTATCGTGGACATTTCGGATTTCGTCGAGACGAAAACCGAAGCGATTCGCGCACACGCTTCGCAATTTTATAATCCCGAATCGAAAGAGCCGGAAACTCGTCTGACGGGAAAAGGTTTTATTGACGAACTCGAAAATCGCTCGCGTTATTTCGGTTCGTTGATTGGCGCGGCGGCGGGCGAACCGTTTTTCGTGCGCGAGGCTTTGAACGTCGAAGATCCGATTGAACTTCTTACCAGACCGATGAATCTTTATTCGTAATATTGAAACTATTCGAGCGATTTACGAGTAAAACAGATATTCTATTTTTACGGGAGAAAATTTTTATGCGGCAAATTTGGAGATTATATTCTCTGCTGTTTTTATTGTTTGTTTTCTGCGGTTCACAAAATGTTTTCGCGCAGAAAATGGATTTTCAAATTGATTACACAGTTACGCTTTCAAAGCCGGAAAGCCAGATGTTTCACGTTACGACCGACATCAAAAACATCAAACAGCCGGAACTGGATTTGTCGCTGCCGACGTGGACACCCGGTTGGTATACGATTGAAAATTACGCGAAGAATATTTTGCGTTTCAGAATCACGGACGCGAGCGGAAAAATTTTGCCGCACACGATGTCGCGCAAACAGACTTGGAATATTGAAACGAAAGGCATCAATGAAATCAAAGTCGAATTCGATTATCGCGCCGACACGCTGGCTTTGAATCAAGCGAAGATTACAAAAGATTTCGCGTTTTTTACCGGCACGGAAATTTTTCTGATGCCGGAAGGTCATCGGCAAAATGCGGCGACGATTCACTTTGCGATTCCGCAAAATTGGAAGATAATTTCCGCGCTCAAAGAGACGAGCGACCCGACGACTTTCACCGCGACCGATTACGACACGCTGGTTGACGCTCCGGTCGAAATGGGAAGTTTCGACGTTACGCGCTTTGAGGTCGAAGGCAAACCACATTATTTTGTCGCGCAGCCGGCGGGCGCGTTTTCCGCCGAAAAAGCGCAGAAATTTACGGAAATGCTGGCAAAAGTCGCCAGAGCCGAAAGCGCAATTTTCGGCGGTTTGCCGTATGAAAAATACGTCTATTTTTATTTCTTTCTGCCGCCCGAATCGAACGCGAGCGGCGCACTCGAACATCTTAATTCGCACGTCAGTTTTGCTCCGCCGGGAAACATTGCCCAACCCGAAAGAATGATAAATACGGCGGCGCACGAATTTTTTCATCTCTGGAACGTCAAACGAATTCGTCCCGCCGAGATGTTTCCATACGATTATTCGCGCGAAGATGAAACGCCGCTTCTCTGGGTTTCCGAAGGTTTCACGAATTATTACGCCAATGTCGCCACTTATCGCGCCGGATTGATAACGCAAAAAGATTTTCTCGCGCGCGCGGGCGGCGCGATTAGCGGCATCGAAAACAACGAGGCGCGAAATTATATCTCGCCCGCCGACGCTTCCGTTTCGACGTGGCTCGGCTACGATTCGCCCGTCGCTTTCAGCATTTCATATTACACGCAAGGTCAAAATTTAGCCGCGCTGTTTGACCTTTCGATTCGGCACGACACGGACGGGAAATCGGGACTCGACGACGTGATGCGTTCGCTATTTCGAGATTTTTATCAAAAGGGAAAAGGCTTTACGACTGAAGATATGATCGTGGAAATAAAACAGTTGACCGGAAAAGATTATCACGATTTTTATCGCCGCTACGTCTTTGGAACTGATGTGCCGAACTACGATGAGATTTACGATTACGCAGGTTATAAAATCGAGAAGAAACCACGCCAATCGCCTGTTTTCGGATTTGGAATCAGAAATCGAAACGGCGGTTTTCTAGTCAATTCGATTGAGCCGAATTCACCGGCGGCAAAAGCGAATCTGCAAGTCGGCGACGTAATTACGAAAATCAACGGCGAAGATTTGCAACGCGCCGACTTCGGAACATTCGCCGGAAAAACGATTAAATTAACCGTCAAACGCAATGACAAAGAAATCGAAATTCCGATGACGGTCGGCTCGCGCGACGAAACGGATTACACGGTTGTCGAGTTACCGCAGCCAACGGCGCAGCAATTAAAAGTGCGCGACAGTTGGTTAAAAACCGGACAGTAAAAATAACTTTCCGAAGCGTAAAACTTATTTCACAATCAAAATAAATTGTGAGACAGCATCAAAATTCCCTTTGAAAAATTATTTTGAATTCGTTTTTTCGTAAATAATCTTTCCGCCCAAAATCGTATAAATCGGCTCGGTCGTCAAAATTTCCTTCGGCGCGATTGTCAGCAAATCTTTCGACTGCACGACTAAATCGGCGAGCATTCCGACCTTGATTTCGCCTTTGATGTTTTCCGCAAATTCCGCGTAAGCCGATTCATAAGTATGACAGCGTAAGGCTTCCTGCATCGTAACTTTTTCCTGCGGTTCCCAGCCGCCCGCCGGATTTCCTTCTTCGTCCTGACGCGAAACGGCGGCGTAAAGCGTGCGATACGGGTTGATTGATTCGACGGGGAAATCCGTCCCGAACGGAACGTGAACGCCGTAACTCCGCATCAAATGCCAAGCGTATGCGCCCAAAACGCGATATTCGCCCAAACG
>JBPCMK010000118.1:0-9121 GCA_051002375.1 Pyrinomonadaceae bacterium | reverse complement strand
GTAAAAATCTATTTTTTGTTCTTGCCCGTCTTCAAAAACTTTGAATTGAGATTCCTTTAGTCCGCCGACCGTCTTGCCGTTCGCGTCCGTGATTGTCGCGTTTAAGAGAACGATTGAAGATTCGACGTTAATAATTTCATCGTCTTGAGCGGCGGCGAGTGAAGGGAAACAAATGAAAAGAAGAATTAAAAACTGAAAACCGAAAACCGAAATTTTTAGTAGATTTTTATTTGTTGCTGTAGCCTGCATAGTTGTAAATCGCCCGAATCATTTTTTAGCGACCTGCAGAAACCGCACGAGTCTTAAAAGCGCGTTCGCGCTTTCGACCGCGACGACCGAAACGCTGTAACGAGTCGTTTTCTTTAACTCGTCAACTAATTTGGCGGTATCATCCTTCAAAGTTTTCAGAGCATTTGGAACTGACAAAGGCTTGTCGTCCGAACTTTCGTCGTCTTTTTCAGCACCGAGTTCGATGCGGATTTTTTTGACGACTTTTTCGAGACGGTCTATTTTTTTTTCATCATCGGCGGAAAGATTTTTGTTTGAGGAGTATGATTTCTCTAATTCATCGGAGATTTTCATAGCTTCTTCACCGCGTTCGAGTAGTTCTGCAAAATCCTTTTTATCGTGTTCGATGCGCTGTTTAGCAAGCGATTCTTTCATGTTTTTTGGCACGTCTTCTTTGGAATTTGGGTCAGCCGAATCGGTTTGAGCGTGGACAAACGCCGCCGCCGCGGCGACGAAAAACAGAATGGAAAATATACGTCTGAAATTGCGAATTAAAATGCTTTTCACTGCTATTTTTACTGATCGCCGTCTTTCGGCGCGTCAACACTCGTTCCCGTTACCGCTTCGACTAATTTGACAAGAAATTCGTCTTCCGCCGCGCCCGTGCTTTGCAAAGTCGTCCATTCCGAAGTCAGACCGTTTTCCGCGCGACCTTCGACTTTTGCCGTTACCGAAACATTATTTTGAATGCCGTCAATTGATTGAACCTCGACGGTTAAAATGTAGCGTCCGCGCGTCCAAGACGTATCGGAATCCGGCAAAACGGCGTAACGATTGAGTTCGTTGCGCGTGATGACCGCGCCTTTGGCGAAAACAAAAGGTTCGGTAACGATAAAGCCGTCGGATTTTTTTGAAGCCGATTCGTTGACGATTATTTTTTGATCTTTTAGAACGTCCATCACGTCGGCAATCAGCACGTCGCGGCGCGAATTTATTTTGTAAGGATTCGGAAGTCTTTGCCGCACTTTGGTTTTGTCCTTGCCGAAATCAATCGAACGTCCGCTTCCGGGATCAACATTTCGTTCAGAGGCGTTATTGGTTTTGTTGCCCTCCTGCGTTATCTTTCGCGTTTGTGTGTCAACGCCTTTCTGGGCGAGGGCGAAGGATGAAAAAAGAACGATCAAAGTTATTGGAAGAAGTAATTTGTTCATAGAATTTAATATACCCGAATCGAATGTCGAACGAAAGGTTTGATGTGAGCAAATTTGTAATAGTTGTAACGCGCGATTACGGCTTTGAATTCGGGAGTTCCGGCTTTGAATTTTCGTTTTGCATTTCCCACAAAAACAGGTGTTTTAAAAAGGCGTGATGCGCGGCGAAACGGGCGATGCAAAAGCCGGGCAAGCCGTCGAGAAATCCGGCTTTCAAAATATAAGTTTGCAAAAAAGTCGTCAGACCGACGGTGAAAATTTTAACAATCGAGGTTCGCCGCCCGCGCTCGAACATCTGCCGCGCGGCGAGCGGCGCATATCTTTCGCCGATCATTCGATGATGATGCGCCGCATCTTCAACGCTGAAATGAAGAATATCGCCGTTCAATTTTTCAACTCGCGCGTCGTTTTCCATCTGCACCGATTCGTGAATCAAAACATCCTTCCAACG
The DNA here is from genome assembly GCA_051002375.1 of Pyrinomonadaceae bacterium. Taxonomy (GTDB): domain Bacteria; phylum Acidobacteriota; class Blastocatellia; order Pyrinomonadales; family Pyrinomonadaceae. Next base: position 7,231 of record JBPCMK010000118.1, on the reverse strand, counting down.
TCCTTTTGTTCGATTGAAAAAACGAAGCTGCCAATCTGGATACCAGCCGCCGTGCCGGACGGCGCGGTTCATATAAAACGACAAGCGCGGAATGCGATAGCCGTCGGCTAAATCGCTTTCGGGCGAGTTTTTTAACTTAAGAATTTCCCGTTTGAGTTCATCGGAAACGCGCTCGTCCGCGTCGAGACTGAAAATCCAATCGTTCGCCGCGCCGTCAACTGCGTATTGTTTTTGCGCGGAAAATCCCTGCCATTCGTTTATCAAAACTTTCGCGCCGAACGATTCGGCAATCTCGCGCGTCGCATCGGAACTTTCCGAATCAACAACTAAAATCTCGTCCGCCCAAGCAACCGATTTTACAGCGTCAGCGATTTTTTCTGCTTCGTTAAAAGCGATAATGACGGCGGAGATTTTCACGAAAAGATTATAAAGTGAAAAAGGTTAAAAGTGAAAAAGGTTAAAAGGTTAAAAGTGAAAGAGTGAAAAGGCAAAAGATAAAAGTGAAAAATTCTTCTTCCTAACTTTTACCTTTTGCCTTTTTACTTTTGCCTTCATTTACCGTCGCCGACCGGCGATTCGATTTCGATATTGTTGAGTCGGAATGTCGTCGAAGTCGCACGCTGCAAATCAGAGAGCGATTTATTGTAATCGGTTTCGGCGCGGATTTCGTTGTTTCTCGCGTTGGTCAAAGTGTTTTCGCGTTGAAATAAAAGAAACGTCGTCGAGCGTCCGACTTCGTAAAGTTTGCGCTCGCCTTCGAGTTGGATTTCCGCGCTTTCACGCGCCCTTCGCGCCGTCAAAACTCTCTGTCTCGAAGTCTCTACCGCCTGCGCCGCGTTGCGAACTTCGGCGACGATGGTTTGTTCCTGCGAACGCATCTGCGCGTCGGTTTGCTGCTGCTGAATTCTCGCGCCGGCTAAATTTGCCTTCGCCGTTCGATTGCCGAATGGAAATTCAAACGTGATGCCGACCGTGTAATTCGGCGCATCGCTGCGAAACAGATTGAGCAGCGAGCGATTAAATCCGCCGAAAACCGGCGAAGTGCTTGCCGGAATTAAAATCTGGTCGTTCGTAATCGGCGGAACGACAATTTGCGGATTGATGCCTTGCGTTTTAGCGATGAGTCCGTTGATTCGATCTAAAAAAAGCAAATCTTGCTGCCTCGTAAAAAAGTTCGTCGAAACCGCTTGATTGATGCCGTTGAGAGCTAAACCGTTGAGCGAAAAAGACGACACCAAATCAATGCGCGGCTTGGTTTGATTTTTGAAATAATCAATATCAATCGCCGTAATCTCGCGCTGAAGCCGCAAACGGCGCAGTTCGGGACGATTATCAACCGCGTCTTTTACCGCGTCCTCGACGTTTATCGGCTCGTCGCTGTAAGTCGGCGCGTCGGTCGGGACGAGCGGCTCAGACCATTCGGGCGCAGTCGGGTCTTTTAATAAAAGCGTTTTCAAAGTGTTCTCCGCCGTCGAAACTTGCTGCGTCGAGAGAAGCAAATCGCCTTCGCGGTTGGCGAGTTCGGTGTCAACTTCGGCGCGGGCGAGCGGCGCGGCATTTCCGACCTTGATTTTGACTTCGATTTGCCGCAGATTTTCACGCGCCAGATTGACGTTCGCCACTTGATTTTGCTGATTGCGGAGCGCGAAAACCAAATCCCAATAAGCGCGTTGGACTTGCGAAATTATATCAATCGTTTGGCGGCGAAAATCAGCGTCGGACTGCTGAAGTCGTTTGCGCTGAATTTTTATCTGGCGGCGATTGTTGTCAACGCGAAAATTGCGAAAAAGCGGCTGCGTGTAACTGATGCCGAGATTGCTGAAAAACGTCGTGCTGGACGCAGTTCCGAGACTCGACGTTTGATTGAAAGCCGTATTGTTGCGCGAATTGCTTCCGGTTTGCGAATTGTTGAAAAACGAATTGATGCTGCCGCCGCCGCGCTCGAAAAATTTATTGATTCCGGCATCAACGCGAAAATCATTCGAGCCGTTCGAGCCGGTCGAAGAACTGCGCGAATAATTCGGCGTAACCGTCAGTGTCGTATCATAGATGCCTTGCAGCGAGCGCAGTTGAGTTTCCTGAAAACGAACGTCGTTTCGCGCTACCTCGATGTCGTTGTTATTTTCCAAAGCCTTGCGAATCGCTTCGTTTAAGGTCAGTGGCAGAGTTTGCGAACTCTGCACGCCGACGCGATACAAGTTCGGAGCTTTAAACGGATTCGGCGAATAATCAGCAGCTTTTTGATTAGTCATAGCTGCCGGTTCGGTGTTTGGCGGCGAAGTTTTATCGCTCGTTTCAGGAGGTTTTTCAGCAGTCGGCGGTTTGGATTCTTTGGTCTGAGCAAACGCTTTCGCGCCGCTTGCTCCGAGAAAGAAAGCCGCGATGCAGAAAATGCAAAAAAGATTGGGCAAGATTTTCATTTGTAAAAAAGACTCCGAATTTTGAATGATTTTGTAAAATTGAAAAGACGGCGAATTCAATGGATTACTACGCCGAACAAATTTTGTTTGTTTCAAAAATTTGGCTCGCTCGATTCGCACAACTTTTAACGCGGTTTGCGGCGAAAGCGGAAATTTTCGACTTTTGAGTTTTGCGGCAAGATAAGTTATCTTCAAATTTTTAACACGATTATTTCAGAGGAGGAATATTTAATAAAATGGCAATTAAAGTAGGAATTAACGGTTTCGGGCGCATCGGGCGCAACGTGATGCGCTCCGCTCTGGGCGACAAAGATATTGATTTCGTGGCGGTCAACGATTTAACCGACACGAAAACTCTGGCGCATCTTTTAAAATACGATTCGATAATGGGCAATCTCGAACATCGCATTTCGGCGGACGGCGACACGATCAAAGTCGAAGGCGACAGCTTTAAAGTTTTCAGCGAACGCGACCCGGAAAAAATTGATTGGGAATCGGTCGGCGCGGAAATCGTCATCGAATCAACCGGCAGATTTACAAAAGCCGAAGACGCGGGCAAACATCTGCGCGGCACGGTCAAAAAAGTCATTATTTCCGCGCCCGCCAAAGGCGAAGACGTAACTATCGTTCTCGGCGTGAACGAAGAAATGTATGACGCGGACAAACACAATATAATTTCCAACGCTTCCTGCACGACGAATTGTCTCGCTCCCGTTGCGAAAGTTATCCACGACAAATTCGGCATCAAAAACGCCCTGATGAACACGATTCATTCTTACACGAACGACCAGCAATTACTCGATTTGCCGCATAAAGACCTTCGACGCGCACGCGCCGCCGCGCTTTCGATGATTCCGACTTCGACCGGCGCGGCAAAAGCCGTCGCGCTCGTCATTCCCGATTTGAAGGGAAAGTTTGACGGCATTTCGGTTCGCGTTCCGACTCCGAATGTGTCCTTAGTTGATGTCGTGATGAATCTCGAAAGGGAAACCACGACCGAAGAAGTCAACCAAGTTTTGAAAGACGCGGCGAACGAAGAATTAAAAGGAATTCTGGCTTTTTCCGAAGAACCGCTCGTTTCGATAGACTTTCGCGGCAACCCGAATTCGTCAATCGTTGACGCGGAAAACACGAAGGTCATCGGCGGAACGTGCGTCAAAATTCTTTCGTGGTATGACAACGAATGGGGCTATTCGTGCCGCGTGCGCGATTTGGTGAAATTCATCGCCAACAAAGGGTTGTAAAATTATTTTTTTGAAAAGAGAGGCGAGCGATAAATCTCGTCTCTTTATTCTTGAAAGTTTATATTTTGAAAAGCAAGTAAGCGGACAAAATAAATTTGTAAAATGTCGGAGCGCGGACGGCTCGTCCGCCCGTTCGAGCGAAGCAAGAACGGAAAATGCTTGGTTTTCATTCAAGTTTGGGAAATCGCGGTGTGCGCCGTTTTTCGCTTCGCTCAAACGGCGGGCGGACGAGCCGTCCGCGCTCCGACTGTAAAATAATTTTGTCCATATACTTTATTGCAATATCGCATTGACGAAAATCGCTTGCGATTCAGAGGTAAAAATGAAAATACTGCGAAGTTTTGGTTTTATCGCGCCGGTCTTATTAATGTTTTTTTGCTCGTGTTCAAATTCAAGCCAGCAAAATTCAAATCTACCGGCAAATGCGTCTCCGGCGGTGAATATGTCTCCGGCTGAAACGTCGTCGCTGAATCAGCCGGCATCAAACACGACATCTCCAATATCCGCGCCGACACTGCTCAACGCAACGAGACCGCCGACTGCTCCAACGCCCTGGACAATGACCACATCAAATTCCGCGCCCGCAGCCGTCGCGCCCGCGGACAAACAATCGGATTTGACGATGGCGCGATACGACAAACTTAAAATCGGTATGGATTATTCCGAAGTCGCCAAAATTCTCGGCAGAGAGGGAATTGAAGTTATGAAATCTGAAACCGACGGTGTTAAAAAAATCACCTACAAATGGGAAGGCGAAAAAAACGTCTATGTCGTTCTGACATTTGAAAACGATAAGCTGACATATAAATCGCAGGCTAATTTGAAATAGGTTTAATCTGATTTTTCGAGAGCGAGAAGCGTTGTAAAACGGCGGTGATATAATTATCGCTAAAAAATTTCGCTTCTCATTTTTGTATAAACTTATGAACAAAAAAACAATCAAAGATATAGACATCAAAGGCAAGCGCGTTTTCATTCGGGTAGATTTCAACGTGCCGATAAAAAACGGGAAAATCGAAGACGACACGCGCATACGCGGTGCGCTGCCGACGATAAATTACGCCGTCGAGCAAGGCGCAAAAGTTATTCTCGCTTCGCATTTGGGCAGACCTTTGAAGGATAAAAAAAAGGCGGAAGAAAAAGGAATGCCTTACGACGCGGGCAAATATTCGCTCAAACCCGTTTATGAATATCTGCGGGCGATGCCGGAATTTCAAGACGTATCTTCACGCGGCGACGAGCCGGTTGAAATATCGAGCGAGAAAACAAATCTCGGCAAGGCGGAAGTCAAAAACGACAAAATCTTCTTTGCAAATGATTGCGTCGGCGATGAAGTAAAAGAGCGCGTCAATCAATTAAAGTCAGGCGAAGTTTTGCTTTTGGAAAATCTCAGACTTCACGCCGAAGAGGAAAAAAACGACGAAAATTTTGCCAAACAACTCGCGGAACTCTGTGATGTCTACGTCAACGACGCATTCGGCACGGCGCATCGCGCCCACGCTTCGACCGAAGGCATTACGCATTTTGTTAAGGATTCGGTCGCCGGTTTATTGATGGAAAAAGAAATAAACTTTTTGAGCAAAGCCTTGAACAACCCCGAACGCCCGTTCGTCGCCATTCTCGGCGGCGCGAAGGTGTCGGATAAAATTCCGGTCATCGAATCTTTAATCAAACGCAAAGTTGACAAACTGCTTATCGGCGGCGCGATGGCTTACACATTTTTCAAAGCGAACGGCTACACCGTCGGCAAATCGCTTGTCGAAGACGCGATGATGCCGAAGGCTTTAGAAATCGAGCAACAGGCGAAAGACGCGGGCGTTGAATTGATTCTGCCGACCGACCACCAAGTCGTAGATTCTTACGACCCGCTCAATTCGTGCAAAACGATTCCGGTTGATTTCACGAACACCGGACTCGTCGGTCTCGACATCGGCGCGGAAACAATCGCAATTTTCTCCAAAGCATTGCAGGGCGCAAAGACAATCGTCTGGAACGGTCCGATGGGAATGTTCGAGGAGAAACCGTTTGACGAAGGCACAGTCGCCATCGCGCAAGCCGTCGCCGACGCAACGAGCGCAGGCGCGACTTCGATGGTCGGCGGCGGCGATTCGGTCGCGGCAATCAACCAAGCCGGATTAGACGATAAAATCACGCATATCTCGACCGGCGGCGGCGCGACTTTAGAATTTCTCGCCGGCGACGATTTGCCCGGCGTGGCGGCTTTAGACGATAAATAATCTATTTGCGTGAAAGAGCTTTTTTAAAATAATAATTCGGCATAATTAATTATGCCGAATTATTATTTGCAGTTATTAAAAGCGATTTTCCCGATATTTATTGACTTTTTACAAAACCCGCAGTAAAAATAATTCGGTATAAATCAAAGTTAGCCGCCTGCAAAACAACACCGTTTGCTTGAAATGTGGAATTTAATTAAAAACAGAGCGTTTATATTTGGGTTCACAATTTGCATTCTTCTTTTACTTTGTTTGAATGCTTTTATCTTTTTGAGAAGCCATTGTCATCATTGCGTTTGGGTCGCGGGTATTCCATTGATCTTTTGGGCGCAGTTTGTGGGAAATCCTTCTTTTACTCCAGACGGAGGAATAAAGAATAATCCTAACGACTTTGAGTATTTTTTATTAGACATCTTTCCAAAATAAGTAGTTAAGGGGAAGTTTCTTTGAGATGACGAGTGGAAAGTTTCAGATTGACAATGGCTGATACCAGTTTCCAAGTCTTCTCGTAGTTTTTATGCTTCCCGCGATAACGATCTTTGCAAATCCGAAATATCTTGCATTCCCGATTGCGGTGTTCAATCATTGTTCGCTCTTTGGCTAATTGCCGATTGAATTGTTTTTGCTCCTTTGTCAAACGATGATGTTTTGATGACTTAAACGGAACTTCCGCATTCGGATACAGTTGCTTGATTCCGATGAAACCTTTGTCGGTTTTGATGCGGGCATTCGGATTGATTTCAAGCCCGCTTTTTTTCAAGATTTGAAAATCGTGGGTCGTGCCTCTGGCAGATCGAACCGCCAGAATCAATCCCGTCAAAAAGCAGACCAGCAATAAAGTTTTTATCGTATGTCGCTTTTTTTTCCTGAGTAATAGGACTTTTGCTTCTGCACGGGGCGTTCGATTTCCTGCTCGGTAACATCAACGACCAGTTTCAGATTGTCCGCCGTCAGCGATTTATCATTCGGCAGGTCAAGAGCTTTCAGCAATCTTTGAGAAATGAAGCAGAAGCGTTTCTGGGCATAACTCTCAGAAATTGAAAATATCTCTCCAAGTTGCAGAAAACTATGATATTGACGAAGATAAATCAACGTCAGCAATAATTGGTCGGCAATTGTCAAAGAACTTTTTAAGCCTCTGGTTCGCATCGGCTTGTGTTGCTTGTAGCGAGTAATCTCTCGTTCAAGTTTTTCTAAAATGATTTGAAAAGTCCCGTAATTAACTCCAATCAGTCGAGTGAATTCAGCCGGACGTTTCGATTTATATTTTTCAAACACGCTCATTCTTCTAAGATTAGCAGAATAAGCATTTATTTAGGAAAGTTGTCTA
>JBPCMK010000117.1:0-22022 GCA_051002375.1 Pyrinomonadaceae bacterium | reverse complement strand
TCAATTTGGTCGCGCACGGTTATGGCAGAAAATTTATCGGCGAAGGCGATGAAATAATAATTTCCGCGATGGAACATCACGCTAACATTGTTCCCTGGCAAATGTTGTGCGAAGAGAAAGGCGCGATTCTTAAAGTTATTCCGATGAACGAGCGCGGCGAGTTAATCATTGACGAATACGAAGCGATGTTGAATGAACGCACGAAATTCGTTTCGATTATTCACGTTTCAAACGCGCTCGGCACAATCAATCCGGTCAAGGAAATGATTGCGACGGCGCACAAATTCGGCGTTCCGGTTTTGGTTGACGGAGCGCAAGCCGTTCCGCATTTGGCGATTGACGTGCAGGATTTGGACGCAGATTTTTATGCCTTTTCCGGTCATAAAATGTTCGCGCCGACGGGTAGCGGCGTGCTTTACGGCAAAAAGGAAATCTTGGAAAAAATGAATCCGTTTCAAGGCGGCGGCGATATGATTCGCACCGTAACTTTTGAGAAAACGACTTACGCCGGACTGCCGAATAAATTTGAAGCCGGAACGCCAGCGATTGCCTCAAACATCGGACTCGGCGCGGCGATTGATTATCTGAATTCGATTGACCGCGAAGCCGCATTCGCCTACGAAGAAGAATTATTAAAATACGCGACCGAAAACCTCTCGGCAATCGAAGGCGTAAAAATCATCGGCACGGCGCGGGAAAAAGCGTCAGTGATTTCCTTTACAATCGAAAACATCCACCCGCACGACATCGGCACGATTCTCGACCAATCGGGCATCGCCATCCGCGCCGGACACCACTGCGCCCAACCCGTAATGCAGTTTTTCCAAGTTCCGGCGACGGCTCGCGCTTCGTTTGCTTTTTATAATACGAAAGAGGAAGTTGATGTTTTGGTAAATTCGATTCAGAAAGTGATTGATGTTTTCGCGTGATATTTTGAAAGTAAATCAAAATGAAAGTCTTTTTTAAGAAACAATATATTTCTCCTTTGGTTTATTTAATTCTGGTAGTTGTTTGCGTCTTGATGGCTTTTGATTACAAAGGAAGTCTAAATTCTGATTGGTGGTTAGCCTTGTGTGCTTTAACACTTCCTTGGAGTTTAGTAAGCATTATTTTTATGTGGGCTTTATTTCACGGAGCAGGTTTAGGGTTTTTTACTATTATGTATTTGGCTTTCGCAATCGTTAATGCTTTCTTGATTTATCTAATAACAAGACCGAAAAATAAGATTGAAAATTTGAGCTAGTGAAATATGCAAAAAACACCGATTCAAGTTGGCGAATACAGTTTTACGATTTTGATTGAGCCGAACGAGCCGGACGGTCATTTGGTAACTTGTCCCGCTTTGCCCGGACTCGTTACCGAAGGCGACACGCTCGATGAAGCCTACGCGATGGCGAAAGATGCCATCGAAGGTTATCTGATAAGTTTAATCAAACACGGCGAACCGATTCCCGCAGATAAAATGACGATGCCCGTTCGCATGAGAATTGATAATGAGCAAATTGCCGCGTGATTTGAAGCCGAAGAAAATAATCAAGGCGTTGGAGAAAGCGGGTTTTGGAAAAGGCGGATTTTCAGACGGCTTATAATTACTCGATTGATCCCGAATCGAACCGAATAAAAAAGGCGCAATTTTCTATTCCGGGAATTGCCAGACTTTTGGATAAATACGAAATCGAAATCGAATAGGCGACAAATTATCCGGCAAATAATGCCGTATATCAATAGAAAAAGGGAATATTCTACAAGTTCAGATTCAAGCAGCTTCTAAAAGAAAATTACAATGAACATTCACTTGTGGTCATTTCACATCATTTTTTTGATGCTTTTGTTTGGCTTTTTCAGTTTACAGACAAAGGCGCAAAATGCTTTGTTTGACGTTGTGAATTATGACGCGGTGATTGCTCCTGATCTAATAAATAAATCGGTTACAGGAAAAGTTTTGGTGCGTTTTAATTCTTTGAGTGAGAATCTGACTGAAATCACGCTCAACGCCGGAGTTTTGGAGATTGATGCGGTTCAGGAAAAACTAAAAATTTTGACATTTGAAAAGAACGAAAGTTTGCTGAAAATTGAATTTGCAAAACCGTTAAAAATCGGTGAAACTCGTGAAATCGAAATCTTTTATCACGGCACGCCGAAATACGGAATCGAGTTTTTCCCCAAACAAAATCAGGTTTACACAATTTTTTCGACGAGCCGATGGATGCCGTGCGTTGATTCGCCCGACGACCGCGCGTCGTTTCGTTTGAATTTAATCACACCGAACAATATCAAAACGGTTGCAGGCGGCAAAATGATTGGCGGGCGCGAACTCTCGAACGGAAAAATTCTATCGCGTTGGGAACAAAAAAATCCCGTTCCGACTTATCTTTTCGGTTTTGCGCTCGGCGAATTTCAGGAACTGAATGTAAAAAACGGCGAAATGACGTTTCGTTATCTTTTCGATAAATCTTTTTCCGCCGAAGACATCAGGAAAATTTTTATTGATTCAAAAGAAATGCTTGCGTTTTACGAAGAAAAGGCGGGCGTGAAATATCCGTATAAAATTTACACGCAGGTTTTGACGGCTGGAGATGCACAACAGGAAGTTAATGGTTTTACGTTAATGACCGCCGAATACGGGCGCGATGTTTTGAAAGATAAAAAAGACATCTGGCTCGGAGCGCACGAGTTCGCGCATCAATGGTGGGGAAATATGGTGACGAACCGCGATTGGACGCATTTTTGGCTCAACGAAGGCATTGCGAATTTTATGACCGCCGCGTATTTTGAACACCGTTTCGGTCGTGCCTCGTATTTATCTGAAATTAAAAGATACCGCGAAAGTTACGAAAAAGTGCGCGATGCGGGCAAAGATAAACCGCTTGTTTTCCCGGATTGGAACAAACCGACGCGCGAAGATCGGCGACTTGTTTATGACAAAGGCGCGTATGTGATGCATCTTTTGCGCGAAGAATTGGGCGAAAAACTTTTCTGGAAAGGTTTTAAAGAATATACTCGAAAGTATTGGGGCAAATCCGTCGAAACGAAAGATTTTCAAACTTCGATGGAAAAGGTGGGCGGCAAGAATTTGTCGAAGTTTTTCAATAAATGGGTTTATTTGAGGACAAGTTAAAAAATTATGAATTATAAATTTCGGACAAGAATAATATTTACAGGTTTATTAATTTTGGCAACTTTCGGCTGTCAAAATCAGACAGTTTCAAATTCGGCAAATCAAACGCATTCAAATGTTTCGGCGAATAATCTGAATAGCGCAAATCGGGCAACTGATGAAATTCCCGCACCGCAAAATATAAAATTTGAATCGGCGGATAAAGTCGAGATTGTTGGCACGTTTTATGAATCGCCGAAAGCGAATTCGCCCGCAGTTTTACTGCTGCATCAATTTGGCAGCAATCGAAAATCTTATGATAATTTCGCAAAAAGTTTGCAATCAAAAGGTTTCGGCGTGTTGGCGATTGACGGGCGCGGTTTTGGCGATTCGACAAAAACAACAGACGGAAAAAATGTTGAGGCGCAGCGAACCGCCGAAGGCGTTAAAGGAATGGAAGCCGATGTGAGCAATGCATTTGATTTTTTGGCGAAGCAGAAAAATGTTGACGCGGCTCGAATCGGAATTGTCGGCGCGTCTTACGGCAGTAGTTTGGCGATAATTTACGCGGCGGAAAATCCGAAAGTAAAAGCCGTCTCGCTGCTTTCGCCGGGAATTAATTATTTCGATAGTTTGCCGACTGAACCTGCGATAAAAAGTTACGGAAATCGTCCGCTTCTTCTCGTTGCCGCCGAAGACGATAAAGAATCCGCCGATGCGGTCAGGCAGTTAAAAGAGGTGGGCGCAAACGACAAATACGAAACGAAAGTTTATGAAAAAGGCGGACACGGCACGGCACTTTTTGAAGTCGGTTTGCAGGATTTGCTCGAACAATTTTTGACGAAGAATTTATAAAATGGAAAAGGTAAATTTAGCCGAAAAATTCGCGCTGATAACGGAGCATTGGCGACCGAAAGTGGTCGGGGAACTTAACAATCAAGAAATCAAACTCGTCAAATTTCAAGGCGCGTTTCCGTGGCATCATCACGAAAACGAAGACGAAATGTTTTTGGCGTTGAAGGGAAATTTTCGGATCGAATTTCGTGATAAAACAATCGAATTAAACGAAGGCGAATTCGTAATCGTGCCGCGCGGAGTCGAGCATCGTCCGATTGCCGACGCGGAAGTCGAAGTCTTATTATTCGAGCCGAAAAATGTTTTGAATACGGGCAACATCGAAGACGAAAATTTCACCGCGCCGGTCGGCGATAAAATATAAAACAATCGAAAATTGAAAATTGAAAATATCAAATGTCAGAATTAAACGATTTATATCAGGAAGTAATTTTAGACCACAACAAAAACCCCAGAAATTTCCGCGAGATTGAAACGGCGACGCGCTATGCGGACGGCAATAATCCGTTGTGCGGCGACGCGCTTCGAGTTTATGTCGAGATGGAAGACGACCGCGTAAAAGATGTCGCGTTCAAAGGTTCGGGCTGCGCGATTTCAAAGGCTTCGGCTTCGATGATGACGCAGATTGTCAAAGGAAAATCGAAACAGGAAGCCGAAACGCTTTTTGACGAATTTCACCGAATGGTAACGGGCGAACTCGATGCAGAAACTGACGAAAATTCTTTGGGCAAACTGAAAATTTTCGCGGGCGTTCTCGAATTTCCGGCGCGGGTGAAATGCGCGTCTTTGAGTTGGCACACGCTTCACGCCGCGCTCAACGACGAGGAATCGGTTTCGACCGAGTAACGAATCAGCCGGATAACTAAAGTTTTTTAACCACGAAACAACACGAAACAACACGAAAATAAATTCAGTCTGTTTCGTGTTATTTCGTGGTTAGCTTTTTCTCGGCTACATAAAGTCGAGATTTTAATTTCACCTCAAAATTTTTGTCATAAACAATCGCGTCGCGGTGTTTTCCTTTTGTATTGCCTACAAAAATAAATTTCAGGAGTTCTTTAATTATGTCGAAAAACATTCAAATTTTGGTGCGTTTCGCTTTCGCATTTATCATCATCGTCATCGGACATTACGTTATCGTCGCTCAGACAACTTTAACGGGCGATTGGAAAGCAGAAGTTAAGTCGGAGAAAAATCCCGACAAAATTTATCTGTCCTTTGAACGCCGCACACAGCGCGGCAACAGCAATATAGGGCAAACGTATAATTATGCCGATTTGCAGGGCTTGAGCCGCGAGCAGGCAAACGGTTCGGGCGCGGCTAAGTTCAACCTCGCGCGCGAAGCCGGAACAATCGAATGCGAAGGCAATTTTACAAACGGCAAAGGCGCGGGAACTTTTCGCTTTACGCCGAATATGCAGTTCGTTTCCGCAATGAAAAGTCGCGGATTCGATTTTGAAAAATCTTCAAAATTCGGCGGCGAAGAAAATAATTTGGAAAACAGATTATTTGCCGCCGCGACGCTGAATGTTACAACTGCTTTAGCCGACGATTTGCTTTCGGCGAATTTTGGCAAACTAGACGTTGACGACCTTTTCAAAGCGGCGATTTTCAAGATTGATTCAAAATTTATGACGGAGATGAAAGCGAGCGGTTTTCCGAATTTGACGATGGAAGATTTGGTCAAAGCCAGAATCTTCAAAATTGACGCGGATTTCGTTCGACAGGTCGCGCAGATGGGTTTTAATAAAGAACCGTTCGAGAGTTTGGTGAAACTGCGAATCTTCAAAATCACGCCGGAGTTTATCACGGAAGTTCGCGGCGAAGGTTTGACGAATCTCGACGTTGAAGATTTAGTAAAAATGAAAATTTTCAAGATTGACAGCGAGTTTATCCGCCAGGCAAAAGCCGACGGTGTGCCGCTCGAAGTCGAAAAACTCGTGCAGAAACGCATCGGCGTTTGGGGAAAATAATTTCGATTGAAATCGAATTATGAATTTTGTATTTGTCTGCTTTCAAACTCCTTCGATTTTGGAATAAATCCGGTAGAAAGAAGATGCAAAATTTGTAATTTGTAAATGAGGAGAAGGATTTTCTTTCTCCTCATTTTATTTATCGGAAATTCTTTCTCTCAAATTCGAGAAATTAATCCGATACGCGGTTACTCAAACTGCTTTTTAAATTCTTCAAACGACTGTCGAAATAAATTAAATTCGCTTCTTAGGTTTTCCACATCTTCTTCGAGTTTCGCCACTCGTTCGCCACCCGTATGACTCACGGCAACGGATTTTTCCGGCGGCGAAAACTCCGCGACTTCGCCCGATAAAAGATGCGCGTAGCGCGCTTCTTTTTGTCCGGCTTGACGTTCTAATTTCACGACGAGCGATTCCTCGCGCCGTATTAAATTGTCGAGTGTTTCATTCACTTCGCCGAGATTGGAAAAATTATAAAGCCGGTCGGCGCGTCCGCGCAGTTCGCCCAAAGTTTGCGCTCCGCGAAGCAGAAGAACGCAGATGACGGCGACTTCAGACGATTCGAGTTCATAAACTTTGTCGAGAATATGTTTGTATTTCGGCACGCGCGAAGTGCTGCCGTAAAAAACATACGCGAGATTTTTCTCGCGCAAATCGTCGAGCGATTTCTGAACCGTTTGTTCGTTGTAGTTAACGACCGGCTCGCGGTTAGTTTTTTGATTGCACGCGGCGACGAGAGCGTTCAAAGTCAAAGGATAATATTCCGGCGTGGTTAATTCTTTTTCGATTAACGCGCCAACAATGCGGGCTTCGGTTTCGGTTAAAATTTCAGGCATATTCGATTTACAGCATAAAGCAAAATCCGAAGAAATTAAACCGCGAAACGACACGAAACGACACTAAAAATTTTCGTGTCGTTTCGTGTTATTTCGTGTTTTATCTTCCGAACATTTTTGCTCCGTATGTCGAATGGTTTAAAGTTAAAAGCGTGAAAATTCTTATCGCGCGTTCTGCTTCCGAAATCGAAACGGCTTACGAAAAACTTTCCGCCGCGCCCGTTTTAGGCTGCGATACGGAAACATCTTCCTTGAGTGCGCGCTACGGAAAACTTTTCAGCGTTCAATTTTCCGACGGCGATTTTAACGTGCTTGTTCCAATCAGCGAAGGCGCAGCTTTGGGAAAACTTGCCGCGATTTTAGAAAATCCGAATATCGTAAAAATCTTTCACAATGCGAAATTCGACTTAGAATTTCTGCGCGAAAACGGTTACACGGCGCAGAATATTTTCGACACGATGATTGCCGAAAAAACTCTGACGCGCGGCGCGAACCAATCGGCGAGTTTAGCCGAAACGCTGTATCGGTATTTCGCGGTTGACCTCGATAAATCGCAACGGCAAATTTTCACAAAAAACTGGAACGGCGTTTGGACGAATGAACTCGTTCATTACGCTCTGTCGGATGTGATTTATCTGCCCGAACTGAAACGCGAGCAGGAACTTTGGCTGGCGCGTTTGGGCTTGAACGAAGAGTTTGCGCGACAGATGGCAAAGATTATTTAGCCACAGAGTTCACAGAGAACGCAGAGAGTTTTTAAAAATTTTTCTCTATTTTCTCTGTGAACTCTGTGGCTAAAATTTCTTACCAGCGATGATATGCCGGATGACCTTCTTTGACAGCGACGAATAAACCTTTGCAGGTGGCGCAAATTTTATCATTCGCAATCAATTCGGCTTCCACAGTCGCGCTCGTTTCAGTTGATTCGACGACACGCGCTTTTAAATAAATCGTCGCATCGCTCGGTGTCGGGCGCAGAAGTTTGACCGCGTAATTTGCCGTAACAGTGCAGTCGGGCGCGTCCTTGCCGTTTTTTTTCATCAGAAAATGCGCCGCCGTCCAATTTGAATGACAATCGAGCAGCGTCCCGACGATGCCGCCGGAAAGCATTCCGGGAAACGCTTGATGATGTTTTTCGGCGTGCCATTCGGCGACGGTTTCTTCGTCGTCGGCAAAACTTTTGATTCGCAAACCTTTTTCGTTTGCCACGCCGCAGCCGAAGCAAATTCCATTCGGCGCGTAAGTTTCTTGGAGCGATTTCTCTTTGTTCATAATTTTTATGATAAAACATTAGCCGCGAACAAACACGGAGAGACATGAAAATAAAATCAAAAAATTTGACGACCGGCAATTAATTTATGAATTCAAATTCCAAAACATCGAGGCGCGAATTGATTGATTAGACGAAAAATCTTCTTTGCAAAAAACACCGCAAAAGACTTCGACGCGAAGACTTTTTCCGAGCCGAAAACATACCTTCTAAAATCCTTCTTCCGACTGTCTAAATTACAGAAAATATAGTATAATAAAGGTAATTTATAACGCTGTAATTTTAACGAAAAAGAGGATAAAAAATTGGCAAAAGCAAAAACAGAATATGGTGCGGATTCGATTACGGTTTTGGAAGGACGCGACGCGGTTCGCAAGCGTCCGGCGATGTATATCGGTTCGACCGGCGACATTGGTCTGCACCACTTGGTTTATGAAGTTGTTGACAATTCGGTTGACGAAGCTCTCGCGGGATTCTGCGACACGATTGAAGTCGCAATCCACATGGATAATTCGATTACAGTCATTGACAACGGGCGCGGCATTCCGACCGATATGCACAAACAGGAAAAGCGTTCGGCGGCGGAAGTCGTAATGACGATTCTGCACGCGGGCGGAAAATTCGATTCAAATTCTTACAAAGTTTCCGGCGGTCTGCACGGAGTCGGCGTATCGGTCGTCAACTTTTTGAGCGAATGGCTCGAACTCGAAATCTGGCGCGACGGCAAAACTTACGAAATGGAATTCCGCGCCGGCATTTCGGTCGCGCCCCTCAAGCAAACCGGCACGACGAGAAAACGCGGCACGAAAATCACGTTCAGACCGGACGCGACGATTTTCGACACGGATATTTACAGCTTTGAAAGGCTCTCGGAAAGGCTTCGTGAAAAAGCGTTTTTGAACAAAGGCATTCGCATCTTTATCAAAGACGAACGCGAGGAAGAAGAGAAAAAGCACGAGTTTTATTACAAGGGCGGCATCGCCGAATTCGTCAAACATCTTAATAAAAATAAAAATCCGGTTCACGACCAGCCGCTTTATTTCGAGCAGATTTCGGACGACCTTTCCATCGAGATTGCGATGCAATACAACGACAGCTACGATGAAAAGGTTTTCTCGTTCGCCAACAACATCAACACGGTTGACGGCGGAACGCATCTGTCGGGCTTTCGCGGGGCGATTACCAGAACGATTAACAATTACGCGCAAACATCCGGCTTGTCAAAGGATTTCAAAACCTCGCTTTCCGGCGACGACGTGCGCGAAGGTCTGGTCGCCGTCATCTCCGTAAAGTTGCCGCAGCCGCAATTTGAAGGACAAACGAAAGGCAAACTCAATTCGGACGTAAAAGGCGCGGTCGAATCGTTTTTAAATGAACGGCTCGGCGAATTTTTCGAGCAGAATCCGACCGTCGCCAAAAAAATCGTCGGCAAAGCGGTTGACGCGGCGCGTGCTAGAGAAGCAGCGCGAAAGGCGCGTGAAATCGTCCGCAAAAGCGTGATGGGCGGCTCGACGCTGCCGGGAAAATTGGCGGATTGTCAGGAAAAAGACCCCGCGTTATCAGAAATTTATCTGGTCGAAGGCGATTCCGCGGGCGATTCGGCAAAACAAGGACGCGACAGGAAAAATCAAGCCGTGCTGCCGCTTAAAGGTAAAATTTTGAACGTCGAAAAAGCGCGTTTCGACAAGATGCTCGGACACAGCGAAATCAAGGCGTTGATTACGGCTTTGGGAACGGGAATCGGCAAGGAGGATTTCGACGTTTCAAAACTTCGCTATCACAAAATTTGTTTGATGGTGGATGCGGACGTTGACGGCTCGCATATCAGAACTTTGCTTTTGACGTTTTTTTACCGGCAGATGCCGCAGCTTGTCGAGGATGGTTATATTTATCTGGCGCAGCCGCCGCTCTACAAAGTCAAACGCGGCAAAAAAGAAGAATATATCAAGGATGAACCTTCGATGTTTCGTTATATGATGCGGCAGGCGACGGGCGATTTGAGCGTGGCGGCGAACGGCAAAACATTTGAAGGACGCGAGATTTCCAAAGCGTTGGAGCAGACGACCGAATACAAAAGATATTTTGAACGCTTTGCCAGACGGCTTGGCAATGACGAAAAACTGCTTAACGTCTTGCTCGAAGCGTTCGTCGGTAAAGACGGCATTTTGACGACAAAAAATGTTAAATTGCGGCAGGTTTTCGAGCAGGAAGAATTGATGGCGGAAATCGAAGGCAAAATCGCCGCCGCCGGATATAAAACCGAATTGATGACTGACGAGGAACACGGACTTGCGGAAATTGAAATTGCTTTTCCGAACGGTCAGCCGCTGATTTTCGATTGGAATCTGGCGAGTTATGTCGAGTTTCAAAAATCTCTGGAGTTGAAAAAAACTTTAGACAGAGATTTTCCCGCGCCGTTCGTTTTGGGCGAAAACGGAAAATCCGAATCGGTTACGACGCGCGAAGAACTGCTCGACAAAGTTCTGACAATGGCGAAAAAAGATTTGACAATCCAGCGTTACAAAGGCTTGGGCGAGATGAATCCCGAACAGCTTTGGGAAACGACGATGGACCCGGAAAAACGAACTCTTTTGCAAGTCCGCATCGAAGACGCGATTGAAACCGACGCAATCTTCACCGTACTGATGGGCGACCAAGTTGAGCCGCGCCGCAAGTTTATCGAAGACAACGCGCTCGACGTGAAAAATTTGGACGTTTAATTTTTGATGAAAAAATTTAACAAAAAGACGACTTGCAAAGTCGTCTTTTATTTTGCGTCCGATTCGATGGTTTGAGCGAATTTAAAGTGTTAATCTCGAATTATCATTTTTATGTTCAATAATTTCACCACACCGCGCCGCGTCGTCATTACGGGTTTCGGCTGCGTTACGCCAATCGGCATCGGGCGCGATGAATTTTGGAAATCTTTACGCGAAGGCAAAAGCGGCGTTTCCAAAATCGAATCTTTCGACGTTTCCGATTCAAAAGTAAAAATCGCCGCCGAAATTAAAAATTTCGATTGGGAAGCCGAGTTAAATCCGAAAGATAAAAAGCACGTTCCGCGCACTGTTCCGCTCGCGCTTTGCGCGGCGCGTGAAGCGATTCGAGACGCGCAAGTCGAATTTGAAAATCTCACTTTAGACGAAAGGCAAAACTTCGGCGTAATTTTGGGAACGGGCGGCGGCGGTTTGGCGTTCACCGAACAGCAATATAAATATTGGTTCACGGGCGAAGATAAAAAGGCGAGCGTTTATACGATTCCGGCTTCAACACACGGCGGTTTATCGTCGGAACTTTCGATGTTTTTCAATCTGCACGGACTTTCGCACATCGTTTCGACCGGCTGCACGAGTTCGACCGACGCGATATTTTACGCCGCGCAGCATATCGCTTTGGGCAGGCAGGAAATGATGATAACCGGCGGAGTTGACGCGCCGCTCGCTCAAGGAATTTTGGAAGGTTTTAATTTGATGACAGTTTTGACGAGCGATTGGAACGACGAACCCGAACGCGCGTCGCGCCCGTTTTCGCGCGACCGTTCGGGAATCGTTTTAGGCGAAGGCGCGTGGATTTACGTTCTTGAAACTTTGGAAAATGCCGGGAAACGCGATGCGAAAATCTATGCGGAAATCAAAGGTTACGGTTCGACCTGCGACGCATATCATCGCGTTCGCCTTGAAGAAAACGGAGTCGAACCGGCGCGGGCGATGCGGATTGCGATGCAGGACGCGGGCGTTGCGGCGACGGAAGTTGATTACGTCAATCTTCACGGAACTTCGACGCAATTAAACGACCGCATCGAAACCGTGAGCATCAAAAATGCCTTCGGCAAGCACGCTTACAAATTAAAAATGTCCGCGACGAAATCGCAAATCGGACATCCGCAAGGCGCGTCGGGCGCGGCGGGAATCGGCGCGACGCTTCTTGCGTTAAACGAAAACACGATTGCGCCAACAATAAATTTAGACATCGCGGACGAGAATTGCGATTTGGATTATACGCCGAACATCGCGGTAGAAAATGCCGATGTGAAAGTTGCTCTGTGCAACTGCATTGGTTTCGGCTCGAAAAATTCGGCTTTGGTTTTGGAAAAGAAATCGTAAAAATCTTACAAAATAAATGCTTTTGTCTTAAAGACTTGGCGATTTAGAACCTTTCCTTTTGCTCTGCGTATTAACAAAACCTAAAATTAAATAAAAGCCGAAAGACGTTTTTAGATTTCCCAAAATAAAAAGGAGTATTGTAATGATTTTTAAGAAAGAGATTGTTTTTCTATTTGCCTTCGTAATGCTTATGACATCTGCCGTGTTCGCGCAAAAGGGCGATAAGCTGCCGCCGATAAATTATAAAGAAATGACGCTGAAAAACGGTCTGCGCGTGGTGATGCACGAAGATAAATCTACGCCGATTGTCGCCGTTAATGTGTTTTATCACGTCGGGTCGAAAAACGAAGAACCGGGCAGAACCGGATTCGCGCATCTGTTCGAGCATATGATGTTTCAAGGCTCGAAAAATTACGTTGACGGCTGGCGCGGCGTGGACGAACTCGGCGGTAACGTCAACGGCACGACCGACGAAGACCGCACGTATTATTACGAAGCCGTGCCGTCGAATTTTTTAGAGCGCGTGCTTTATCTCGAAGCCGACCGAATGGGCAATCTGCTCGACGCTTTGACGCAGGAAAAACTCGACAATCAGCGCGATGTCGTGAAAAACGAACGCCGTCAGCGAGTTGACAACGTGCCGTATGGAACTGCTTCGGAGAGAATCGGCGATATTATGTATCCCGAAGGTCATCCGTATCATCATTCGGTCATCGGCTCAATGGCGGATTTGTCCGCCGCTTCGATAGACGACGTTAAAGCATTTTTCCGTAAATACTACGCGCCGAACAACGCGGTATTGGTTTTGTCGGGCGACTACGACGAGAAGCAGGCGAAAGCGTGGATTGAAAAATACTTCGGTCCGATTGCGAAGGGAACGGACATCAATCGCCCCGCTCCGCCGGAGCCGAAATTGAACGGCGAGATTCGTAAAACTTATGAAGATGTCGTTCCGCTACCGCGCATTTCGCTGGTCTGGCAGAGCGTTCCGCAATACGCGCCGGACGAAGCCGCACTCGATATGCTCGGCTCGATTCTCTCGTCGGGCAGAGGTTCGCGTCTGCAAAGCAATCTGGTTTATGGCAAAGAACTTGCCCAGCAAATCAGAGCGTCTAACAGCACCAACGAAATCGCCGGACTTTTTCAAATAACGGCGTTGGCAAAACCGAAAAAAACTCTGGACGAAATCGAAAAAGAAATCAACTCGGAAATCGAGCGAATCAAAAAAGATGCGCCGACGGCGGAGGAAATGACCCGCGCCTTGAACACGCGCGAGGCGGCGGCGATTTACAGTCTGCAAACCGTTTTGGGCAAAGGCGCGCAACTCAGCAGCTACACCGGATTTTTGAATAAGCCCGATTATTTTCAAACCGACCTCGACCGTTACCGCAAGGTTACGCCCGCCGACATTCAGCGCGTCGCCAAGCAATATTTGACCGATAATCGTCTGGTGATGAGTTATGTTCCGGGCAAAGGCGAAAAACCGAAAATGAACGCGGACGCGAACAAACCGACTTCCGTTATTGCAAAGAAAAAGGATAAAGATTTAATCGCTAAACAAGATGCCGAATTGCCGAAAGCCAGACCTGACCCGAAATTTACTTTGCCGACAATCGAGAAAACAAAACTTTCCAACGGCTTGAATGTTTGGATGGTCAAGCAAAACGAACTGCCGATTGTTTCGATGAATCTGGTTTTGAATTCGGGCGCGACGCTCGACCCGCAGGATAAAAGCGGCGTTTCGTCAATGACCGCGACGATGATTGACCAGGGAACGAAGACTCGTTCGGCGATTGAAATTGCCAATCAATTACAGTCAATCGGAGCGTTCGCCGGTGCCGACGCGGGTTGGGATTCGAGCAATGTTTCGATGCAGACTTTGACCAAAAATCTTGACGAAGCGTTGAATATTTATTCGGATGTCATTTTGAATCCGACGTTTCCCGCCGACGAATTTGAAACTGTTCGCAAACGCGCTTTGGTCGGATTTAATCAGCGCAAATTCAATTCGGCGGCGGTCGCCAACGTCGTCTACAACAAAGTTCTTTACGGAAATCAGCCGTATAGCCGTCAATTAAACGGCGACGAAAAATCGGTTGCGGCGATGACGCGCGACGATTTAGTGAATTTTTACAACGCCAATTATTTGCCGAACAACGCGACTTTAATCGTGGTTGGCGACGTTGATAAAAAGACTTTAATGCCGAAACTCGAAAAAGCGTTTGCGGGTTGGAAGTCGGGCAAAATAACCGAAGCGGCGGAAGCGGCGACCGAAACGATGACGGCGAAACCGGGAATTTATCTGGTTGACAAACCGGGCGCGGCGCAGTCTTCGGTTTCCATCGGACAAGTCGGCGTTGACCGCGACAGTCCCGATTATTATCCGCTGCAAGTGATGAATTCGATTCTCGGTGGCGGCGGAACGGCGCGACTTTTTATGAATCTGCGCGAAGACAAAGGCTACACTTACGGCGCATACAGCCGATTTACGTTTCGGCGCGGCGCGGGACCGTTTTCGGCTTCGGGCGAAATTCAAACCGGCTCGACCAAAGAAGCCGTCGTCGAATTCGTCAAAGAATTAAACGGCATTCGCGGCGCGATTCCCGTTACGCCGCAGGAACTAGAGACGAACAAACAAGCGTTGATTCGACGTTTTCCAAGCGGCTTTGAAACCGTCGGACAAATCTCCGCGCAGCTTTCAAATCTCGTCGTCTATAATTTGCCGGACAATACTTTTAACGAATATATTTCAAAAGTAAATGCCGTAACGCTCGACGACGTAAAACGGGTGTCGAACAAATATCTGACACCGGAGAAAATGGCAATCGTCATCGTCGGCGACCGAAAAGCAATCGAACCGGGACTGAAAGAACTCGGATACAATATCCAAATTCTCGACACCGAAGGTCTTCCGATTGCACAATAATTCGAAATATCTTTCCAAATATGAAAAGGGTGAGGTCGAAAGACTTTGCCCTTTTTTATTGAAATAAAAATTTTTACCTGCCCGAATAAAATTTTTTGAATAATTTCGCGTTTGAGCGGATACGTTATGATGAGAGGCAAAGATGGATGACGCGGCGGCAATCGAAAAATGCAGAAAGGGCGACAGGGAAGCGTTTCGCTTTTTGGTCGAACGCTATCAAAAGCAAGCCGTCGCTCATTCGACGGCGATTCTCGGTAATCGTGAAGACGCTTTAGACGCAACACAAGAAGCGTTTATTGACGCTTTTCAGTCGCTCGGACGCTTTGACACGACGCGGCGATTTTATCCTTGGTTTTATGTTCTGCTTCGCAATCGCTGTTTCAAGATGACGGCGCGAAAAAGACTGACGGAAGATATTACGGAAACCGAAATTCTTGCCGCTCGGAAAGGCGTTTCGCCGGAAGAAAGTTTCGCATTGGAAAAGGCTTTGCTTTCATTGAGCAGCGAAGAACGCGAAATAATTACTTTGAAATATCTGGATGGGCTTTCTTACGAAGAGTTAGCCGAACATTTGCAGATTCCGCGCGGCACGGTGATGAGTCGTTTGTTTTATGCCCGCCGGCAGTTGCAAACGAAACTAAGCGGAAAGTTTCATTGAGAGGAATTGAAAAGATGAACGAGATAAATTGTGAAAATTGGCTGATGGCAAAAATGGCTGAACTCGACGGTGAAAAATCGGAAATTTTCGTCGAAGCGATGAATTCGCATTTGTCGGTTTGTGAAAATTGTCGAATGGAATTCGAGCAGATGCAAAACGTCGGCGATTTGCTGAAAAGCCACGCGCGGCGCGAACCGGAAGTAAATTTGTGGTTGACGATTGAGGAACGAATCGGTTCACAAAACTCATCGGCGATTAGTTGGAAACCGTTTGTTTTCATTGGCGCGATTCTCGTCGGATATAAATTACTCGAAATGCTTCCCGAACGGAGTTTAGGTTTGACTTTCCAGCTTGTGCCGCTGATTTTTATGGTCGCGCTGTTTGTTTTTCTAAAAGAAAATCCGTTCAAAATTAACGCTGAACTCGGCTTGGAGAGATAAAACTATGAGTGAAATTGAAATTAAAAATTATACGATTCTCGGACAAAAATATGCTTTCGCAACCGTTTCGCTGATTCTGGGAATTTTCTGCTTTGTCAATTTGTTGGGTTTGGAAAAACCGATTCTGGCAATTATTTTCGGTTGGCTGGCTTTACGCGCCAAACCCGAACCAAAGCTGACGGAACATCGCCTCTGGGCGCAGGTCGGCATCACGCTCGGCATCATCATGCTGATAATCGTGCCGACGATTATTATCTTAAATTTTGACCGAATACGCGAAATTATCGAGGTGTTATTTAAGTTAAACGGCGGACGATAAAAGGAGAAAAAAATGAAAAATTTATTTTTATACGCGCTTGTTTTTTTATCAATATTTACACCATCAGCTTTTGGACAGGATAATTCCAATCTCGAAGGAAACTGGTCAGGCGCAATCGAGGTCAGCGGAATAAAATTGCGCCTCGTTTTGAAAATCGTAAAAACAGGCGACGCTTACATGGCGAAACTCGACAGCATTGATCAGGGCGCGAAAGATTTGCCGATAGATTCAATTACCCGAAAAGACAAAACGATAACTTTTTCCGCCGCGAAATTCGGAATGAGTTATGAAGGAACGCTGAACGAAAAGGCGGACGAAATCAACGGAATTCTTAAACAGGGCGCGGGAACTTTGCCTTTGAATTTCAAACGCGCCGCAGAAGAAATTCGCGTTGCAAAACGCCCGCAAGACCCGCAGAAACCTTATCCGTATAACGAGGAAGAAGTCGTTTATAAAAACGTCAAAGACGCTGTGAAACTAGCGGGAACTCTGACTTTGCCGCGCGGCGACGGTAAATTTCCGGCGGTTGTTTTGATAACCGGCAGCGGCTCGCAAGACCGCGATGAAACCATTCTCGGACATCGCCCGTTTCTCGTTCTGGCGGATTATCTGACCAGACGAGGCATTGCCGTTTTGCGTGTTGACGATAGAGGAATCGGCGGTTCTGATTTGGGTTCGCTTCTCGCAACAACCGAAAATTACGTCGGTGACGTTTTAGCCGGAGTCGAATACCTGAAAAGCCGAAAGGAAATCAACTCAAACCAAATCGGTTTAATCGGACACAGTGAAGGTGGAATAATTGCGCCGATGGCTGCCGTTCGCTCGAAAGATGTAGCGTTTATCGTTATGCTCGCTGGTTCGGGACAACGCGGCGATGACGTAATTTTGACGCAGATAGCTTTAATAAACAAAGCAAGCGGTGAAAATTCGGAAACAATCGCACGGGCAATGGATTTGCAAAAAAGCCTTTTTGCAATTATCGAATCCGAACCGGATGATAAACTCGCCGAACAAAAAATCAGCGAAATGCTTATAAAACGGAAAGGCAAAATGAATGAACAGGAACTGAAAGCATTTGCTCCGGTCGAAGCCGACATCAAAGCGCAAATGCCTCTACTTTTATCGCCCTGGTATCGCTGGTTTCTCGCATACAATCCGCGTCCGACGCTTGAAAAAGTAAAAATTCCGGTGCTGGCGTTAAATGGCGAAAACGATGTGCAGGTTGCGCCGAAGGAAAATCTTGCGCTCATTTCCGCCGCTCTCAAAGCCGGAGGAAACAAAGATTATACCGTAAAATCTTTTCCGAAACTCAACCATCTTTTCCAGACGAGCCAGACAGGTTTGCCGAATGAATACGGCGAAATCGCGGAAACAATTTCACCGGAGGTTTTGGAAACTATTGCCGACTGGATTTTAAAACATACTGCCGTGAAGTGAAAAAAAACAAAATAAATCGAAATGACGCAGATAAATAAAAATCTGTGCCATTCCGATTTATCTATGACTTTCTGTGTCTGATTTTCTTTTAACTTGCCATCGCCTTTATTTCTTTAACAATCGGCAGTGTAAAACCGAAATGTTTATAAGCCGCGTCCGTTACCATTCGTCCGCGCGGCGTTCGATTCAGAAAACCGATTTGAATCAGATACGGTTCGATGACTTCTTCGATTGATTCGCGGTCTTCGCTGATTGATGCGGAAATCGTGCCGACTCCGACCGGACCGCCTTCGAATTTTTCGATGATTGATAAAAGCAATTTCCGGTCAACTTCACCAAGCCCGAAACGGTCAACTTCCATTTCGTCCAAACCTTTTTGAGCGAGTGCGCCCGTGATTCTACCGTCGCCCAAAACTTCCGCGTAATCTCTGACGCGGCGCAGCAGACGATTGGCGATGCGCGGAGTTCCGCGTGCGCGACGTGCGAGTTCGTCCGCGCCAGTCGCTTCAATCTCGACATTAAGGATTTCCGCCGAGCGGTGTATGATAATTTCCAAATCTTTTTTCGGATAAAAATCCAGATGATTGACAATTCCGAAACGCCCTCGAAGCGGAGCGGAAATCATTCCCGCACGAGTCGTCGCGCCGACCAGAGTGAACTTCGGCAAATCAATCTTTATCGAACGCGCGGCAGTTCCTTGTCCGATCATCAAGTCGAGATTGTAATCTTCCATCGCCGGATAAAGTATCTCTTCAATCTGCGGTTTCAAGCGATGAATTTCGTCAATAAAAAGTACGTCGCCTTCTTCGAGATTCGTCAAAACCGCCGCCAAATCGCCGGATTTTTCGATTGACGGCGCACTCGCCGTTTTCAAATTCGCGCCCAATTCGTTCGCCAGAATCATCGCCAAACTCGTCTTGCCGAGTCCCGGCGGACCGAACAATAAAACGTGGTCGAGTGCTTCGCCGCGACGCAGCGCGGCTTTCAAAAATATCTTCAAATTGTTGACGATTTTCGTTTGCCCGATGTATTCGTCCAACCTTTTCGGACGCAAGGAAGGTTCGCTCTGCACGTCTTCGAGCGTCGCCTGTCCGACAATCAAACCCGACTGCCGAACCGGACTTTCAACTAATTCCAATGCCATTTTTTCAACCTCTTTTTGTAAAATTTCGACAGCTATATTTTACTATTTACAGGACTTTGTTTCAAGTATGAAACAAGCCTTTTAAGCAAATTTTGCCGTTTAATTTTGCTGATTTTTAAGAGATTTATTGATTGATATTATTTCCGTCCGCAACGGTGAAAATTTTCGCGCCCGCGCTGAATTTCTCGACGAAACTTTCCTTTGAAGTCGTAACGAAAGTCTGCGTTTTGTCCTGAAGAAATTCGAGCAGTTGACCGATGCGTTTGTAGTCTAATTCAGCATCAATATCGTCGAGCAGAAAAAGCGGATATTCCTGATTTTGCGAGTAATAAACTTGCAGATTGGCAAGCTGAAGAACGAGCAACGCGCTGCGCTGTTGACCGCTCGAACCGTATTTTCGCAAATCGTGTCCGTCAAATAAAACATCCAAATCGTCGCGGTGCGTTCCGATTAGAGAGTAACCGGCGACGAGTTCGGCTTGGACGCGCAAATGCAATCTTTCCGCCAAAAGATTCGCGTAATCGTCCAAATCGCCTTTGCCTTCGAGCGACGAAACGTATCGAATCGAAAGCTCTTCTTTGCCGAAAAGTTTTTTCTCTAAAACTTCGTTCAATCTCTCGACGAAACGCAGCCGCGCCCGATGAATTCGCGTCGCGTGTAAAATCAATTGTTCGTTCCAGGGTTCGAGCAGTTCGGCGATTTTCTCAATCGAAAAATTATTGTCTTGCGACGATTGCAGAAGCGAATTTTTTTGACGAATGACGCGGTTGTAATCGGCTAAAGTTTGAACGAAAGGCGGATAAATCGAAACGATTCCACCGTCGAGAAATTTGCGCCTCGCTTCCGGGTTGCCGCGCACGATTTCGAGTTCGTCCGAATTAAAAACGACGGCGTGAAGCTGTCCTAAAAATCTCTGCACGGTTTCTTTTTTGTTATTGACGCTCAGAATTTTCGTATTGCCCTGAACGGCAACCTGCAAGATGCGATTAACGTCCTCGCCCTGATGAACCGTTCCGCGCACAATCGCCAATTCCTTATCGAATTTTATCGCTTCCTGGAGACGCGCGGTTTTAAAAGATTTCGTCGTGGCGAGCAAATAAATCGCTTCGAGCCAGTTGGTTTTGCCTTGCCCGTTTTCGCCGAAAATGATGTTGAGATTTTTGCCGCAACTGATTTCGCCGTGTAAATTGCGGAAATTTTCTGCGAAAAGCGATTCGAGCAACATAGATAAATTTTAACATAAAAACTATGCCGACTAGCGGAACGCATTTTGCTTTTTATAATTTTCAAACAGCGAAACGTATTGATTGCAAACGAATCGGAAACCGGAAACTTTCCCGAAGGAGTATAAAAATTTATGGCAAATAACCAAATTTCAAAACAGACTAATCAAGCCGCGAAAGATTCATTATCATTCGTTGCGAAAGGCGTTTATCACACGAAAATAATTTTCGTTGGCGCGTATTTCGTCGAGATACCGGAAACCGATTCGTGGGTTTTGGTTGACACGGGACTTCCGATGTCGCAGGGAAAAATTATCAAAGCCGCCGAAGCGAAATACGGGAAGCGAAAACCTTCGGCAATCGTTTTGACGCACGGACATTTCGACCACGCGGGCGCGGCACTCGCCCTCGCCGAACATTGGAACGCTCCCGTTTACGCGCATCGTTTGGAGATGCCTTACTTGACAGGAAAGTCCGATTATCCGCCGCAAGATTCTTCGATGGGCGGCGCAATCGCGCAGATGGCGCGAATGTTTCCGCACGGCGGTTACGATTTCGTAACGCGCGTTCACCGATTGCCCGAAAACGGCGAGATTCCCGCTCTGCCCGAATGGAAATATTTTCATACGCCCGGACACACCGCCGGACACATTTCGCTGTGGCGCGAGAGCGACCGAACATTAATTGCGGGCGACGCGCTGGCGACGATGAATCTCGATTCTTGGGTTTCGCAGATTACGGAGAAGCGGGAATTTTGCAATCCGCCCGCGCCGTTCACGACCGATTGGCAAGCGGCGCGGCGTTCGGTCGAACTGCTCGCCGATTTAGAGCCGAACGCAGTCGGCGCAGGACACGGGCAGCCGATTACCGGCGCGGACACGGCAAGACGTTTGGAAAAATTCGCCAAAAATTTTCAGCCGCCATTATATGGTCGTTACGTTGACGCTCCGGTGATTTGCAATGAAAGCGGCGTGGTCAGTCTGCCGCCGCCCGTTCCTGATTTTTACAAAGCCGCCGCCGGAACAATCGCCGGACTCGCGGTTGGAGCAACCGCGACGGCGTTGATTCGGCGCGGCAGAAAGCAAAAATAAAAAGCGGAAAGTTTTTTGAGATAATTATTTTTCATCGGGACTTGCTCAAAAGTTTGAAAGCGTTGGAAATTATTCATTATCAATTATTTTTGTCGGAATAATTGATAATGAATAATTTCTCCTATTTTGAGAAAGTCCTATTCATAAAACTCGCGCCAGAGTGAAAACATAAACCTTATTCGCGCCGCTTTCTTTGAGAGATTTGGCGCAGGCGGAGACGGTCGCGCCCGACGTGAAAACGTCATCTATTAAAAGAATATTTTCTCCCTCGATAAATTTCGGACGCTTTACTTCAAAGGCATCTGCGACGCTCTTTGCACGCGCTTTGCCGTCCATTCCCGCGCGGTGCATCGGTGTGTGGGTTCGACGAACGAGACTTTGTTCGTCGAGTTTTATATTGATTTTTCGAGCGAGAATTTTTGACAAAACGGCGGCTTGATTAAATCCGCGTTCCAGCGTTCTTTTTTTGGAAAGCGGAACGGGAACGATTAAGGTCGCGTCTTGAAAATCGGAATTTTGAAAGCGTTCGATGAAAAGTTTTCGCAAATGTCGGGCGATGAACGGCTCGCGTTTTAGATCGAGAATGGAAGCCGCGAGCGCGTGTTCGTAAATGCCGACCGCGCGTGCTGTATCGTAAAAATCTTCGTCGC
>JBPCMK010000116.1:0-8071 GCA_051002375.1 Pyrinomonadaceae bacterium | reverse complement strand
GGGCGCAACGATGAGTAAGTTTGCGCCCTTGCTCACGCGCGGGCTTCTGAGCTTTGGGTTTTAAAATCAAATTCGCGCCGCGCGGATAATATCGGCGAAAACGCCAGCCGCCGTAACCTCCGCGCCCGCGCCCGCGCCTTTCACGACGAGCGGCAAATCGGCGTAGCGATTCGTGTAAAATAAAACAGCGTTGTCTTTGCCGGAAAGATTGGCGAAATCGTGCGTTTGCGAAATTTTCTGCAAGCCGACGCTTCCCTTGCCGTCGTCAAACGACGCGATATATTTCAAAGATAAATTCTGATTTTTCGTTGCCTCAAACAATCCGCGAAAATAGCTTTCGTGTTTTTCCATCTCGGCATAAAAATCTTCGATTGTTCCCGTCAAGCAGGATTCGGGCAAAAAACCTTTGTTTTCGATGTCGGACATTTCCATTTTAAAACCGGCTTCACGCGCGAGAATTAAAATTTTTCTGGCGACATCAGTTCCGCTCAAATCGAGTCGCGGATCGGGTTCGGTGTAGCCTTCGTTTTGCGCCTGCCGAACGACCGTTGCGAACGAACGCGAGCCGTCGTAATTGTTAAAAACAAAATTAAGCGTTCCCGATAAAACCGCTTCGATTCGCGTTATGCGGTCGCCGCTCCTCAATAAATCGTTCAGCGTGTTGATAATCGGCAAACCCGCGCCGACGTTCGTTTCAAACAAAAACGCCGCGCTGAATTCACGCGCCAGACGTTTCAAATTCAGATAATTCTCATACGCGGACGAACAGGCGATTTTGTTGGTGGCGACAATCGAAACGCTTTTTTCGAGAAGTTTGTTGTAACTTTGCGCGACTTCCGCGTTGGCGGTTGCGTCAACGAAAATCGAGTTTCGTAGATTTCTTTGAAAAATCTCGCTCGTATATTTACCCAGAGTCATCGCCTCGCCCGACGATAAATTTTCGCGCCAATTTTCCAGACTTAAACCTGCGTCGTCAAAAATCATTCGGCGGCTGTTGGCAAGTCCGACGACGCGCAGATTGAGCCGCAGATTTTCGCGCAGAAAATCAGTCTGAAGTTTTATCTGCTCGATCAATTTCGCGCCGACCGTTCCCGTTCCGACGAGAAAAATATTTATTTGTTTCGCGTCGCCGGAGAAAAATTCTTCGTGCAGAGTGTTGATCGCTTTGCGAACGTCGGCGGTCGAAATGATTGCGGAAATGTTGCGCTCGCTCGAACCTTGCGCAATGGCGCGAACGTTGATTCCCTGCGAGCCGAGCGCGGCGAACATTTTGCCGCTGATGCCCGGATGATTTCGCATCCGGTCGCCGACGAGCGCGAGAATTGATAAATCCGATTCGATTTTTAAAGGCTCGATTTTGCCGACGCTGATTTCGTAGGCGAATTCCGCGTCAATCGCCGCTTTCGCCGACGGCGCGTATTTTTCATCAATCGCCACGCAAATCGAATGTTCGGACGAACTTTGCGTAATTAAAATTACGTTGATTTGTTTTCGGGAAATAGCGTCGAAAAGACGTTTGGAAAAACCCGGAATGCCGACCATTCCGCTGCCTTCGAGACTTAAAATCGAAACTGCGCCGATGCTGGAAATGCCGCGAATGATTCCGCTTTCCGTTTCGGTTTCCGCTTGAATCAGCGTTCCTTCATCACCGGGCGCGAACGTATTTTTTATCCACGTCGGAATTTTTTTTTGCAAAACCGGCTGAATCGTCGGCGGATAAACGACCTTCGCGCCGAAGTGCGAAAGTTCCATCGCTTCGCGGTAAGAAATTTTTTCGATATTGCGGCTCGCACGCACGAGTCGCGGATCGGCGGTCATCATTCCAGAAACGTCAGTCCAGATTTCCAAAACGTCCGCGTTCAACGCCGCCGCCAAAATCGCCGCCGTATAATCCGAGCCGCCGCGCCCCAAAGTCGTCGTCGCGCCGTCCGCGTTTGCAGCGACGAATCCGGGCAAAATGAAAAGTTTGGCGTTTCGATTTGCGGCGAAAAATTCGCGGATTTTTTCGTTCGTCGCCGCAAAGTCAACGGCGGCGAATGTAAAATTTGAATCGGTTCGGATAATCTCGCGGCTGTCCTTCCAGATGTTTTCGATGGCGAGCGAATTTAATTTTGCCGCGATGATATTCGACGACATCGTTTCGCCGAAACTGACAATCCGGTCGAGCGTTCGCGGCGTAAGTTCGCCGAGCAGAAAAACGCCTTCGCAGATATTTTCGAGTTCGCTTAGACGCTCTTTTAGAAAACCCGAAATCGAATTTTGATGCGAATCGGGAAGCAGTTCGCGGACAACGGCGAAATGTTTATCCGCCACGATTTTGATTTGCTCACGAAAATTTTCGTCGCCTCTTTCGGCGGCGCGACCGATTTCAATCAAAGCGTCGGTCGCGCCCTGTATCGCCGACAAAACCACGACGCAGGCATTTTCTTCAATCGCGTTTTCGATTATCCCGACAACTTTCGCGCAGCTTTTCGCGTCGCCGACCGAAGAGCCGCCGAATTTTAAAACTTTCATATTTTGCTCAATAAAATATCCTTCAAATCTTCGTAATTCACATTCATTTTAACGCTTTGCTTTGTTCTTGATTTTAATTCTTCGACCGCTTTCGGAATTTCGCCGAATGTGCCGACGATTTTCCCGACCGAATCGAATTTGAGCGGATGAGCCGTTTCGAGAAAAAAACCTTTGTCGCTTTTGTGCCGTTCCAGATATTTTTCAAGAGCGTAAAAACCGACCGCGCCGTGCGGGTCTAAAACGTATTCGTATTTTTTATAAACTTCGCGCATCGTCTTTATAGTCGTCGCGTCCGAAACGCTGACGGCTTCCATTTTTTCGCGCAATGCTTCCGAATTCTTATCGAAAAATTCCAAAATTCTGACGAAGTTGCTCGGATTTCCAACGTCCATCGCGTTGGAAATCGTGGCGATTGTTTTCTTCACATTTGATTCGCCGGTTTGCAGAAAGCGCGGCACAAAATCATTCGCGTTGCAGGCGGCGATAAATTTTTTGACCGGCAGACCGGAAATCTGCGCGACGAGTCCGGCGCAGATGTTGCCGAAATTTCCGCTCGGCACGGACACAATCGGCGCAGACGTTTCGCGCCATTGCCGCAACGCGTAAAAATAATAAAATTGCTGCGGCAGCCAACGCGCGACGTTGATCGAATTTGCCGAAGTGAGAAAAATTTTCGATTTGATTTCATCGTCGGCGAGCGCGGTTTTGGCGAGCCTCTGGCAATCGTCAAAAGTTCCGGCGACTTCGAGCGCGGTGATATTTCCGCCGAGCGTCGTCAGTTGCAATTCCTGAATTTCGCTGACTTTTCCCGATGGATACAAAATCACGACTTCGATGTTTTCGACATTCAAAAATCCGTTAGCGACCGCGCCGCCCGTGTCGCCCGAAGTAGCGACGACGACGATTGTCCGCTGACTTTTCCCCCGCAAAAAATATTGCAAACAGCGGCTCATAAATCTCGCGCCGACATCTTTAAAGGCGTATGTCGCGCCGTGAAAAAGTTCGAGCGCGTGAATTTCGTCGGTTATTTTCACGAGCGGAAAATCGAAATTTACGGTTTCGGCGCAGATTTGAAAAAGCGTCTCGTCGGGAATCGTGTCGCCGATAAAAGGTTTTATCACCTCGAACGCGATTTGTTCTTTTGATTTCGTCTGGAAATTTTTCCAAAAATCGGTTGAAATAAATGGAATGCGTTCGGGAAAATACAAGCCTTTGTCGTCAGGCTGCCCGTCGAACGTCGCTTCCCGAAAAGAAACGCGAGCCGATTTTCGATTTGTGCTAAGGTATTGCATCGGTCGGAATTTTATGCGCGGAAATTCAAGTTTTTAATGATATAGGACTTTCTCAAAAATAAAATTTTTAACGCCAAGTCGCCAAGTCGCAAGGGCGCGAAGGAAGAAACAAATTTTTTACTCAAAACAAGCGTCGGTATGAAATCTGTCAGTTATCTTAAAAAACTTGGCGACTTGGCGGCTTAGCGTTAATAAAATCTTACTTTGAGAAAGTCAATATGATAATACGAGTTGCCGATTTTGCGAAATTATGAAGGAAGTTATCGTTCTCGCGCCAGCCACCGTTTCCAATGTGGTTTGCGGATTTGATTGTTTGGGATTCGCGCTCGACGCGCCTTGCGACGAAATGCGCGTTCGCCTGATTGATGAAAAAACAATTAGAATCACGCATCTGGACGATTATGATTTGCCAATCGAACCTAAAAAAAACGTCGCCGGAGTCGCGCTTGCCGCTTTGCTCGAAGCGGTCGAAGAAAGCGTCGGCTTTGAAATTGAAATAAAAAAAAACATCAAACCCGGCAGTGGAATCGGTTCGAGTTCGGCAAGCGCGGTCGGCGCGGTGGTCGCGGCGAATAAACTTTTGGACGACAGATTTTCCGCGCTTGAACTCGCCGAATTTGCGCTCGCCGGTGAATTCGTCGCTTCGCAAGGTCGCTACGCCGATAACGTCGCGCCGTGTTTGTTCGGCGGTTTCACGCTCGTTCGTTCCGTCGCGCCGCTCGATGTTGTCGAGTTGGAATTTCCGCCGATATTTGCGACTGTCATTCATCCGCAAATCGAAATTAAAACTTCCGAAGCGAGAAAAATTCTGCCAACGAAAATTTCATTGAAAGATGCCGTCAAACAATGAAGCAACGTCGGCGCGTTAGTTTCGGCTTTGGCGAAAAAAGATTATGAATTGATTTCGCGCTCGCTCGAAGATTACATCGTCGAGCCGGTGCGAAAAAAAACGATTCCGAAATTCGACGAATTAAAAACGGAAAGCCTGCGCGTCGGCGCACTCGGCGGCGGAATTTCCGGTTCGGGTCCGAGCATTTTTATGTTGAGCGAAAATGTGGAAACCGCGCGAAAAATCGAAAATATAATGAGCGAGATTTACGAGCGGACGGAAATTGATTTTAATATCTATGTATCTGGAATAAACGCGGAAGGCGTGAGGGAGAAGGCAAAAGGTAAAAGGTAAAAGGGGAATTGAAAAATTGAGTTTATGGATAAAATAGTCTTTCTTTTTGACGTTGATAATACGCTGCTCGACAATGACCGCGTGGCGCAGAACCTGCGCGATTTTTTAGAACGTGAAGTCGGCGCGAAACGCTCGAATCGTTATTGGGAAATTTTTGAACAGTTACGCGGCGAACTCGGTTATGCAGATTATCTCGGCGCGTTGCAGCGTTACCGCGTCGAAAATCCATACGACTCGCACGTTCTCGCTGTCTCGACTTTTCTGATAAATTATCCGTTCGCCAACCGTCTTTTTCCGAACTCGCTCGATGTCGTCGAGCATTGCCGGAAATTCGGCAAAGTCGTGATTTTAACGGACGGCGACGTTGTTTTTCAGCCGCGCAAAATCGAGCGTTCCGGCTTGCTCGAAGCGTTTAAAAAAAACATTCTGATTTATATTCACAAAGAAATGGAATTAGATGATGTCGAGCGGCGTTATCCGGCTGAACACTATGTTTTGATTGACGACAAACTCCGCATTCTGGCGGCGATAAAAAAAATCTGGGGCGAACGAGTTACGACCGTTTTCCCGCGCCAAGGTCATTACGCCTTCGACGAAAAAGAAATCGCTAAATATCCGGCGGCAGACGTTACGATTGAGCGAATCGGCGATTTAATGGACGTTGAATTTTAAAGGCTCTGTCTTTTATGAACTTTTTAAAAACATCAAATTTTTCACGCGCCGAACTCGAAGCGATTATCGAATCGGCGATTAAATTCAAACGCGGCGAAAATGTCGAAAAATCCTTGAGCGGGAAATCAGTTGCGCTCGTGTTTTTTAATCCGAGTTTGCGAACGCGGGCTTCGATGCAAATCGGCGTTTATGAACTTGGCGGAAACGCCGTTATTTTAGAGCCGGGCGGAACGAGTTGGACGCTCGAACATCGGGAAAATGTCGTGATGGACGCGGACAAGACCGAGCATCTTAAAGAATTTGTCGGCGTTTTGGAAAGATACGTGGCGGCAATCGGCGTGCGGACTTTTGCGGAATTGAAGGATTGGGAATTGGAGCGAACCGACCCGATTTTGTCGGCGTTTGAAAGATATTCGACGAAACCGATTATCAATCTCGAATCGGCGATGCACCATCCGTGTCAGGCTCTTGCCGATATGTTGACGATTCGGGAAAAATTCGGGAAAAACAAAAAGAAAGTTTTGCTTGCGTGGGCGTGGCATCCGAAGCCTTTGCCGATGGCTGTGCCGAATTCTTTTGCGCTCGCGGCGGCGCAGTTCGGACACGATTTGCGAATCGCGCACCCGAAAGGTTACGAACTCGACGCAGAATTGATGCGCGAAATCGAAACGCAGGCGCAGGAAAACGGCAGCAGTTTGGAAATCGTAAATGATATTGAAAACGCTTTTGATAATGTCGAAGTCGTTTATGCGAAAAGTTGGGGCGCGGCGCAATTTTACGGCGCGGCGGAAAAAGACATCGAATTTCGCGCCGGTTTGAGAAGCGATTGGATTGTAACGGAAGCGAAAATGAGAAAAACGAACGACGCGATTTTTATGCACTGTCTTCCCGTTCGGCGCAACGTGATTGTCGCCGACGCGGTAATTGATTCGGCAAATTCGGTCGTTTGGGACGAAGCGGAAAATCGTCTGCACATTCAGAAAGCAATTATGATGAAATTGCTGCCAAAAGTTTAGAAGTCGTTTGAAAACTCGAAAAAGTCGCCAAAGGCGACCGACACTCTGGCCTAGCGAGAATCGCTAGGCATTCGCAAAGTCAAGCAGTCCGACGATGCAAGTGTCGAACAAACGGCGGTAAATGTTGCTCGCCTTCAGCGAGCGATTACACAATTTATTGCGACTAGCGATTCTCGCTAGGCTATAATGTCGGTCATCTTTGATGACAAAATCAATTCGTATCGAGTTTTCAAACAGATTTTTAGAAGATTATGATATAAATTTGATTGTTTGATTTATTTTTAAACGGAGTTTATTTCAATGAAAATCTGTCCGACTTGTCATCAAACCGCCGCCGATAATATCAGATTTTGCGGCAGAGACGGAACGACGCTTGTTGACGCGCCAGCCGCCGTGCCGTCTGCGCCGCCGAGTAATTATCAGCCGTCAGTCCAGCCGCCGCCCGCGCAACATCAACATCATCAACAATCGCAACATCAATCGCCCGACGCGAACGCGCCGATTGAGCGAATTACTTGTAAATGGTGTCACGCGATGAACGAGAAAACGGCGGTTTCGTGTCGCGCGTGCGGCGCACCGCTCGACATCAAGGATTTGGTCAGCGAATCCGGCTGGCGCGAAGCTCCGCGCATTAAAGATATGACCGAAATTCGTTTCGGCGGCAGCACTTGTCAGGTCGAAGGCGAAATCGTTCCGGTCGCCGAAATCAATCTCGCGCCGCACGATTCGATATTTTTCGAGCATCACGTTTTGCTCTGGAAAGACGACGCGACGGCGATGAGCGTGATGACTTTGCAGGGCGGAATCAAACGCGCGCTCGCCGGAATGCCGTTTGTTATTTCGATTGCCAACGGTCCGGGACGAGTGGCTTTTTCGCGCGACGCGACCGGCGAATTAGTCGTTTTGCCGCTTCATCCGGGAATGGAATTGGACGTGCGCGAACACGCTTTTCTGCTCGCTTCGCATCACATAAATTATTCGTTCATTCGCATCAAAGGCTTGCGAAATATCTTGTTCGGCGGGCAAGGGATGTTTATGGACAGATTCGTTACGGGTAGCGAACAAGGCTTGCTCA
The DNA here is from genome assembly GCA_051002375.1 of Pyrinomonadaceae bacterium. Classification (GTDB taxonomy): domain Bacteria; phylum Acidobacteriota; class Blastocatellia; order Pyrinomonadales; family Pyrinomonadaceae. Next base: position 319 of record JBPCMK010000116.1, on the reverse strand, counting down.
TTCTGCACGGCTACGGCAATGTTTTCGAGCGCACTTTAAAGGCGGGCGAAAGCATAATGCTTGAGCCGGGCGCGTTTTTGTATAAAGATTCGACCGTTACGATGGACGTTGAATTTCAACAATTAACAACCGGCTGGTTTGGCGGAACGGGAATGAGTCTGGCGCGAATGACCGGACCGGGGCGAGTCGGCATTCAATCAATGTATGTGCATCACAACACGGATTAGATTTTGGAAAATTTGAGTAGTGAACAAAGAAAAATATTTTTATTTAACCACAGATGAACACAGATGGACACAGATTTTTAAGAGATAAGAAG
>JBPCMK010000115.1:0-53290 GCA_051002375.1 Pyrinomonadaceae bacterium | reverse complement strand
AAAGTGCTTAATTTTAGATTTTTGCACCAGAAGCCAAACCTTTTTGAAAAAAGTAATGCTGAAATAAAGAACTTAGCATTACGTTGCACCTAAAGTGCTTAAAATTTTTGACTTTAGGTGCAAAGCCATTATCAAATCAGAAACCAACAAGCGGAAAATGGCTTTTTTCGGAAACATTTTTACGCATTACGCTTATACGACAACCGACATTTCGCAAACGAAAAACGGCGATGAAACTGAAATAAAATCCGTCAAATCGAATTTCATCGTCGAGGTCGAAGAATCCGACGGAGAAATCGCTCTGCCGCCCGCGTCGCCGTTTGCGAATTGGAAGGAAGCCAGAAGATTTGCGGGTCCTTTGCCTTTTACATTCACTTATAATCCAAAGGATAAAACGGTTTTAATCATCGAAGGCGTGCGGCAAAATTGGAAACCCGAACCAGTCAAAGTCAATCATTACAGCATCGGATTTTTGGACGGTTTGCCTTTGAAAGATGTAGTTTTGGCAAATGCTTTTGTCATCAAAAACGTCCCGTATTATTGGAAAAGCGGAAAAATCGAACGATGGGAAAAATAAGAAAACCATTTCAAGGCGTGTTCAATATCGTTCGTTTTAATTGGCATTTTTACGCGCTGTCGCTCGGTGTCTTATTGCTTTTGGCAGTTCTTTATAATTTTTTAAATGAGCCTTTTCGATTGATTTCAGCCGTTTTGTTTTTCGGAATCATCCTGGCAAATTTTATAACTTTGTTTGTTTCTTTTTACGTTTATGATTTGTCAAATCTTTATAAACTCGATTGGCTAAACGATTTGCCAATCGAAGAAAACGCTCGAATCGTCAATATCAACGCCGGTTTCGATGAAACGAGCGAACTTTTGAAAGATAAATTCAAAGATGCGCGGCTCGTCGTTTTTGATTTTTACGACTCGAAAAAACACACGGAAGTTTCCATCGAAAGAGCAAGAAAAGCCTATGCGCCGTATTCGAATACGCGGCAAATGGCAACCGATTGTTTGCCTTTGGCAGACAATTCGGCGGATAAAGTCTTCGCTATTTTGTCTGCTCACGAAATTAGAAATGATGAAGAGAGAAAATTGTTTTTCGCGGAAATCAAACGCGCTTTAAAGACCGACGGACAAATAATCGTAACCGAACATTTGCGCGACACGGCGAATTTTCTCGCTTACAACATCGGGTTTTTTCATTTTCATTCAAAACGCGCGTGGCTCAAAACATTCGCGTCTGCTGAATTAAAAGTGAAAAAAGAAATTAAAATCACGCCGTTTATCACGACGTTTATTTTGGAGAAAAATGGAGTTTCATCTTAAAATCATCGGCGTAATAATGATTGTCCTGGCGTTGATTCACGGCGTTTTCCCAAAACATTTCGATTGGAAAACCGAACTCCGCCCGCTCAGTTTGATAAACCGGCAAGTGATGTATGTGCATACTTTTTTTATCGCCGTCGTCGTTTTTCTGATGGGAATTTTATGTTTGACTTCGACGCGGGAAATTATCGAAACGAATTTAGGACGAAAAATAGGTTTGGGACTGGGAATTTTTTGGTTTCTCAGACTTGTAATTCAATTTTTTGGTTATTCTTCGGAACTCTGGAAAGGCAAAATGTTTGAAACGACAATTCACATTTTATTTTCAATGTTTTGGACTTATTTCACCGTCATATTTCTTTTGATTTACTTCACAAATTTATAAAATATTTCCGCAAATTTCAGGTTAATTCACGCGAAAAGTTTCGGCTTTGTCCATTTTCATTTTCGCGTTATGCTAAAAGCGAGGTGAAAGCAATGCAAAATTTACAAGAAGTTATGCAAAATCCGCAGATTCCGCCGACGGTTTCCGAAGAAAAAGTTTTCGATGAGCAAAGCAATTTATTTGAAATTGTCGAAAAACTTCCGCCGAACAGTTATCTGACTTTCTACGAAAAAACTTGGGAAGATTACGAAAATCTGCTCGAAGCCGTCGGCGAAGCGAGCGGGCTGCGAATATCTTTTGACGACGGAGATTTACATATTATGACTCTTTCAACGGAACACGAAAGCTATGCGCGATTGGTTCAAATGTTTATCGGAACTTTGAGTTTGCAATATAACATTGACATCGAATCATTCGGTTCGGCGACAATCAAAAAATCGCCGACGACTAAGGGAACTGAACCCGACGCTTGTTTTTATGTGCAGAGCGTCGAAAAAATCGGCAACAGCATAAATCTCGATTTTTCCGTTGATCCGCCGCCCGATATTGCCGTTGAAATTGATATTCATCACGAATCGCTTTATAAATTTCCGATTTACGCGAAACTCGGCGTGGCGGAAATTTGGCGTTATGACAGCCGAAAGTTTGAAATTTATAAATTGGAAAAAGGCGAATATAAAAAAATTGAACGAAGCGAATCTTTGCCCGTTTTAAGCGCGAAAATTTTGGGCGAACTGCTCAATCGAAGCCGCGAAGAACGGCAGACGAAAATTTTGAAGGATTTTGAAAAATGGCTGAAAGAGCAGAAATAATCGAATGAGCAGCATCAAGAAAAAAGAATTTGTAAAATTGCTGGCAAGCAAAATGAAGGCGGACGAAAAAACTGCGGGAATTTGGATTGACGCTTTTACCGAAACTTTGTTTGAATGTTTCAAACAGCAGCGCGGCGTAGTCATTACCAATTTAGGAACTTTCTATTTGCGAATTACGAGTCGCGGCGATTCGATTTTTAAGTTTCTTCCTTCGCAAAAACTTCGCGCATTATTCGGTTATTCCTCGACATATAAAGGAAATTTGTAAGCGATGAGAAGAACAAATTTTAAGGAATCAAAGTCCGAAGTTCAAAGTCCGATTGTTTCGATAATTATGGGCAGCGCGTCCGATTGGGAAACGATGAAAAACGCCGCCGATGTTTTAGAAGAATTCGGCGTTCCGTTTGAAAAAAAAGTCGTGTCGGCGCATCGCACGCCGGATTTGCTTTTTGAATTTGCCAAATCCGCCGAATCGCGCGGCATCGAAGTCATCATTGCGGGCGCGTGCGGCGCGGCGCATTTGCCCGGAATGTGCGCCGCGCAAACCGTCGTGCCGGTTCTCGGCGTTCCCGTCCAAAGCAAGGCTTTGTCAGGAATTGATTCGCTACTTTCGATTGTTCAAATGCCTGCGGGAATTCCGGTCGGAACTTTGGCGATTGGCGCGGCGGGCGCGACGAACGCCGCGCTTTTTGCCGTTTCAATTCTGGCAAATTCGCGTCATGCGTTGAGAGAAAAATTAAAGCATTTCAGAAAAGAGCAAACTTCGACTGTTTTAAAAAGCGTTCTCAAATAAGGATTGAATTCTTTCGCGCTCGGCTAAAAGTTTTGCCGGATTGTTGGTGATAATCGCATTGATGCCGAAATCAGAAGCGCGTTTGACCCAAGCCGGGTTGTCCGCCGTCCAAATCGTTACCGGAAATTTTCTTTCTCGCGCTTGCCGCAAAAATTTTCTCGTCGCCAATGAACAATGAATCGAGATTTCGTCGGCGTTGTATTTTTCGGCTTCGTCTAAAATCAATTTCTTTTTTCGCAAAATCGTTAAAATTTTCGGTTCGAAAAGCGCGGCGGCGCGGACTTCGGGAAGAATACGTTTGGCGATTTTTATGCCTTCGAGTTTGAAACTTTTGATGATAATGTTTGGCAGCAAATCGGTTTGTCGAATTAAATCGCAGACGTTTTCCGCGAGCGCGGGAATTACCGAATCTTTGCCTTTCAATTCGACGTAAATCAGCCCTTTATAATCGCGCAGAAAATCAAATAAATTCGCTAATGTCGGAACGGTTTCGACGGAAAATTTATCATCCGAATTTTTCGGATGTCTTTCATTAAACCAACTGCCGACATCAATTTTGTTTAATTCCGCGGCGGTGAAATCTGACACGCGACGTTCGATTTTCGCAAGGCGTTTGAGAGTCGAATCGTGAAAGACGACAGGAACGCCGTCATTCGCAAAACGCACGTCGAATTCGATTCCGTCCGCGCCGCCGTCAACCGCTTTACGGAAAGCCGCGAAAGTGTTTTCCGGCGCAAACGCGCTTGCGCCGCGATGCGCGATGATTAAGGGTTTTTCGACGCTCACTTTTTCTCTAAAAGAAAAATCATTTTCGACCAGCCAATCGGTTCGTTCAGCGGAAATTTATAATTGCCGACGACGTTGTAATAATTACGCGCGAGCCGTTCGGTTTCTTCGACCGAGTGCGTTTTGAAGTTATACAAAATTTCTAAAACCGAGCCGACGAGCGAAGGTCTGACCGGAATCAAAACGAGTTTCGCGCCCGTTTTCAAGACTCGCGCAAACTCTTTCAAGCCCGCGTCAACCGGCACATATTCCAAAACGCCGCACGTTAAAACAAGGTCGAAGGTTTCGTCCGCAAAAGGCAGTTTTAAAACATTTCCCTGCACGGCGCAGATGTTTTTCGCATCGGTTTTTTTATCTTTTTCAAACTGTTCGCGCGAAACTTTCAGCGAGTTAAAAGAAAGGTCGAGCGCGACGCATTTTCGCGGGCGAAATCCCGCTGTTTGAAAGCCGAGCGTAACGATTCCCGTTCCGCTTCCCGCGTCAAGCACAAGCGAATTTTCGTCAATTTTCAAGTCGAGCGATTGGAGATATTTTGCCACCGATTTTCGATAGCCGTTGACCAGCATCATCAAATTGTGAACGTCGGCGATGCGGTCGTAAAAAGTCTGCGTCTTGTTTTTAGAAATGTCGGAGTCTTTCGCCATTCTCTATTCTCGGCTCACTATTTTTCCGCCAGAAGTTTTTCAATCATTTGCCGAACTTCTTCTTCGCGGGTCGCGCTCGTGCCGGTTTCGGCATAGCGGACGATGCCGTGCCGGTCAATTAAAATCGTTGTGGGAATTGATAACGCGCCGTAAGTGATTTGATTAGAATCGTCTTTCGTAACGACGAAATCGTAAGGCAGCCGTTGATTTTTTCTGAAACGCTGAAGATATTCCAGTTCCGACGCATTATCAACCGGAATGCCTTCGGCGATGCCTTGATATTTCGTTACGCCCAAAATTTTCAAGCCGTCTTTCTGAAAAGTCTGCTGCCATTCGATCAGACTCGGAAACAAATCAATGCACGGACCGCACCAAGTCGCCCAGAAATCGAGCAACACGACTTGCCCGCGAAGGCTTGCCAGAGTTTGCGGATTGCCGGGAAACCAACGGTCAACCGCCACGAGTTCCGGCGCGGTTTCGCCTAAAATTTTATATTTTCTTTCGCGCTCCTTCAATCGCCGCACAACATCTTGCTGAAGCGGTTTCACCGTAAAATCTTTTTCAGCGGCGGCGAGCGCGTCGGCATATAATTTCAGGGCGAGCGATTTGCGGCTCGTCGTAATCAGATATTTTATATTCTCGTCAACCGCCTTGTAATAGATGCTCGAAGAGCCGACGAGCGCGGCTGTTTTTCGCAAATCGTCGAGCGCGTTTTCCGCTTCTTTTTGCTTGCCGTCGTCGCGGTAAATTTCAAAAGTCGTCAGTCCCGCGTCGAGTAAATCGTCGAGTGCGCGGGCGCGTGAAGTCGCGTCTGGAATCAAGGCTTTCACCGCGCGATAATATTCTTCGGCGTGCGCGGCGGCTTTGGCGTAATTTTCCCCGGCGCGATAATTTTCCGCCAATTCGCTTTCCATACGACTGCGCTCGGAAAGTTTGACCGGCTCACTTTTCAAATAATCGGCAAGCAGCGTTTCGGCTTCGTCGAAATTTTTGCGCCGCGCCGAAATGACGATGACAATCGAACGCGCCGTCTGCGCTTTCTCGCCTGTCGCGTTTTCCGCCACAGCCAAAAATTTACGAAACGCTTCGCTCGCATTGTCTAAATTTTCCGCCAGCCAATTAAGCATTCCGACATAATAAATGTCATCGCCGACAAGCGTCTGCCGCGTCGCGGCGATTGCCGCGTATTTCGCCGCGAGTTGTTTTTGCTCTCGAATCGTGCGCTTGAAAAGATTGTCGTTGTATGGAATTTTTTTGCTCTCGAATTCGGCGAATTTTCGCTTGGCGTAAGTGTTCGCGTCGTCGAACATTTCCTTGACGGTCAGGTTCGCCGTTTCGTCGGCAGCCGCAATCGTCGGCGCGGGAGTGTTCGGGCTGATGCGCCGCGCCTGCGCGAAACCGTTGACTGTTGTAAATAAAATTAAAACTAAAAAACAACGCATAGATTTTAAATCCAAAGTTAGAAATCGGAAACCGCAGATTGAAAATTGTTTTTCTGAAAACGTCGCGGGCTGAAAATTTCCAAATATCTCGATTCTTTATTCTCGATGATTTTATCAGCCAAAATTTTTGCTGTCAGCGGCGCGAGTAAAATTCCGTTGCGATAATGCGCCGACGCTATGAAAAGATTTTCAATTTCAGGAAACACGCCCAAAACAGGCAAACCGTCCGCCGCGAAAGGACGCAGACCGCACCAACTTTTTTTCAAACTCAGATTCTCGAACGCCGGCGAGATTTCAAACGCCGTCTCTAATAATTTTGCCGCGCCCGCGCCCGTCGCGTGATTCTCAAAACCGACATCTTCGACGGTCGCGCCGACGAGTATTCTATAATCTTTTCTCGGCACGGCGTAACCGCGCGGGCTGTATATGACGTGGCGAAACAACCCGCAATCGCCGACGGCGCGGCAGTCTTTAAATGAAATCATTTGACCGCGTATCGGTTTGATTTTGATGTCCGCCAGCAAATTAAATTTGTCTTTTATCAAACTCGTCCACGCGCCGGAAGCGACGACCACGACGGGCGCGTAAAATTTTTCGATGTCGGTTTCAACGCCGATGACTCGATTATTTTCATAAATCAAACTTTTTACATCTCTCGAAAAAAATTCTCCGCCCGCCCGCACTCGAACTTTGTCCATTGCGTTGCGCTGCATCAATTTATTTATTCCGTAACCCGTCAAAAATTTGTTAAAGGCTTCGACGATTTTACGATTTTCCACTTGCCAATCCGACGGAAAACGCAAACCGAAAAGAACATTTTCCGAAACATTCGGTTCGATTTCCAAAACTTCCTTCGCGCTCAACTTTTCGACTTTTAAGTTTGCCTTCGTCTGCCAAGCGAATCTTTTTTCGAGTTCTTCTGCATCTGCTTCAGTGAACGCCACATAAAGCGTCCCCGTTTTATCGAGTTCGATGTCAACGCCGGTTTCATCGAATAATTCTTCGGCAAATTTCGGATACAAATCGCGGCTCGCGCGGCAAAATTGAAAAAAATTATCGGCGCGGTTCGCTTCCGACTGCGGCGCGAGCATTCCGGCGGCGGCACTTGAGGCTTCCGCGCCGCAAATCGAATTTCGTTCGAGAATTTTTACATCTTTAACGCCTTTGCGTTTTAATTCTCTGGCAAGGCTCAAACCGATGATGCCGCCGCCGACAATCAAAACATCGGAATTTTTCGAGAGATTCATTACTGGGAATTTTTACTGATTTAAACGGATAAAAATTATTTATCCTCACTCTTTAATTTCGAGATTTTCAAGTCATTTCAGTTTATCATTTATTGTTTGAAGGCTGTTAAGGCGGCGGTAATATTATAATAGATTTCTCACGAAGAAATTACTCCTAATTAAAGTCTTCCGATAAACGTAAAAGCCTTAAGTCTTTTTCAATCTTAAGGCTTTTATTTTTGAAAGTCGGCGATTAAATTAGCGACTTTGCTTTTTTACGGCAACGGCGGCGGCGGTTCGGACAGAATCGGAATATCTCCTGATTGTCCCCATTGCTGTCCGATAAACGCGCCGTCCGAACTTCTTAGAAGATAAAACGTCCCGTTCGACGGTCTCCAAACCGCAATATCAGTTGTTCCGTCGCCATCGTAATCGCCTGTCGCCGGAATGTCGTCCGCCGCCCCGAAAACTGTTGCTTTGCTCGCATTCGTTAAACTCTGAAATGTAAAAAATGTTCCTGCTAACGGGCGATAAACGGTGAAATCGGATTTGCCGTCGCCGTAAAAATCTCCGACGACCGGTTTATCGTTCGCCGCGCCGTATGCCAATCCGATAAAGCCGAGCGTGGTGCGAAGAACAAACCACGTACCGTTACGATAAACCGCCGCGTCGGTTCGCCCGTCGCCGTCATAATCGCCCGCAACCGGAATGTCGCCCGCCTGCCCGAATTGTATCGCTCCGTAGTTTGTAGCCGGATTCGTCGAAGTATACCAAGTTCCGGTGGACGGACGGAAAACCGCCGCGTCGGTTCGCCCGTCGCCGTCATAATCGCCCGCAACCGGAATATCGCCGTTTGTTCCTAATTGAATTTGCGCGAGTGTATTGGTCGAGCTTTGCAGAATAAACCAAGTGCCGTTCGACGGGCGAAAATACGCCAAATCAATTCTGCCGTCGCCATCGTAATCGCCCGGAGCGATGCTGTCCGTGCCGAGTCCGAATTGATTGAAAGATACGCTGTTATCCGATGAATGCAGTGAATACCAAAAGCCGTTGCCCGGACGGAAAACGCTGAAATCGGTACGCAAATCGCGGTCGAAATCGCCAGCGTAAGCGCGGTCGTCGTCAATGATGATTCCAGATGCCTGAGGAACGGCGATTGTCGCGTTTGCCGGAACACTTAAATTGACAAAGAATGTCTCATTGGGTTCTTTCAGAACATCGCCGTTGATGATTACATCAATGTTTTTAACTGTTTGCCCGGGCGTAAAAGTCAGAGTGCCGCTATTCGGCGCATAATCAATTCCCGCCATCGCCGTATTGTTTGCCGTCGCGTAATTGACGGTTATTGTCTGACTGCTTGCCGCCGAAAGCCGCACACTAAAAGTCATATTCGATGTGCCGCTGTTACCTTCAAATTTACGGGCGTTGCCGATTGAAACGGTCGGCAGCGGAACATTATCAACAATCGTCGCAACAGCAGTATTCGGCGAGCCGATAATCGCGCCGCCGGTCGCGTTTGAAAGCGACAAGTTAAATGTTTCGGAGTTTTCGCTAATTGAATCGTTACAAATCGCAATGCTGAAATTTTGGCTCGTTACGCCGTCGCCAAAAGTTACACTGCCGGAAGCGTTGATATAATCAACGCCCGCGTCACAATTTGTACCGCCAATCGCCGTGCCGCCCGCGACGGTCGCATAATTGACTGTTACCAAACCATCGCTGCCGTTAGTTCGCGTTACAGTAACAATCAAATTGCCGTCGGATTCGTTAACCGTATAAGTCGGACTGTTAAAAGCCAGTTGTCCTGACGAGGAAGTTATTGTGATGAAAAAAGTTTGCGGCGCGGAAGTATCTTGTCCGCCGTTTTCCGTGCCGCCATTATCCATTAATCTAACTGTTACGGTTGCTAAACCGCTGGCATTTTGCGCCGGAGTATAGGTCAAAGTTCCCGATGGACTGATTGCGGGCTGAGACGCAAATAAACTGTTGTTATCGTTAGTAACCAGAAACGCGAGTGTTTGATTTGCCTCGTCGGGTGCGCCAGCCGAGATATTCGTCGCCCAATTTTGAACTGTTTGTGCGCCGGAGTTTTTGGAAACGATCTGGTCAGCACCTTTGGCAAATGTCGGCGCGTCGTTGACGGCGTTAATTGTTATACTGACGGTCGCCGTATTTGAATCGGTGCTGCCGTCGTTGGCTTTATACGTGAAAGAATCAGTACCGTTAAAATTGGGATTCGGCTGATACGTAAACGAGCCGTTCTGGTTAAACGTGAGCGCACCGCTTGTCGGCTGCGCGACGATGATTGCCGACAGCGGATCGTTTTCAGCGTCGGTGTCGTTGGCTAGAACGCCTTGCGCTACCGGAACATCTAACGCGGAATCTTCGTTTGTGGCGTAATTATCGGCGTTTGCCACCGGCGGTTGATTGGTTGTAATGTTAGTCGCCACCAACGTCCAATCCGAAAATTCGCTGATGCCGGCGGCGGTCGCCGTATTCGCCGACGGATTAATGCTCGCCGGAATTTGCGTGAATGTTCCCTCATAACGCTGCAGTTTAAAATCATTTTCGGAAACTCCTGCGGGAACGTCCGCATCCAGATATTTAAACGTCAAATCCGCTGTTAAACTGCCTGTTTCGGTCAATTTCCAATATCGCTTGAGAGCCAAATTCGGATTGGTTACATTCGGCTGAACGCCTTGAATCGCATTTACTCTCAAAGCCGAATTCGCCGCGGCGTTCGTAACCGATACGGTAACCGGCGAGTAACCGTTGGCAGTGCCGACCGGATATTCAAATCCGACGGCGGCTTCGCTCGAATCCAAAGTCTCGCCAAATGAAATTGCCGGAAATTGTTTTTCGACGCAGCCATTAACATAGCCGCTGATACGCGAAACGGTCGCGCCCGAACCGAGCGTAACGCAAAAATTAGAATTGGTATCGAGAATGCTGCCGCCGAGTTTCAAATTTCCCGTAACGGTGATATTGCCGGAAAGCGTCGCGTTCGGCGCGGTAACGTCTAAATTCGTATAAGTTCCGCCGGAAATTGTTGTCGGCGAAGTATTGCTCGCCGAATCGAGCCGTGATTCAATCACGTCCTGAACAGCAGTCGGCACGTTCGAGAAAAAATCGTAGCCGGTTAAAGCTTCTACTTGATCAACGGTCGCCAGATATTTCTGCCACGCATCAGAGCGGATGTTGTCGTTATTCGGCATAATAACAGCGATAGTGCGCGTGTTTGTATCAACGCGCGAAACGTCGTTATCGCCGTTTGGCAAAATCATAATGACTTTCCACGTATATGACGGAACGGTAACTTTGCCGCCGGCAATGGTGTTTGTAACGGTCGTGCCGGAACCGATACCGCCTGTTCCGACACTACCGGCGATAATATAAAGTTCGTTCCCTTGTGTAGCGAGCGAGCGGCAGAAGTTTTCGAGATTGTTCCAAGGTCCCTGATTATTGCCTGCCGCCTGCGGCATTACATTGGTCATCAGAAACGTCGCCGAATTATCTGCGACAGTGCGCGTTCTGTCGCCCGACGGCGTATGATGTCCGCGGTCAAATCCCGAACCGGAATAATCTGAATCGGTAACATGATACCATTCGCTCGGCAGCTGCGGGTCGGGACGGAAATCGTTCTGTCTGCTCGCCGATCCGATCCAGGAAGAATCGAGATGCCACGAAACCCAATTCGGAATGGCTCGGTCCCGGTGATAACTGACCGCATACTGCGGCTTGGAAAGCAGATAATTAAATGGATTGTTAATATCGGTTGTCGCGCCCGACGGATTACCCATTACAAGATGTTCCGATCCGTCGGCTGTCGTTCCGACCGTCAGAAAAATCGAAGTCTGCGTCGTGCGGCTTTGCGCGTCGCTGACGTTGATTGGAAGCGAGAAGTTCCCGTTCGCGGCGTTTGCGGGTATTTGCGCCGAAAAGGAAAAAATATTATCGTTCGCCGTCTGATCGCCGTTTGTGCCGTTGTCGAAAAATGTTTGAGCGGCAGAACCGCCGATAGCCGTCAAATTGCCCGTTACGCCGATGCCAGTGCTTGTCGGATTCGCGGCGGGCGTTACGGTAACGGTCAAAAGCGTCGCCGCGCCTGCGTTAACCGTGTTCGGATTTGCCGCGCCGGTCGCCGACAAATTAACCGTGCCGTTGCAGACGTTCGGAGAACTGGCAGCGTTGCGCGGCGCGGACGGATTAAGAGTCGAAAAATCGTTTGAATTGTTGTCTGTATCCTGACAACCGTTACCGCCGCGCGATTGGCTGGCGTTTGCGGCTGGCGCGCTCGTCGTCGCTCCTTCAATAAAAACATTCGTCGCCGTGCCGTAGCCGATTGAATCAACAATCGTTCCGGTGTTTAGCGCGCCGTTGCGAATGGCAATGCCGCCGCCGGTTGCCGACATCGAAACCGCGCCGGTATTGTAAGTAATGTTTGAAGAAACCGCGCCGTCGTAAGCACTCGTCGCAATCAAATAATAGCCGCCCGCCTGAATTACTGTACTGGAAGTCCATTCGACCATCGCCACGTCGTTTGTTCCGCTCGCCGAACGATAAACCACACGATAACCGTTTAAATCAACGCCGCTCGAACTGACATTGTGCAATTCGATAAATTCATCGAGTGCCGATCCGCCCGCCACCTGAAATTGACTGATAACAATCGAATTTGATACGAGCAAGCCTGCTGTGGCAGATTGGGCGTTTGCTGGTAAAGCAAACAAAAGACTTTGTAAAATTAACAAATAAATAACGACGAATGAAATGAATTTTTGAAAAAAAAGTCCTTTGCGCCCGGCGGCAAATCTTTTCCCTGACTGGATAGACATACTTTTATCTTTATATTAAATACAGTTATACATTTTTGAATCTTATCTTTGAACGGCGAGCTTATAACAATTTATAAAAAGTTTGCACAACTCAGTTTTGTTAGCCGGTCGCTGGAAAAATTTACCGCCTGTCGGTGCGGCAAGTATCAAAATATTACAATAATTCTTCGCAATTGTGAAAATGCGAAAATCAGGCTTAGCATATAATCAATTAAATTTCCCTGCGTCGTCCCGGTGGAAATCCGTGTAATTCTTTGCATATTTTGAGTGTTGTCGAATTGTCAGGTAAGATTGATTGTGTAGTAAGACAAGCGATAATAAAGTATAACGAGGTGAATAATTTCAATGGCGAAACACACGATTACGCTAATTCCGGGCGACGGCATCGGACCGGAAATCATTGCGGCGACCGTTCAAATTATCGAGGCGACGGGCGTTGAGATTAACTGGGAAACGCAAACTTTAGGAGCGCAGGCGTTGGAAAAATTCGGCACGACTTTGCCGGAGGCGGCGACCGATTCAATCAGAAAAAACAAAGTCGCGCTGAAAGGTCCGCTGACCACGCCGATTGGCAAAGGTTTCACGTCGGTCAACGTCGGTTTGCGAAAGGCTCTGGATTTATACGCCAACGTCCGACCGATTCGCGCTCTGCCGAATATCCCTTGCAAATATCCGCATTTGAATTTGGTGATCGTCCGCGAAAACACCGAAGATTTATACGCCGGACTCGAACACACGGTGGTGCCGGGCGTGGTTGAGAGTATAAAAATCATCACGGCAAAGGCTTCGATAAGAATTTCGAGATACGCTTTTGAATTTGCCCGCCGCGAAGGACGCAAAAAAGTTACGGCGGTTCACAAAGCGAATATTATGAAACTCTCGGACGGTCTTTTCCTCGAATGTTTCTATAACGTGGCGAAGGATTTTCCAGACATTGCGGCGGACGACAAAATTATTGACAACTGCTGTATGCAGCTCGTGATGAATCCGCAGCAGTTTGACGTGATGGTGATGGAAAATCTTTACGGCGACATCGTTTCGGATTTGTGCGCCGGTTTGATCGGTGGACTCGGACTCGCGCCGGGCGCGAACATCGGCGAAATCGGCGCGGTTTTTGAAGCCGTTCACGGCTCTGCGCCGGACATCGCCGGACAAGGCATAGCGAATCCGACCGCCGTTTTGATGTCGGCGATTTTGATGCTCAAACACATCGGCGAGCGCGACGCGGCGGAACGAACGGAAAAAGCGATGCTCGACGTTTTCGCCGAAGGCAAAACAATCACCAAAGATTTAGGCGGCACGGCGAAAACCGCCGACTTTGCCAACGCGATTATTGATAAATTGAAGCAGTAAAATTTTTGCCACAGAGTTCACAGAGAACGCAGAGAAAAATCTTTGAAGAATCTCTCTGTGGACTCTGTGTTCTCTGTGGCTAATTTCTTTATGTCGGAAAATAGTATTTGGGACAAGCCGGTTTCGCACGGCGAGATTCTCAAGAAAATCTGGAAGAATTTGGATTCTGGAAATGAATGTTCGGGGACATCGCCGCTCGCTGTTCGTCTGGAACGAGCGCGGCGAACTCGAAACCCGATGGCTTACGCCGTGAAATTTTTTTTGCGGTTTTTGTATCAGACATTATCGGAAATAAGAAAGAGAGCGATGATTATTCACTGTTCATTATTCATTATTCATTGTTTGCCTGAAAAATAATGAACAATGAACAATGAACAGTGAATAAAGCTCGCCGCCCACGCTGCATTTCAGTTATTTCCAATAATGACAAGCTAATCTGACACGCGTGTCAGAAAAAGGAATCATGATGCTGAAAAAAAATAAATTTATGCTTCGGTTGTTTTTATTAACAATCGTTTTTTGCGCCGCTTTAATTTCCGTCAATGCGTCGGAAATCGTGCGATTTAAAATTACCGTTGACGCTTCGCTCGCGTCGAAAAATCAACCGCTCGACGGGCGGATTTTGATTTTTATGACCGCGCAGACGAAACCGCTTGAGACAATCGAGCCGGATTTTATGAATCCGAACGCGGTTTATATCGCGGGCGTTGAAGCGAAGAATCTGGAAGCGGGAAAGTTCTTTGAAGTCAACGCGGACGATTTGGCTTTTCCGCAAAAATTCTCCGACGCTCCGGCAGGTGAATATCAAGTGATGGCACTGCTCGACCGCGACCATTCTTACACTTACGACGGAATGGGCGCGGGCGATTTTTACAGCGCGGCGGTAAAAGTAAAAATGCCGTCGAGCGCACCGACGGAATTGACGCTCACGAAAGAAGTTCCCGAAAGAAAAATAAATCTGCCGAAGGGCGTTCAGGTTGTCGAGTTTGAAAGTCCGATGCTGTCGGCGTTTTGGGGCAAGCCCGTAAAAATGCGGGCAAGCGTCGTGCTGCCGCCGGGTTATGAAACTTCAAAATCGGAAAAATATCCGACCGTTTATTCGGTTCACGGTTACGGCGGAAATCACCTGAAAAGTTTGGGCGGCGTGCCGAATATGCTCAAAGCAATGGCAGACGGCACGCGACCGGAAATGATTTACGTTTATCTCGACGCGCAATGCTCGCTCGGACATCACGTTTTCGCTGATTCCGCCAACAACGGACCTTGGGGAACGGCTTTGGTCAATGAATTTATCCCGTATCTCGAAAAGCAGTTTCGGATGGACGCAAAACCTTCGGGCAGATTTCTGACCGGACATTCGAGCGGCGGCTGGTCAACGCTCTGGGTAATGATTACGCACCCGGATTTTTTCGGCGGAACGTGGTCAACTTCGCCCGATCCGGTTGATTTCCGAAACTTCACCGGACCCGACATCACCAAATATCCGCCAAACAATGCTTACACGGACGCGAACGGCAAACCGTATAATCTCGTGCGCTTTGGCGGCAAAGAAATTATGTCGGTCAAAGAATACGCGCAGCAGGAACAGGTTTTAGGTTATTACGGCGGGCAGTTTGAATCTTTCAACGCCGTATTTTCGCCGAAAGGCGCGGACGGACAACCAATGCCGCTGTTCGATGTCGAGACCGGACGCATTGACCCGTTCGTGCAGAAGGCTTGGGAGAAATACGACATTGCAAAAGTTTTGCAGACGAATTGGACGACGCTCGCGCCGAAATTAAAAGGCAAACTGCACATCATCGTCGGCACGGCTGATACGTTTCACTTGAACGAAGCCGTCGCCCTGCTCGACGCGGAACTCAAAAAACTCGGCAGCGACGCGAAAATCGAATACATCGAAGGACGCAATCATTTCGATTTATACGAAGGCGGCTTGAGCGACCGCATCGCTAAAGAAATGTATGCGGCAGCGCGACCGAAGGCAAAGGCGGCAACGAAATAATTAAAAGAACAGTGTTTTAATGAAAACAGCAGCCAAATATGACGGATTTTTCTCTAACTAAAATAATCTTCCATAAATCTTTGCACGTTTCAAATCGTATTTTTAAGATTTTTGTTTTTTCATTTCGTCGAACAATCAGGACGTTCCTTAACGACAACTGTTTTGGTTATCCATTTGCCGCATACTCCGCAACCGTCGTCAGCCGCCGCCGTGATTTTGTAAGTTCCGGCTTTAACGCCTGACAAATCCCAAACGACTTTCGCGCCTTGTCCGATGATTTTGCCGACCGAAACAAAATAGCGATAAGTCAAAACATCATTTTCAGGGTCAAAGGCGGTAACAGAAACTTTAATCTCTTTCAGAGTATCCGAACAACTTTTATTTTTCGCCGCGTCGGACGAATCGCAATCGGCAATTATTTCAGTTTGACTTAAATCCAGATTGACGACATCAGCCCAACGGTTTAGGTCAATAATCGTTTTTTTCATTTCAGGATAGCGATTCCAATTTTTGCTTGAATAATATTTTTTTGTTTCCGCTTTATCGCACAACAGCAAATAATTTTTCTTTGAAGGAGAAAATCGGATTGATTCGACAAAATCATTTCTAACTATAATTGCGATGCCCGCCGCTTTATCGTAATAAGCGTAGCGATGTTTCAGGCTGCCCCACATTTTCTCTTTCCGAAATTTTGAATAATCAATTCCGGTGTCTTTAATCTGAATCGAATCTTTCGGAGTAACGACTATTTTCGTAATCTTTCCTTCGGGAACATTCCAATCTTCATATTCGCCCGAACAATTTCCGCTTGAATACGAAACTTGAACATTCGCCTTTTCAGTAAAAAACTCCTCATCAAAGAATTCTAAACTATCGCCTCCCAAAAGTTTTACAACATCATCACGCGTGGATTTGAGCAGTTTTACCTGTTTGACTTTATCGAATTCGGCAAGCATTGATTGAGCAGAAACAATGCCGCACATTGCCAAAGTAAAAATTATTAGAATAATAAACTTTTTCATTTTGAACCTTTTCCTTTTTAGCTTTCATTGACCTTCAAAACCGCCAAAAACGCTTCCTGCGGAATCTCGACGCGACCGACTTTTTTCATTCGCTTTTTGCCTTCTTTTTGTTTTTCGAGCAGTTTTCTTTTTCTCGAAATGTCGCCGCCGTAGCATTTGGCGATGACGTTTTTGCCCATCGCTTTGACGGTTTCGCGGGCGATGACTTTGTTGCCGATGGCGGCTTGGATGGCGACTTCAAACATCTGGCGCGGGATTAGTTCCTTCATTTTCGCGGCGATGTTTCTGCCTTTGGCGGCGGAAGTTTCGCGGTGGAGAATCAGCGCGAGCGCGTCAACCTGTTCGCCGGAAACTAAAATATCGAGCTTGACCAAATCGCTTTCGACGTAGCCCGACAAATGATAATCCAGGGAAGCGTAACCTTTGGAGACGCTTTTTAATCGGTCGTAGAAATCCAGAACAATTTCGTTAAGGGGAATTGAATAGACGAGCATCACGCGGTTTGAGGTAACGAATTCAAACTTTTTCTGCACGCCGCGTTTTTCTTCTAAGAGCGGCAGGATTCCGCCTAAGAAAGTGTCGTTGGTGAGAATCGTCGCTTCGATAAACGGTTCTTCGATTTTGACGATTCTGCCTGTGTCGGGCATTTTTGAAGGGCTGTCAATTTCAGCAACCGCGCCGTCGGTCGTCGTTACGCGGTAGCGCACACCGGGCGCGGTCGTGATTAAATCGAGGTCGAATTCGCGTTCCAATCTTTCCTGCACGATTTCCATATGGAGCAGTCCGAGAAAGCCGCAGCGGAAACCGAAGCCGAGCGCGGTCGAAGATTCCGGCTCGTAGAAAAACGATGCGTCGTTCAATCTTAGTTTATCCATCGCGTCGCGCAGCTCTTCGTATTGCGCGTTGTCAGTCGGATAAAGTCCGGCGAAAACCATCGGCTTGACTTCCTGAAAACCGGGAAACGGCGTGTCAACCGGACGCGCGGCTTCGGTAATCGTGTCGCCGATTTGCACGTCGGCGACGGTCTTTATCGAAGCTGTCAGAAAGCCGACTTCGCCGACGCTGAGTTTATCAATCGGTGTCGGGCGCGGACGATTTACCCCGATTGTTTCTACTAAGTATTCGCGTCCGGTGTTGAAAAATTTTATCTTCGTGCCTTTCTTTATCGTGCCTTCGATGATGCGAAATAAAACGATTACGCCGCGATAGCTGTCATACCAACTGTCGAAAATCAAGGCTTTGAGCGGCGCGTCTTTGTCGCCTTTTGGCGCGGGAATTCTTTTGACAATCGCTTCTAAAACTTCTTCGATTCCGATTCCTGTTTTCGCGCTTGTCAAAACCGCGTCGCTCGTATCCAAGCCGATGATGTTTTCGATTTGCTCCTTTATGCGGTCGGGTTCAGCCGACGGCAAATCTATTTTGTTGAGAACGGGAATTATTTCGAGGTCGTTTTCAAGCGCGAGATATGTGTTCGCCAGCGTTTGCGCTTCAACGCCCTGCGAAGCGTCAACAATCAAAAGCGCGCCTTCGCAAGCCGAAAGCGAACGCGAAACTTCATAAGAAAAATCAACGTGACCGGGCGTGTCAATCAAATTCAAAACATAGTCTTGCCCGTCTTTTGCCGTGTAATCGAGGCGGACGGCGTGCGCTTTGATTGTGATGCCGCGCTCGCGTTCCAAGTCCATATCGTCGAGAAGCTGCGCTTCCATATCGCGGTCGGCAACTGCTCAGGTCAGTTGCAGAATACGGTCGGCAAGCGTGGATTTGCCGTGATCAATATGCGCGATGATTGAAAAATTTCTGATTAAATTTGAATCCATAAAAGATAAAATAATTGATAAAAGTTAAAACCTAACAATAGCAAAACAGGACGAAATTCGCACTTTCGGAATTTCAACGAAAAATCATTTTATACGATAAATTCATTTTGCAAATTTCCGCGAATAGCGTAGAATAAGTCAACTTTTTAAAACTCGGTAAATTTTTGCAAGCCTTTCAGCATTCGTCTGAAAAGTGATAACTTTTTTTCTTTAACTTTCTATGGAGGGATAATCTATGAAACGACATTTCAGCAGGCGAAGCCTCGTAGCTGCGCCTTTACTCGCATTGTTTGTAATTCTGAGTTTTGCCAGCAGTGCTAAGAGTTTAACAATTTCATCAACATTCGACGCGATAACAAATTTCTGGTCGAGAGCATTCGGAGCAACCACAGCGGCTGCCGCGAATGTTGACAATAATTCGGACAGTCCGGCGGCGGTTTTTCCCGGCACGGGAATCGGTGCGATTCCCGATGGCTCAAACGCGGGATACGGTGCGCCGTTAGTAGTCAGCTTTGCGGTTTCCGGTTTGACCGGCAGCCCGTCTACCGTTTCGGTTGATATGACTCTGACTCATACTTGGGTCGGCGACTTGGACGTAGTTTTGGCTGCGCCCGGCGGCTCGCCTTCAATCCCGATTTACAGTCGCGTCGGTGCAGCTACTACTACCAGCGTCGGCGATTCTTCGGATTTAGGCGGCACATACACATTTAATGATGCGGCGACCGGCGATTTTTGGGCGGCGGCAGCCGCCGTCGGCGGCTCAGTCGCAGTTCCGCCCGGCAGTTACCGCACATCCGCCCCGCTGACCGGCGCGGCGACCAATCTGACCGCGACATTTAGCGGATTAACGGCGGCGCAGGCAAACGGAACTTGGACTTTAACTTTCCGCGACGGCGCTGCCGGAGATACCGGAACAGTTACCGCCGCTAATCTGACGATTAGTTCGGGCGGCGGTACACCGACACCAACCGTAACGCCGACCATTTCGCCGACTCCTTCACCGTCCTGTACGCCGAGCAACATCATCCAAGACGGTGGCTTCGAGCAAACTACGAACGCTGGAACTAATCCGTTCTGGACTTCGACTTCGACTGCGTTCGGCACTTCGCTATGCACAATCGCCGGTTGCGGCGCGGGCAATATATCGCGCACCGGCAACGGTTACGTTTATTTCGATGGCACGGGAAGCACGGCAGCCGAAAGCGGAACAGTTCAGCAATCGGTAGTTTTCCCAAACGGCGGCACGGCTTCGCTTTCCTATTATTTGTTTATCGGTCAGGTAGCCGCGCCCGCGACTTCGGTATTTACCGTTTCGATAGACAACACCGTCGTGCAAACTATCAATGAACCGGCGACGGCAGATGCAAATTATGTATTGCGTTCCGTTGATGTTTCGGCTTACACCAATGGCGCGGCGCATATCGTTAAATTTGCTTATACTCGTCCGGCAGGTGCCGCCAGCGACAGCTTTCTAGTTGATGATGTATCGCTGAATACTGCTTGCCCGACACCGACACCGACGGTTACGCCGACAGTTACGCCGACACCGCCGACGAATTCGAGCGCAACGATTTACAGCGTTACGGCAAACAATCAGCTTGTTCGGTATAATTCATTAACGCCCGGTTCGCTGACAACGGTTGGCGCGATTACCGGACTGCAGGCAGGCGAAAATATTCTCGGAATAGATTTTCGTCCTGCAACCGGACAGCTTTACGGTTTGGGCAGCACGAGCCGCCTTTATGTGATTGATAAAATGACCGGCGCGGCTACGCAAGTCGCGGTTTTATCCACGCCTTTATCCGGCACGGATTTCGGTTTCGATTTCAATCCGACCGTTGACCGCATTCGTATCGTCTCGAACACCGGACAAAACTTGCGCGTCAATCCGACCACGGGCGCGGTAATAGTTGATACTCCGCTTAATAATCCGGGAACGCCGACCGTTACCGCCGCCGCTTACACGAACAGTTTCGTCGGCGCGACAACAACGCAGCTTTTCGTGATTGATTCCAATACCGACGTGCTTTATCTGCAAAATCCGCCGAACGACGGAATGCTTATGCCGGTCGGACCGCTCGGCGTGGATTTTCAGTCGGTTAATGGTTTCGATTATTTTTCGGGCAACAACACGGCGTATGCCGCTTCCGCCACAGCAAACGGAAATCCGGTTCTTTATACGATAAGTCTGTTGAACGGCGCGGCGACGGCGGTCGGCAGCATCGGCGGCGCGGGTAACACTACGCCTCTGCGCGGCTTGGCGGTTGACAGCGGTGCGCCGGCGGTGGGTTTCGGAGCTTATCTTTTGACGACGAGCAATCAGCTTATCAGGCTCAATACTAATCGTCCGAACTCGAATTTCGGCAACCCCGTTCAGATTACCGGACTGCAGGCAGGCGAGAACATTCTCGGAATAGATTTTCGTCCCGCCAACGGACAGCTTTACGGTCTGGGCAGCACCAGCCGCCTTTATGTGATTAACACGGCGACCGGCGCGGCGACGCAAGTCGGAAGTGCCGGAGCGTTCACCTTGAGCGGCACGGATTTCGGTTTCGATTTTAATCCGACCGTTGACCGCATTCGTATCGTCTAGAACACGGGACAGAACTTGCGCGTCAATCCGAACGACGGAACGCTTTCCGCAACCGACACGCCGTTGACCGGCGGAACGGCAACTGCCGCCGCTTATACCAACAGCTTTGCCGGTTCGACGACAACGACGCTTTATGCGATTGACACGAACACCGACACGCTCGATTTGGTTGGCGGAATAAATCAAACGCCTTCGCCGAACGGCGGCGCGTTGACTCCAATCGGCTCGCTCGGTTTCGACGCGACCGGCGTGAACGGTTTCGATATTACGTCAACCAATATGGCATTTGCCGTATTGCAGCGTAACGGATTCGGTAATTCGGCTCTTTATACGATTGATTTGGCAAGCGGTGCCGCGTCGTTTATCGCAACCGTTAATTCCGCAACTCCGATTCGCGGATTGGCAATCGGCGGCGGCACGACGGCGACGAATGTTCTGGATTTCGACGGCGACCGACGCGCGGACTTTTCCGTTTTCCGTTTGAGCAATAACTTCGTTTATTTCTCGCGCGGAACGGGCAATCCAAGCACCAACTTCTCCGGCTTCCAATTCGGCTCGGGCGGAGATATTTTCACGCCGGGCGATTACGACGGCGATGGCAGAACCGATGTCGCTGTTTTCCGTCCCGGCACCGGAGTTTTCTACGTGATGCGAAGTTCGGACAACACTGTCAGCGGCGTTCAATTCGGCTCGCCGGGCGACGAACCCGTAGCGCGTGATTACGACGGCGACGGCAAAACCGATTACGCGGTCGTGCGTCGCGCGAACGGCGTGATGACCTGGTATATTCTGGGCAGTATCGGTAACACCTTTACGGCGACGCAATTCGGCGCGGCGACCGACGTAGTTGCGCCGGGCGATTACGATGCCGACGGCAAATTCGATTTAGCGGTTTATCGCGGTCAAGGCAGTCAATCGGCGACGTTCTATGTCCAGCGCAGTTCAGCCGGTTTCCTTGCCGCGCAATTCGGTATCGGAAGCGATTTAGTCGTTCCGGGCGATTACGACGGCGACGGCAGAACCGATTTCGCGGTCGTTCGCACCGGCACGGCATACACTTGGTATATTCTGCGAAGTTCAAATAACACCGTGCAGATTACCACGTTTGGAGCGCAGCCGTTCCTAACCGTGCAGAACGATTACGACGGCGACGGTCGAACCGACATCGCGGTTTATAATCAAGCTAACGGATATTACTATTTCATCAGAAGTTCCGACGGAACGACCGGAATAGTTCAATTCGGACAAAACGGTGATTATCCGATTGCTAATTACGATACGCATTAAACCGATTTCGGATGCGTCGTCTTTTCGGCGCGGATGAAAATGGAGTAGTGATAAGTAATTCCAAAATGCCGTATAGTCGGTTAGTTAAAAAATTCGGGATGAAGACTAATTTCTTCATCCCGAATTTTTTTAAGATTAGAGAAATTGAAAATACGCCGCGAAGATTAAAAACGAAAAAGCAAAAAACCGCAACATCAAAAAGATGTATCATTTGTAAAAAAACCTTTCATAATTTGCCCTGCCCAAACTCAAATCGAACGCAATTGACTACTCTCGATTTTTACAAAAATTTAACTTTAATGTTACATCTGTTTGTTAAAATTCCGCTAATAGTTAAATTGCAAAGCTATTTTTGAACTGCTCTTTTTTCGGTGTTCGTTCGATAAAACGAGAATGCTCTCGTATTTGCTTTGACTATTTCACGGAGGGACAAATTTATGAAGCGAATTTCCAATCGGCAGAGCATTTTCGCTGTGCCTTTTTTGTTCGGCTTATTTTCTTCCGTCAAATTAACAAATACGAACGCCCAAAGTCGGGTTGACGCTTTTTATAAGGCAGCAATCCTTAAACCGATTTACGTGGCTTGACTATAAGCAACCGCAAAAGTGCCTGCAAGCTATTTTCGGCGGTTTTGCAAAAAATTCGGTTTTTTACTTTTTAACAGACGGAATAAAGTCGTCTGCTCTGTATATTTGCTCGATGTTCTGTTAAGATTCGGTTGATTCGATAATTAAAAATTTAATTGAAAGGTCAGTCATTACAATACGCCGCTTTTTACGAAAGTCGAAAGGTCTGATTGTAAAAGGATAGCCTTTCTTTCTCAAAATTTAATTTTTGCGTTGAACCGAATTGTATCTAGCGGCACAGGCTATACCGTGAAAAGTCTCGATTCGGATTTAACAATTTGATTAGCCGCTAAAGCTGCCGGGAGATAACCTTTTCGTAATTGTGGGACAAACATAATCGGCAGGCGTTTTTATATCACTTAACATTTGCATATTCCTTAAAAGTGCGGAGCATTTGTTTTCACATTTATTATATGCAAGAAATTCAGGAGTTTTAGTTTTTGACGAGGAGGAAATAAATGAATAAAAAATCAATCTTAAGCGTCTTGCTTATCCTAGCGATATTTGCGAGCGCGACCTTTATCAATTTCGCGGTCGCTCAAATGGCGGCGAGCAATGGAAATGATGTTTCATCACCACAGGCGGCAACTGTTGTAATAAATGAAGTCTACGGCGGCGGCGGCAACAGCGGCGCGACATACAATGCCGATTTTGTCGAACTTTATAACACGGGAGCAACCGCTTTCGATTTAACCGGATATTCAATACAGTATGCTTCGGCTAGCTCAAATAGTTTTAACGGAATAGTAGTTTTGCCAAGTGATTCGATTCCGGTGGGCGGATATTATCTTGTCCAGCTTACTACCGCCGGATCAACCGGAGCATCTTTGCCAACGCCCAATTTTACTGCTAGTCCGACCGTAAATTTATCGGCTACGTCAGGTAATGTAATTTTTACTAATACAACCACTCTTTTGGGAGCAACTTGCCCTGCCAGCAGTGCTACAACGGATAAAATCGGATATGGACCTGCGACAGGCGGAGCGGAAACCTGTTTTGAAACATCGCCTGCCCTTAATACTCTTGCCGTCGGGCAAACGTCTAGTACCGTCTCGTTTCAAAGAACGGGGGGAATAGATACGGATAATAATTCCGTTGATTTTCAATTGCTGACTCCTTCACCGCAGTCTACATCAGGCGGAACACCGACACCGACGGTTACGCCAACTGTTACGCCGACAGTTACACCAACCGTAACCCCGACCGTAACACCAACAGTAACGCCAACCGTAACCCCGACGGTTACGCCGACGATTACACCAACCGTAACTCCAACGATTACGCCGACAGTTACACCGACGGTTACGCCAACTGTAACGCCAACCGTAACCCCGACCGTAACGCCAACCGTAACCCCGACTGTAACGCCAACTGTAACTCCAACCGTAACTCCAACTGTAACGCCGACTGTAACGCCGACGGTAACTCCAACAGTTACGCCAACGCCATCTCCGTCGCCTTCGCCCGCTTTGAATCTTCTGGATTTCGACGGCGACCGACGCGCGGACTTTGCCGTTTTCCGACAGAGTAACGGTTTCCTGTATATTTCTCGCGGAACGGGCAATCCAAGCACTAACTTCTCCGGCTTCCAATTCGGCACAAGCACCGATATTTTCACGCCGGGCGATTACGATGGCGATGGTAAAACCGATGTCGCTGTTTTCCGTCCCGATACCGGAGTTTTCTATGTAATGCGAAGTTCGGATAATACTTTTACGGGATTTCAATTCGGCGCACCAGGCGACGAACCCGTGGCGCGTGATTACGACGGCGACGGCAAAACCGACTACGCGGTTGTTCGTCGCGCCAACGGAGTAATGACCTGGTATATCCAAAACAGTGCGAGTAATACGGCGACCGGAACGGTATTCGGAAACGCTTCGGACATCGTTGCGCCGGGCGATTACGACGGCGACGGCAAATTCGATTTAGCCGTCTTTCGCGGTATGGGCGACGAACCGGCAACGTTCTACGTCCAGCGCAGTTCAGCCGGTTTCACCGCAATTCAGTTCGGATTGGGAAGCGATTTGGTCGTGCCGGGCGATTATGACGGCGACGGCAAAACCGATTACGCGGTCGTTCGCACCGGCACGGCATACGACTGGTTTGTTCTGCGAAGTTCTGACAACAGTCTGCAAACTACCAGACTCGGAGCGCAGCCGTTCCTAACCGTGCAGAACGATTACGACGGCGACGGTAAAACCGATGTTGCCGTCTACGATCCGCTCAACGGATTTTACTTCGTTCGGCGGAGTTCTGACGGCGGCTTGACGCAGGTTCAATTCGGGCAAAACGGTGATTATCCGATTGCTAATTACGATACGCACTAAACCGAAATTTGCGATTGCCGATTTGCGATTGCCGATTTTGTTTGTCTTCGATTGCAGACGACAGACCAATCGCCAATCGCAAATTGAAAATCGCAAATGACAAGAGGAGAAAAAAATGAAAAAAGTTTTGTATGAAAAAAGTTTGAAAATGACGCGCATTTTCTTTGTTTTGGCATTGTCTTTCGGGCTTTCGGGCGTTAATGTTTTCGCATCGAGCCACGCCGAAGCCCCGCTCATCAGTATGGACAGATACGCCGACAACACGGACGTTTATGCGTTTCGCAGTTCGGAGACGGGGCGCGACGGTTTCGTTACTTTGATTTCCAATTTCATTCCGCTTCAAGAACCGTCAGGCGGTCCGCAGTTTTTTCGCTTTGACGATAACGTGCTGTATGAAATCAAAATTGACAACACGGGCGACGGTTTGGAAGAAATCACTTATCAATTTCAATTTACGACGCAGACTTATAATCCGCGCACGGTTTTAGGAATGAATACCGTCAATATTGACGGCGCGATTACGAGTTTGACCGACCCCGATTACAACCAATATCAAATCTATACCGTTCGCCGCATTGATCGTCTTTCCGGCAGACAGGGACGCATTATTGCTTCCGGGCTTCGCACGCCGCCGTCAAATATCGGACCGCGCGTTACGCCGAATTATGAAGCGAATTTAGGACAACCGGCGGTTTATGCGATGTCGAACGGCGGCAAGGTTTTTGCCGGACAGCGCGACGAAAGTTTCTTTCTCGACCTCGGCGTTTTCGACGCGATAAATTATCGCTCGCTCGCGGCAAGCGGCGGCGTTGATTCTTTGCGCGGTTACAATATCAGCACGGTTGCGCTCGAAATTCCGATTCAGGAATTGACCCGCAACCGCACCGTTCCGACAAGTTCGACCGACCCGAACGCGGTCATCGGCATTTGGTCAACCGCCAGCCGCCGTTCGATGAAGGTTCTCAACCCGGACGGAACGCAAAGTTCCCAGGGAGCGTGGGTGCAGGTTTCGCGTCTCGGCAGTCCGCTGATCAACGAAGTCGTTATTCCGCTCGGTTTGAAAGACGCTTTCAACGCGCTTTCGCCGGTCGGCGACGCGGTTGCCGCGCCCGCCGTTCTCGACCCGGAATTTCCGAAAATCATTCGCTACGCGCTCGGCGCGTTTAACGGAATTACAATCCAGATTCCGCCCGCGCCCCGCAACGATTTGGCGGCGGTTTTCGTCACCGGCATTCCCGCCGGAGCAGTTCCGGGACTGCCGAATTACACGACGTTTCTCTCAGACGGTTCGCCGCACGAATTTCTGCGGCTGAATGTGGCGATTCCGGCTTTGGCGTATAACGCGCCGGGCGGAAGTCGGCTCGGCTTGCTCGGCGGCGACATCAGCGGATTTCCGAACGGGCGGCGCGTCGGCGACGATGTAGTTGACATCGAAGTTCGCGCATTGCTTGGCGGCACGCCGTTCACGCCCGCGACCAACGTCGCGCCCAACAATTCGTTCGGCGACGGCGTAAGCACCAATGAACAGCCGTATCTGACGCGCTTTCCGTATCTCGCTCCGCCGAATCCGGGAAACACGCCGCGCACGGCTAATTCCCCGTCGCAGCGACCGGAAAGAGAAGAAGGCGCACTGTCTTTTATCGTAGATAAGGATGGCAATTTGGTAAATAACTTCCATTTGCCGAAAACGGCTGTGGCAATAACGGCGCGGTAGAAAAACGGTTTCAGAAGCGGAGAAATTTTACTTTCCGCTTCGTATTTCGACCGACATAAAATCCTCGTAAGGCAGCTAAGAGCGTCGAGTTCAAAATTTACGGTTGCGGCTTGTAACTCTAAAATTTGAATTCGACGCTCTTAATTGTTTTCCGTCAGATTACACGCGCTTTTTAATTTCAAATTAAGGCGCGAAATTCCAAACAAAAATGAAATTCCGAAAACTTTTACTCTTCAATTTATTTTTTTTATTCATCGCTTCACTGAGTTCGGCGTGCAGCGAGCGAAAGTCGGAAACGACAAGTGCTTCGCCAAATACGCTCGCCGAAAATTCGACTGCCGCGCCGGATGCGGAAATCGCCGCCGCGCAAAAAATAATCGAAGCCGCGCCGAACGCGGCGGACGGTTACAATAAACTCGCCGTCGTCTATATCAGAAGAGCGCGTGAAACGGGCGATTTCAGTTTAAACACAAAGGCTCAAACCGCCGTCAATCACGCGCTCGAAGTCGAGCCGCAAAATTACGACGCGCAAAAGTTGAAAGCGTCTTTGCTGGCGACGTTTCATCGTTTCGGCGAAGCGTTGGAATTCGCCGCGCAACTGCAAAAAGACCATCCGCAAGATTCTTTTATTTACGGCGTTTTGACGGACGCGAACGTCGAACTCGGAAACTACAAAGAAGCTGTTGACGCGGTTCAGCAAATGGTTGATTTGCGACCGGGAATGGAGTCTTACGCCCGCGTCTCTTATGTGCGCTCGCTGCACGGCGAGCCGGAAGGCGCAATTCAAGCGATGAGTCTTGCCGCGCAAGCCGCCGACCCATTGGACAAGGAAGCGCGGGCGTGGTGCTTGACGCATCTCGGCGACGAGTATTTTAAAACCGGCAAATACGCCGAAGCCGAAAAACAATACGACGCGGCTTTGCAGACGCTTCCGAATTATCATTTCGCGCTGGCTGCCAAAGGACGCGCCCGCGCCGCCGCTAACGATTACGAAAACGCGATAAAGTTTTTATCACAGGCGCAAGAGAAAATTCCTCTGACGCTGACCGACATCTGGCTCGGCGATGTCTATGCGAAAACCGGTAACGCCGAAAAAGCGGCGGAGCAATATAAACTAGCCGAAATCATCGAACAAAAACTCGGCAATATTGACCAGCGAACGCTTGCGCTGATGTGGGCTGACCAAAACATAAGGCTCGACGAAGCTCTGGCAATCGCCGAACGGGAACACGCCGCGCGAAAAGATATTTTCACCGCCGACATTTACGCTTGGTGTCTCTAAAAAAAAGGAAATTTCGCCGACGCGAAAAAGGCGATGCAGGAAGCGTTGCGCCTTAAAACCAAAGACGCGAGATTTTTCTATCACGCCGGAATGATTGAAAAAGAGACGGGCGACAAAAAAGGCGCGAAAGAATTTTTGCAAAAGGCTTTGCAGCTAAATCCGGCGTTCGACGTTTTGCAAACGGACAAGGCAAAAACGGCTTTGCAGCAGTTAAGCTAAGAAACTGTTTTGAAAACTCGAAAAGCCGGATAAACAAACGAGAATTATTCATTATTCATTGTCAATTATTTATTGATAAACGGGAAAGACGCTTTGCCTTTGGAAAAACAATGAATAATTGATAATGAACAGTTCTGCTTTGTTATTTGTCCTTTCGAGTTTTAAAACAGCTTCTCAGAATTTTATTCGCCGGTCAGATGTTTTCTGAGCGCGGGAACATTTACCGCGAGCGGACGATTTCGACCGTAATCAATGAATCCGCGCCCGCGAAGTTTGTTCATCGTAACGGTAACGTGCGGACGGCTCATCGCCGCCATCTGCGCGAGTTCATTGTGGCTTATCGGCAAAGTTACCACGCTCGTTTCGCCGGACGGCTGTCCGTATTTTTGATTACGCATCGTCGCCAGATGAAGCAGCAGTTTTCCCAATCTTTCTTCCGCGCCGCGATTCGCCAAAATCTCGACGCGCTTTTGAGCGTCAGCCAAACGAACGCAATACGTCCACACGAGAGCCGCCAAAACTTCGCGGTTCATCTGCATATAATCCATAAAATCGGCGACGGCGACCGCGACCGCTTCGCTCGGCGCGACGGCGCGGGCAATCGAATCGCGGAATTTATGTTTGCCGCAAAAACACAATTCGCCGAACGGCTTGCCCTCGTCAATCGTCTGCAAAACTACTTCGCGTCCTTCGGGGTCGCTCAGGTAAATTGCGATTTGACCTTGCCGGAGAAAATAAATTTTGTCTTGAATATCTTCCGGCTGCCAAACGTATCCGCCTTTGCGATAGCTCAAAACGCGACCGAGCGAACCGTCGCGCGGCAGATGCTCGATTGTCAATTCCGTCAGCGTTCGGCAGTCTTGATGTTGGTTGGGCGGAAACTCGAACGGATATTTTTTCTTTGTCATATTAGGATTGCCGTCGGCGATTCGCGCCGCGTCTTCTTTTAATTTCTAATCATAATGCGACAAATTAAATTGTTCAATGTTAGCCAACGCACATACAAAGTTATCTCGCGGGTGTTATAAAAACCTTGAAGTATATAAATCGAATGTAGAAAAATTCCTTTAGGCTTTTAACAAAAAGCTGTCTTCGGGAATTTACTACCGCTTTTTCGACTTTATATTTGCACAGATGTTTTACAAATTAAATTGAGCTAGGGAGGATTTTATGAATAGTTTCAGAAGTAAAAGTTTAGCTTTTACCGCTTTTTTATTGGCGATGGGAATGGCGATTGTGCCGTTGCCCGTGATTCGCACGAGCGCATCCGACCACATTGATTCGCCGATTATCACGCAAGACCGCGGCGCGGATTTAGCCGACACCTATGCGTTTTTAGACCCGAACGATAATTCAAAAGTCGTGTTGATTATGTCAACGCAAGGCTTCATTGTTTCGGGCGAGCATTTCGGAATGGCGATTTTCGACCACAACATTCGCTATCGTTTCGAGATTGAAAACACCGGGGACGCGAAGCCTGATGCGTTCATTGACGTTTATTATTCAAAAGGATTGGGGCGCGTGATGCCGCAGACGGCGACGATTGAACTGCCGAACGGTAAGAAGTTCACCGCGCCGACCACGGTTTCAAATCAGGAATACACCGCGCCGGAATTCGTCATTACTAATAACAGCGAAAATAATGCGTCGTTTTACGCAGGAGTTGCGGATGACCCGTTTTTCCTTGACGACACGGGCGCGAACCGGCTGGTCGCGTCGGCGATTATGAATCCGGGAAATCCCGATTTAAAACGGCTGTCGGAACGCGGCGGGCGCGACACCTACGCCGGATTAAACACTCTGATAACGGCGGTCGAAGTTCCGGCTTCGATGCTCAAAGGCAGCGGCAGCGTCATCGGCATTAACGCCGTTACACAGCGGCGCGAACGTCAGAAAATCAAGGATAATAATGTCGTCGAAGGCGACGGCGATTGGGTGACGGTTGACCGTGACGGCAATCCGCTGGTGAATAACGGTTTGATTCCCGCGCCGCGCAAAGACGAATACAACGCCGCTTCGACCGAAGACGACGCGAAAGGCAGATTCAAAGACGACATCATCAAATCGTTGAAAGCCTTCAACACCGACGACGCGCATATCGCAATGCTGGCGAAAGTCGCGGTCGAAAAAGGCGACATTCTGCGGCTCGATACGACCGTTCCGAATAAGGGCGCGGGCGGCGGAACGAACAAGGACGGCGGTTACGGCAAAATGGGCGGACGGCGTTTGCAGGACGACGTAGTTGATGGAACTTTTACGATTATCAACAACGGCAAACCGCTCGGCGATAAAGTTGACCACAACGATAAACCTTTTAACGATCAGTTTCCGTTTGTCGCCAAACCGAACCAACCGTCGCCTCCGGGAAGTTCGCTCGACGATAAAACACGGCAATAATCTTTGAAAATTTTGTCTGAATCATTTCAATTCGGACATCATCGGAAATGAATCGGAAAGATGAATTAAAAGACAGGTTTTTCATCTTTCCTTCTCATTCCGCAGAAATTCGATTGACGAATTTCAAAAATTTTATTGGAGGAGAAAGCGATGAAGAAAAATTTAAAAACGGGATTTTTATTATTCTCCGTTGTCGTCTTGACCGCGTTCGGCGCGATTTCCTGCTCGAAAGAGCCGGGCAATACGGGAACGGCAAACAGCGAGCCGCTCGTTAAAACCGAACCGGCGAAACCGCCGAGCGACAAAGGCGACGCGGTTGTAACGGGCGGCGATTTAGCGTTTATGAATGCCGCCGCGCCGGGCGGAATGGCGACAGTCGAACTCGGCAAAATGGCTTTGCAGAAATCGAATAACGCCGATGTCAAAGCGTTCGCGCAAAAAATGGTTGACGACCATACCAAAGCGGGCGAGGATTTGAAACAGCTTGCGGCGCAGAAAAAAGTTATGCTGCCGCCGGACGTAATGCCTGAAAGTAAGCAGTTGATGGAGAAACTATCAAAACTGAACGGCGCGGATTTCGATAAGGAATATGTCAAAGCGATGCTCGAAGCGCACAACAAAGACGTAACGACTTTCGAGAGCGTCTCGAAAACCGCCGGCGACGCGGACGTGAAAGCGTTTGCGACAAAGACGCTGCCGGTTTTGAAAACGCACCTTGAAATGATTAAAGGAATCGCGGACAAAATGGGAATCAAGTGAAACGAAATTTAACAGCGAAAAGGAGAAAATAAAAATGGCTACGAGAATGGAAACTATGGAACACAACGCGGACGGTTTGAGCCTGACGCTGGAGAATGTCGGCGCAAACATTATTCGTTACGGATTGGTCGTGATTTTGGTATTTGTCGGCTCTCTGAAATTTACCGCTTACGAGGCGGAAGGCATTCAGGGTTTGGTGGCGAATTCGCCTTTGATGTCTTGGGCTTATTCGGTTTTCAGCGTGCGAACTTTTTCTGCGCTTTTGGGCATAGTTGAAATCGTGCTGGGCGTTTTGATTGCGACGCGCCCGTTCGCGCCGAAAGTTTCGGCAATCGGAAGCATCGGCGCGATTATTATGTTTTTAATCACGCTGAGCTTTTTGCTGACGACACCGGGCGTATGGCAGCCGGGTTACGGTTTTCCTTTTCCGTCGCCGTTTCCGGGACAATTTTTGACAAAGGATATTATGTTGCTCGGCGCGGCGGTTTGGACGGCGGGCGAAGCTCTGCGGGCGGCGAATCTGTTGACGGCGCGAAACGACGTTTAAGTGAATCTAAAAAATAATTTTTTTTTGGCGGCAGCGTTATGTTTCGCTCTGTCGGCGGGCGCGTGCGGAATTTTTCAAACCGCTCGAACCGATTCGGTAAAAAAATCAGTTCCGCCCGCCGCGCCGATTTCGTTTGATGAGACGAAGAGCGAAAGCGAGATTCGCTTTTACGCGGATAAAATTAAAACCGACCCGGAAGATTTCGGCGCGAGCAATAAACTCGCCGGACTTTATCTGCAAAAACTGCGTGAAACCGGCGACATTTCGTATTTGAATCTAGCTTTTCGCGCCGCCCGCGCGTCGCTTGATTCCGTTCCCGAAGTGCGAAACGCCGGAGGTTTGACCGCGCTCGCGCTTGGCGAATTCGCCGCGCACGATTTCACGAATGCCCGCGACCACGCCATTCGTCTCGCCGAACTCGAACCGACGAAAAGTTATCCGCAGGGAATTTTGGGCGACGCTTTGCTCGAACTCGGCGAATACGACAAAGCCAACGCCGCCTTTCAAAAAATCGCTAAACTCGACGGCGGCATCAGTCAAACGAGCGAAATTCGCTTGGCGCGGCTCGCGCAGCTTCGCGGCGACAACGGCGAGACGCAAAAACATTTCGCCAACGCGCTTCGTTTCGCGCTCGATCAATCCGAACCGCCGCGCGAAACCGTCGCTTGGCTGCGCTGGCAGTTGGGCGAAACTGCTTTCTCGGTCGGCGATTATGCGGCGGCGGAAAAACACTTCCGCGATTCGCTTGTAACTTTTCCCGATTACTATCGCGCCGTCGGCTCGCTCGCCAAAACACGCGCCGCGCAGAACGATTTGCCGGGTGCAGTCGAGGAATATGAAAAAGCCGTGCGCCTTTTGCCCGACCCGAATTACGTCGCCGCGCTCGGCGATTTATACAAACTGACGGGACGCGAAGACGATGCGAAAAAGCAATATGAATTAGTCGAGCAAATCGGGCATTTGAGCGAACTGAACGGCGCGTTGTATAATCGCCAACTCGCGCTTTTTTACGCCGACCACGATTTTAAAACCGAAGAAGCATACAATCTCGCGGCGAAAGAATATGAAGCGCGAAAAGATATTTACGGCGCGGACGCGCTTGCTTGGACGGCTCTGAAAGCGGGAAAAATCAGCGAAGCACAGGCGGCGATAAAAGACGCTTTGCGATTAGGCACAAACGACGCGAAACTTTTCTATCACGCCGGAATGATTTCACGCGCTGCCGGCGATGAAAAACAAGCGCGTCAATTTTTACAGCAATCGCTCGCGCTCAATCCGCAATTCGACGCGCTGCAATCAATAATTGCTAAAAGAATTCTTGAATCCGAATAAACGATTCGTGCGAAATAAATAAAAAGTTTCGCCAGCTTCGATTTGTCGCGCGATAAAAAAACGCTAGACTATTTTACAAGTCAAATCCGATGAAAAAGAATTTTTATATATCCGCCGCGCTTTTGATTTTCGCTTTGGCAATGGCGGCGGCGGCGCATCCTTTGGGAAACTTCAGCGTCAATCAATATTCCCGCCTTGAAGTTGGACGCTCGCAAATAAAAATCCGGCAAATTTTGGACGTGGCGGAGATTCCGACATTTCAACTCTCAAGCGAAATTGACACCGACAAAAACGGCACAATGTCGCCGGAAGAATTAAACGCTTACGCCGAAAAACTCACCCCTCGTTTTACGTCCGATTTACTTTTAACAGTCAATGACGCACCGGTCGAGCTTCGCGCTGAAAAGAAAAATATTTCGCTTCGGGAAGGCGCGGGAAATTTGCCGACGATGCGCGTCGCATGGGATTTAGTCGGCGATTTGCCGAACACGCAAACAATCAACCGAGTTCATTTTGAAAATAAAAATTACGCGGAACGTATCGGTTGGAACGAGATTGTTTTAAATCGAGATTCGGGCATCAATATTTTTGATGCGACGGGTTACGGCAGCGCGATTACAGATGAAATAAATTCGTATCCGCAGGAAACTCTCGACGCGCCGCTTCGTGAACATACGGTAGATTTTTCTTTCACGTCCGGCGCGTTACCGGCAAACGCCAGGACATTGCAAAACCGCGACGGACATCAAACGACGGCGATTCAAAAAGACCAATTTGCCGAGTTGATAAACGGCGAACTTACACCCTCGATTATTTTATTCGGCTTGCTTCTCGCGTTCGGTCTGGGCGCGATTCACGCGCTTTCGCCCGGACACGGAAAAACGGTCGTCGGCGCATATTTAGTCGGCTCGCGCGGAGATTTTAAACACGCCGTTTTTCTCGGATTGACCGTAACTATAACGCACACACTCGGCGTTTTCACGCTCGGTTTGATTACGCTGTTCGCGTCGAATTATATTTTGCCCGAACGCTTGATGCCTTTCCTCAGTTTTGTTTCCGGCTTGCTCGTTTTCTTTATCGGCGTGTCGCTTTTCAAAAACAGATTATTCGGCGCGTTCGGCTGGAAAAAGGAAACGCTTCAACACGAACACACAAACGACGAATACGATGACAATAGTTCCGCGAGCGACAGTTTGACGCACACGCACGGCGGTTCGATGCACACACATCTGCCGCCGAAAAAAGTGAGTTGGAAAAGTCTTCTCGCGCTCGGAATTTCCGGCGGACTGTTGCCGTGTCCGTCGGCTCTCGTGCTGATGCTGTCGGCGATTTCGCTCGGTCGCATCGGTTACGGAATCGTTTTAACTTTGCTTTTCAGTCTCGGACTTGCGACGACTTTGACGACCATCGGTTTGATTTTTCTGTATGTCGGAAAAACTTTCGGCGGCTCGCGGCTGGCGGAAAATCGTCTCGTCAAACTTTTGCCCGTGATGAGCGCGTTCGTCATTGCTTGCGTCGGCGCGATTATCTGTTATCAATCCATTTGAATTATTTCAATGCTGGTGTTCGTGAAAACGATGCCGGTGCGAGTGCGAATGAACTGTGCCGTCCGGGTGCGCGTGGCGATGCGCGTGAATCAGATTCGTGCTTTCGAGCAATTCGTTATTTGCCAAAATCTCCGACGGTTTTCCTTCTCCGACAACGCGCCCGTTTTGAAAAACGAAACAGTAATCGGCGATGTCTTCGATAATGTCCAAATCGTGCGTCGCCGTGATGACGGTTTTGGAAGTTTCACCCCAACCGATTAAAAAATCAACGACCTGCCCGCGACTTTTCGGGTCGAGCGCGGCGGTCGGTTCGTCCATCAGAAGAACTTGCGGATCGAGAATCAAAACCGACGCGAGCGCGACGCGCTTTTTTTCGCCGCCCGAAAGACGATGCGGCGAACGGTCTTTTAAGTGCGCGATTTCCATCAATTCCAAAGTTTCATTAACGCGCCGTTTTATTTCGTCTTTCGACCAGCGCATTTGCAGCGGCGCGAATGCAACTTCATCAAAAACCGTCGGATTAAAAAGCTGCACGTCTGGATTTTGAAAAACGAGCGCGACTTTTTGGCGAAAGCGAAACGCGAAATCTTCATCTTGCAAAGCGTCTTCCGTCAAGGGTTCGCCGAAAGCTAAAATCGTGCCTTTGTCGGGAAAATAAAGCGCGTCGAGCAAGCGCAGAAACGTGGATTTGCCCGAACCGTTCGCGCCCAAAATCGCAATGCGCTGATTCTCTTTTATCGCCAAAGATAAATCGTCGAGCGCGGTTAATTCGTCGTAGCGAAAGGTTACATTCTGAACGTCGAAGATGCTGTCGGTCATAATTTTCATATCGAAAACTCATCTCAAAACGGGACAAATTATCCATTGTCAATTATTCATTATCAATTATTCCGTCCTGAAATAACGGGTAGTGTTTCACAATTTATGACGAAGGAATTTTTTCTTCCGCAATAGATGAAAGATAACAGATGAGAGATTTTATCTTTCAGTTATCATCTCTCATCTTTCATCTATTCCGAAGTGATTTTTTCTCATTATAAAATCTGAGACATTACCAAATAATGAATAATTGACAATGAATAATTGATAATTTATCTTGCTTGCTTCAACTTTTGAGACGAGTTTTGTGTATCTAAAAATTTAAATTTAAAAACGCTTCGAGCGAATCCTGCCGCCCAATCCAAAACGCGAAAATCGCCAATGATAAAAACGCAATGAGCGCAATCCAATCACGATTTTTCATCGCAAAATCGTCGAGCGTATAAACCTCGCCGCGAAAGCCGCGCGACTGCATCGCCATATAAACTTCCGAATTTAAATAAAAACTTTTCGTCAGCAAAACGCCGATGCTCGCCGCCGCGATTCTTCGGCTTTCTCCTGCATTGAGTGAGCCGACGAGACGCGATTGTCTGGCTTCAAACATATTTCGCGCCGTCTCCAACATCACGAAAATATAACGATACGTCATTCCCAAAATGACGACGAAAACTACGGGAACGCGCAAGACGCGCAGAGCCTTTAAAACGTGCGTCCAAAGCGTGCAGAGAATTAACAATAAAGAAAGCGTAACAGTCGTTTCAACGCGCATTATCAAATAAAGCGCACTCGTAATTCCCTGCGCGGAAATCGTCCAGCCGAGAAGCGGCAGACGAAAAATCTCATCGCCCGGCGTGATAAAAATCACCGGCAAAGCAATCGTTCCGGTGAACGCCAACGCGCTGAGCCAAGCCCGCGCCGCCAGCGTACGAATCGGAATTTGCGACAAAACGGCAAGCGTAATCGCAACAGCGAAAATAAAAATAATCGTAAAAAAATTGCGGGCGAGCGTCGCGTCCAAAACCAGAGCGAGCAGTCCGATGATTTTCACGCGTGGGTCGAGCGTTTGAAGTAAGCCATTTTGTCTAGCTAATTCTTCAGCGAAAAGTGCGCGTTCGGTTTTGCGAATCAAAGTCGAAAGCGTCCGCTCGATGAAACTGCCACGACGTTTTTTGCGCGGCGGCGCGTTTAAATTTGATTTTTGATTTGAAATAAATTTATCCAAATGCTTATTTTGCAGGAAGCCGCCTTCAAATCAGAAAAATCGCCAAAGGCGATAAACAATATAGCCTAGCGAGAATCGCTAGGTTGTCGAAAGCAATATCGCGCCGACGCTGAAAGCGTCGAACAAACCAACGATAATTGTTGTTCGCCTTCAGCGAACGAATGGATTATTTACTTCAAACCTAGCGATTCTCGCTAGGCTATAATGTCGGTCATCTTCGATGACAAAAATAATGATTGTTGAAGTTAATCTCATCCTGTTATTAAAATTTCATAATAAAGGCTCATCATTTTCGCATAATCCATCCGCACAAAAGAAAAACGGCGATAATCAATCCCGTGCCGAACATCGCCGACATTATGTAACCGAATTTCGCGCTGTTGAAAAACGGCGGCGCATAATCGGGAATCGGCGCAGTCCAGACGCTCGAAAGTTTTTGCAAGCCTGCGGGCGGCGCAATCGGCGGCGTTTGATTGTGCGAAGCGGCGGCGATTTGCTCGCGCGTCGAAGCGTCTTGAAAATCCTGCGGCGACCATTCGCCCCACGCAGTTCCGGCAGCGACGAGTCCGAGCGGCGTTAAAATCATCAGCGCGGCGAGTCCGATCCATAAAGGTTTGGTCGAACGCCAGCCGGATTTTTCAATCGAATTTTCGACGAGCGCGTCCGGCGCAGTTAATTTTAAAAGCGAAGGGTCGGAGCGTTGCAGATACGCGACCACGCCGCCCGCCGTAATCAATTCGGCGAGACCGGCGAAAGTCAAATGTCCGATCATCATCGCCGGAACTGCGATGCTCAACGGATAAGGCGCGTAAAGCGGCGCACCGCTCGCGTCGTGAAAAAGCATCGGTTGAATGCCGAATTCAATCGCCGCGCAAAACGCCGATACATTGATTGCCGCGTAACCTGCCAAGGAAGCCGCGACAACTCTGCGCGTCGAAGTGATGGCGGATTTATTGGCAATCAAACGATAAACCGCGTTCGCCACGAGCGAACCGACAATCGCCATATTAAAACAGTTCGCGCCGAAAGCCGTGATGCCGCCATCGCCGAAAAACAACGCCTGAATCAGAAGCGCGACGGAAATCGCCAGCATCGAACCCCATGGTCCGAGAACAATCGTCGCAATCCCGACTCCAATCGCGTGTCCGCTCGTTCCGCCCGGCAAGGGAATATTAAACATCATTATCACGAACGAAAACGCGGCGAAAACCGACAGCAGCGGAACTAATTTCGTATTTAACAAACGCTTGACGCGCCGCAGCGCAATCCACCAGAACGGCGCGGCGGCGGCGTAAAGCGCGGCGCAGGTTACAGGACTAAGATAGCCGTCGGGAATGTGCATAAAATTAAATTTTCAGATTAATTTTTCTTTTTCTCTGCGTTCGTTTGAATCTGCATAATTTCGTGGATTGACGACAGCAATTTTTGACCGAAAGTTTTCGGCTGCGCGGTGTCCGTCGCGTGTATGCCGAGAAGAACGTGGATAACTTTGACCGCCGAAAGAACCGTCTGGTCAACGTCTTTGGTCGAACACCAAGGACTGACGGCGACGTTCACTTTGCCGTTTTCGTCCGTCCACGCTTCGATGTTTTCCAAATCAATCGCTCGCGCGATTTTTTCCGCGTCCGTGCCTTCGGGCAAATCGAGCGCGACCGAACAAACTTCGTTTATAGCAAGCGAACATTCAACGCCAACCGTCTCGCGCAAGCCTTCGCTGATGTCTGCGAAAACCGCGTCGAGCGTCGCCCGTGTCGCTTCGAGCAGACGCTTTTGATTTGCCGCCACTTTCGAGTTTTCCGGTGTGGACATTTCGCCCGTTTGCAAACTTTTCCAAACCGGCGGCACGCGCCACGCTTCCAACTTCGTCCCGCGCACGGGCGGACCGCCCGTCAATGCGAGTTCTCAATAATCTTCCCAACGTCCGCGCCAACGACTCATATTTTTATAAAACTCTCCAAATCAATATGTGTTATAAGATTGTAATTCGTAACACTAACAATAACAGATTCGCCGCCAATAAAAAATTCGGGTTTTCAAAGTTAAAAAAGTTCCGCTACAATTTAAAGTAAACGAAAAGGTAAAAGAAATTTAATCAAGCGATAATGATAAACTTCGGCGCGGAAATCTGCACAAATTTTGAAGAAGCGACAAAACGCGAATGGCTGGAGACCAACGGCATCGGAGGTTTCGCGTCAAGCACGATTTCGGGCGCGAATACGCGCCGTTATCACGCGCTTTTAACTGCCGCGACGCGCCCGCCGCTCGGACGAATCACGATGCTCGTCAAATTCGAGGAAACAATTTTGATCGGCGACCAAAGATACGAGCTTTCTTCAAATCAATTTCCGAACGCGGTTTATCCGAACGGTTATCAATATTTGAAAAATTTTCGTCTCGCGCCGTTTCCCGTTTGGACGTATGAAATTGAAGAAATCGAAATCGAGAAATCAATTTTTATGGTTCACGGACAAAACACGACCGTTTGCCGTTGGAGAATAAAAAACGAACTGCCAACCGCCAACCGCCAACCGCAAATCGAACTGAAACCGCTTTTGTCGTTTTGCGATTATCATCATCTTCAGCACGAAAACGCTGAATTCGATTCACATTATGAAGCGTCGGAAAATCTCGTAACGGTCAAACCTTTTCAAGATTTGCCGCCGCTTTATTTCGCGCACAACGCTGCTTCAATCGAAAACACGAGCGTTTGGTATCGCAATTACGAATACGCAATCGAACGGACGCGCGGCTTTGATTACACGGAAGATTTATTTCAGCCGTTCGCTTTGAAATTCGATTTGAGCGCGGCGGCAATCATCGTCGCTTCGACCGAAAATCAAAATTTCGCCGACGCAGAAATTTTCGAGAAAAAGGAAATCGAGCGGCGCGAGGCGTTAATTAAAACGGCAAACGCAACTGACGATTTCACGAAACAGTTAGTTTTAGCCGCCGACCAATTTATCGTTTCGCGCGGCGCGGGCAAAACTGTTATCGCTGGTTATCATTGGTTTTCCGATTGGGGACGCGACACGATGATTGCCTTGAACGGTCTGACTCTGGCGACGAACCGCGCCGAGATCGCCAAATCAATTTTGCTCGAATTTTCAAAATATATTTCGATGGGAATGCTGCCGAACCGTTTCCCGGACGCGGGCGACGAGGCGGAATATAATACGGTTGACGCGACGCTCTGGTATTTTGAAGCGATTCGCGCCTACGCCGAAAAGACGAATGATTATGATTTTGTCCGCGAAAGCCTTTACGAAAAACTCGTTGAGGTTATCGTTTGGCATTTAAAAGGCACGCGCTTTCAAATCAAGGTTGATGAAACGGACGGCTTGCTTTACGCGGGCGAAACGGGCGTTCAGCTAACTTGGATGGACGCGAAAATCGGCGATTTCGTCGTTACGCCGCGCACGGGCAAAGCGGTCGAGATTCAAGCGTTGTGGTTTAACGCGCTGAAAATTATGGCGGATTTTGCCGGACGATTCGATGACGCGAAACGAAAAAATCAATACGAATCAATGGCGAACGAAGCGCGGACGAGCTTTAACAAACTGTTTTGGAACGAAGCTGAAAATTGTTTGTTCGATGTCGTCAGCGGCGAAGAAAAAGACGCGAGCGTCAGACCGAATCAGATTTTCGCCGTGAGTTTATTTTATTCGATGATTGATGCGGAACGCGCCAAAAAAATTGTCGAAAAGGCCGAAAGCGAATTGCTCGCGCCCGTCGGTTTGCGCTCGCTCTCGCCGAATGATTCGCGCTACTGTCCGCATTACGTCGGTTCGCCGTTCGAGCGCGATTCGGCGTATCATCAAGGCACGATTTGGGCTTGGCTCATCGGCGGATTTGTTGACGCTTATCGAAAAGTTTTCCCCGAAAATGACGGGCGCGTCAGCGAAATTTTAGAAGGTTTTAGAAATCATTTGAGCGAAGCCGGCTTGGGACAAATC
The DNA here is from genome assembly GCA_051002375.1 of Pyrinomonadaceae bacterium. Classification (GTDB taxonomy): domain Bacteria; phylum Acidobacteriota; class Blastocatellia; order Pyrinomonadales; family Pyrinomonadaceae. The sequence goes on along the minus strand of JBPCMK010000115.1, from coordinate 12,214 downwards.
TCGGAAATCTTCGATGCCGACGCGCCGAACGCACCGCGCGGCTGCATCGCACAGGCGTGGAGCGTGGCGGAAATTCTGCGAGTTAAATGAGAATGAGAGATGAGAAATGAGAGAGAAGTTTTTGAATTTTATTTCTCATTTCTCATCTCTCATTTCTCATTTAACTTACGGCAGATTTTCTGCTAATCGCTCGATGTCTTTTTGATTATTAAAAAAATGCGGCGCGATGCGAATGCGGTCGCCGCGCGGCGAAACGATAATGTTTTCGGTTTCGAGTTTTTTGGCGATTTCATTCGGCGTTAAGCCGTCGTTATTTTTTACGCAGACGATTTGAGATTTTTCGCCTCGTGCGCGGGAACTGACGATTTCGTAATTTTTCCCCGCGACGAGTTCGCATAAATAATCGGTTAAATCTTCCAAGTAATTTTCGATTCGTTCCGCGCCGGTTTCAAATAAAAGTTTCGCGCTTTGCTCCAAACCGTAGAAAAGCGACGCGCTTCCCGTTCCTGATTCCCAAGCGAGCGCGTTCGGTTTAAATTTTTGTTCCGTGTCTGCAAAATCCCAAGCATCTTCAACGCTAATCCAACCGACGAGCGTCGGCTCGATTCTGTCTCTGGCGCGGTCGCTCAGATATAAAATTCCGCAGCCTTCCGGCGCACACAGCCATTTGTGGCTGGCGCCCGCGCCCGCGTCAACAAACTGTGCTTCCAAATCAAACGGCATCGCGCCGAGTGCTTGAATAAAATCAACGCAAAAGAGCGCGTCAACTTTTCTCGCCGCGCGTCCGATTCGTTCCAAATCGGCGCGAAAGCCCGATGCGTATTGCACCGCGCTGATTGAAACGATTCGCGTATTAGCATCAATCAAATTGATAAATTCGTCCGTATCAATTCGTCCTTCTCTTTCGGGACACAAACGAAGTTCAACACCGAACGCATCGCGGATTCTGCGCCACGCATAGAAATTGGCGGGAAATTCGCGCTCAAAACTAACGATGTTATCGCCCGCATTCCACTTCAAACCGTTGGCAATAGTCGCGATTCCGTCGCTCGTGTTTCGCATAAACGCGATTTGTTCGCCGCGAACTTTGAGCATTTTCGCAACGATTTCACGTGCGCGATTTTTCGTCGCCACCCATTCCATAAAATTAGCCGAGCCGTTTTCGCTCGCGTCGCGCAGTTGTTTTTGAACGGCTTCGACGGCAATGGTCGGCAAAGGCGCGACTGCCGCGCTGTTCAGATAAGCGTATTTTTTCGTCGCCGGAAAAGGGGCGCGGATTTGTTCGTTCATAATTTCTTAAATAAAAATCAGCCGCGAAAATGCACAAAATACACAAAAGATTTTTTATTTGAATTCGCTGTAATAAATTGTTAGTTTTGTAATAGTTCGAGAGAATTTCCTCTCCAACTCGAAACCTCCAATTAAACATCAAAGGCATTTAATTATGTTCGATTTTGAAAAGAAAAAACAAATTGATTTCGGAACTCTCGATGCGGCGGACGACCGCGACATCGAAGTTTATCAATTAAAAAGAGAATCGCGTCAAGGGGTTTGGTCGGAAAGTTTGAAACTTCTGCGCGATATTATTTTGATCATCGCCGTCTTTATTTTGCTAGGCGTTTTCGTCGCGCAGCCGGTCGTCGTCGAGGGAACTTCGATGCTTCCCGAACTGCACGATGGCGAGCGTCTGCTGGTTGATAAATTGGTTTATTACAAATTCCAAAACTTTAGCTGGGGACACATCGAGCGCGGCGATGTCGTGGTTTTCTGGTATCCGAAAGACCCGGACAAAAGCTATGTCAAGCGCGTCATCGGTCTTCCGGGCGAGACGGTCGAAGTGCGCGAAGGCGTAATTTACATCAACAATCAGCCGCTCAACGAACCGTATCTCGAAGCCGATCACAATCAATCGCTGCCGAGTTTTCCGCCGAAGCACGTTGACGACCATTTCTATTTCGTGATGGGCGACAACCGCGACAATTCTTCCGATTCGCGCTATTGGGGTTTAGTGCCTGAAAAATATATCTACGGCAAAGCCTTTTTTCGCTATTGGAATCCGTCGCACATCGGCTTTATCGAACACGGCAAATACAACGTACCGGAAACTATAAAACCGAACGATGTCCGTGACGAACGGTAAGATGAGAAATGAGAAATGAGAACGGAAAATCGGCGATGGATTTTCCGGTTTTCATTTCTCATTTCTTATTTTTCATCTCGCTGCAATCTTCCCGTTAGACTTGCGATAACCGTTACCAATTCGTCCGGTTCGACCGGCTTGGAAACGTGATTTTGATAGCCGCTTGTTAATGCCCGCATACGGTCTTGGGCGCGTGTGAAAGCCGTTAATGCGATTGCGGGAATCGCGCTGTGCTGCCGATTGGGAAGAGAGCGAATGCGGCGAATCAGCGAATAGCCGTCCTCGTCGGGCATTCCAATATCTGAAACCATCACATCGGGATTTTTGTCCTGAAGTTCGATAAACGCTTGCCCGGCGGAACTTGCCGTGATGACGGTCGCACCGTAAAACGTCAGAGATTGGACGAGCAGTTGGCGCGTGTCTTCTTCGTCGTCAACGACTAAAATCAGCATTCCGTCCAAACTCAATTCCACGTCGGTTTCCAAAGTCTGTGCTTTTCTTCTACTATCCGCCGCTTCGCTTTCTTCTTCGGTTTGAATAATCAGCGGCAGCCGCACGACGAAGGTAGAGCCTTTGTTTTCGCCCGCGCTTTCGGCGCGAACCGTGCCGCCGTGCATTTCGGTAATGTGGCGGACGATTGCCAAACCTAATCCGAGACCGCCGAATTTTCTGATGCTCGAAGCGTCGGCTTGGCGAAAACGGTCGAAAACGTGCGGCAGAAATTCTTCTTTGATTCCGACTCCTGTATCTTTGACGCGGATTTCCACGTAATCGTCTTCGCGCTGGATTTCCAAACGGACTTCGCCTTCGGGCGGCGTAAATTTGATGGCGTTTGAGAGCAGATTCCAGATGACTTGTTGAAGACGATTCGGGTCGCCGGAGATGTGGCTGATGTCGCCTTCGCCTTTGATTTCGATTTTTATTCCTTTGGCTTCCGCCGCCGGACGCACGGTTTCGAGCGCGGATTCGACGACGTTAATCGGTTTTATCGTCATCACTTCGAGCCGCAGTTTGCCGGAAATAATTCTCGAAACGTCAAGTAAATCTTCAATTAAACGATTTTGCGATTCGGCGTTGCGGACGATTGTGCCGACGGCTTTTTCGGTGGTCGGAGCGTCGAGTTGTCCTTTCTGCATCAATCGCGCCCAGCCTAAAATAGAATTGAGCGGAGCGCGAAGTTCGTGCGAAACGGTGGCGAGGAATTCGTCGCGCAGGCGGTTGGCGATTTCCGCGTCTTTGCGGGCGGACTGTTCGCGTTTCAATAATTCTTCGCGCTCGGTTTCGGCTTCGCGGCGTTCGGTGATGTCGAGCGAGGTGGAAATCAGCCGCGCGACTTTGCCTTCGGCATCGAAAACCGGCGCGACTGAAGCGTACCAAAATTTCGGCGTTCCTTTTAAAGTGCGGCGAAAGCCTTCCATTTCACCGATTTCGCCTTGCTTTGATTTTTCGATAATGAGCAGAGCCGTTTCGCGCTCGTCGTCCTTCCAGAAATCAATCCAGTTTTTGCCGATGTAATCTTCGTTTTTATCCGCTTCCATCAACTGCAAACCGTTGGCGTTGACCGAATAAATCGTGCCGTCGAGTTCGAGAACGTGAACGCATTCGGGACTATTTTCAAAAATGCTGCGGTTAAACTGCTCGCTGTTTTTGAGTTCGACTTCCGCCTTTTTGCGGTCGGTGATGTTGATGTGCGAAATAACCGCGCCGTTTTTCATCCGGCTGACCTGCAAAATAAACCAGCGTTCCTCATTCGGCGAATGACACGGATATTCAACGGAAAAGCCTTTCAATTCGCCGCGTAAAACTGCTTTCAGATTAGTTACAACGTCTTTCGTATTTTCTTCAAACGCTTCGGAACGCTCGCAGACTTGGAGATAATTTTGTCCGATTCCGATCAATTCCATCTGCTCTTCCAAACAATTTGCTTGGGCAAAATTTTGCCACGCTTGATTGACGGCAATGATTTTCCCGCCCGTATCAATGACGGCGATATGCGCCGATAGCGAATCGAGAATCGAGCGAATAAAACTTTCGCTGTCGCGCAGAGCGATTTCGTTATTTTTAATTTCCGTGATGTCGCGGCAGAAACCGATGATATGCGTGATGTTGCCGTTTGCGTCAAACTGCGGCTGTCCGGTGCAGTTGTTCCAGCGAATCGAATCGTCAGCGGCTTTGATGCGAAATTCGCTGTTAAAATTCGCGCGTTCGGCGATTGATTTACGAAACGCTTCGTCAACCAGCGGTGCGTCTTCTTCGATGACGCGGCTGAAAGCATTTTTGCCCGAACCTCTGAAATCTTCTTTTGAAAGCCCAAACAAAGCCAGACTGCGCTCGTCCATTTCGCCGTCGTCTTTATCCAAATTCAATTTCCAAGTTCCCAAACTTCCGGCTTCGAGCGCGACATGGCGACGTTCTTCGGCTTGCTCGCGCCTGATGATTTGCTCTTTTAATTCGTCGTTTTTATGCGATAAATCCTGCATTCTTTCTTCGACGCGCTTTTCCAAATCTTTATTCACTTCCTTGAGCGCGTCTTCAGCTTGTCCGCGTTTGGCGACTTCGCGGAAAATGGCAAAATTTGCCAAACCCAAAGAAAGCAGTCCGCCGATTCCGGTAATCAGAAGCATTCGATAAGTGGTTGCCAGACTTTTGTTCAAATCGTTTTCCCGTTTTGCAAGCAAGCCTTTTTCTTCGTCTTTCATCTCGCCGATGACCAGACGAACTGCGCTCATCAATTCTCTGCCGCGGCTCGAAGCTAATTGTTCTTTGACCGATTCCAAACTTTGCATGCGGCGCATTTCGATTGACTTTTCCAAAACGGCGAGTCTTTCGCCGGTTAATTGTTCGAGATTTGAAACTCTCGTCTGTTGATCCGGATTATCAGCCGTCAAAGCGCGTAACTGTTTTAAATCGCCGCCGATTTTTTGCCGCGCGTTATTATAAGGTTCTAAAATCGAATCGTCAGTCGTGATAAGAAATCCGCGTGCGCTCGTTTCCGCGTCAACCATTAAGGTCAGCGTTTCGTCTAATTGCGAAAGAACTTCCTGCATATGCTTTTCCCACTTCACGGCTTCGTTCACCGAATTCATACTGCGGAAGGCGAAAAAAACGATTACTATCAACAATATAATCGCAAAAGTAAAAACAAGCGGAATCTGTTTTTCGAGCGTCAGCTTCATAAATTTCTTGAAATTCTTTTAAGATGAAAATCGGGCAACTGATTGAGATTTTACAATAAACAATGAGTCGAAAGCTACGATAGCAATCCGCGCCGGCGCAAATAATGTAACGCCAGCAAAATGCTGGCGTTACGCTTTTAAGACAGTTTCTAAACAATTATGTTGAAATGCGGCTCTCCGCTTTACGACATCTGAAAACCGACTTTCATCGAATAGATTAGCAGAGGAAAGATATGAATTTTGAAACGAACAGAGACGTTCTCGATTGGTATGAAAAGCAGCCGCGCACTTTGACGAAAGAATTTATCGGCGGCATTGATTGGAGCGCGGTCGCCAAATATCCGCTCGATAAAAAATTCGTGCCGGTTCTGATGTATATGCGCGATGTCGAAACGCTGACGGACGTTTATTACGAAGAACTGCGCCGCACGCCGACCGGCAAAGACCCGATTATCAGCAAATTTATGGAACGCTGGAGCGCGGAGGAACAAACGCACGGCGAACTCATCAATCGCTTTCTTAACGAAGCCGGAATTCCGACCGACGAGAAATGGCAGGCGCAGGTTATTAATTCGGTTTCGACTTCTTACACGGTTACAAATTATTTGATAACGACGCTGACCAATCTCATCGGCAAACGATTTACCGCGACGCATATGGCGTTCGGCGCGATTCACGAAATGTCCACGACGCAGGGTTATCGTCGTTTGGCAGAACTTGCCAGTCATCCGATTTTGTCGCAAATTTTATTCGGAATTATCCGCGAAGAATCCGCGCACACGACTTTTTACCGGAGCGTCGCCCGCATCGAATTGCAGCAATCGGAAATCTCGCGCCGACTTTCGCGTTTTTTAATCAAACATTTCTGGACTCCGGTCGGCAGCGGCGCGAAACCGAAAACCGAATCCGATTACACGATTGCGACGCTCTTCGGCGGCGCAGAAGGCTTGGAACGAATCGAGAAAAACGTCTCGCAAAAAATCCAATCGCTGCCCGGTTTCAAAGGCTTGACCAAAGTCAGCGATAAAATCGGCGAGATAGTTTTGCAAAAAACTTCTGCGGCTTAAGTTTTGATTTATCGCTGTTTATAAAACTCCACGCCATCTTTTAATTCGACGGCGATTTTGTTTTCCGTTTCGGCGTAATCGAGAGGCGCGACTGCTTCGGAAATCGCCAAAAACTGATGCACGTCTTTGCCGAACGCATCGGGAAAAAGTTTCCGCGCGACATCGAACGCCGTTGTTCCGTCTTTTGAAACGAGCGCGATGATATTCTTCTGCCGTTCGTCAATCGAACGAATGTAGCGGTGAAAAATTTCTTCAAAATCGTAAATCGGCTCACCGTGTCCGCCGTAAATCAAAGTCGGCGAAACAGCGCGAATTCGCGCCAGACTGACGAGATATTCAGCTAGAGATTTAAAGCGTTTGTTCGCGTCGAACGGGTCGGGCGCGATAATCGGATTCGGCGTAATTCTTTTTAAAACGCAGTCGCCCGCAATCAAAGTTCGATTCGCTTCTCTGAAGAACGAACACGAACCGGGCGTGTGGCCGGGCGTGTGCAAAATCTTCAAACTTCCGCTGGCGAATTCGATTTCCATTTCGTCTTTTAACTCGGAAAATTCGCCTATCTCTAATGCGTCGGTTAAAATCGAAATGTCTTTGTAAAGCGATTGTATTTCATCAAAAACAGTTTCGGGAACTCCGGCGCGAAGCATTAAATTTTTGTGTTCTTCTCTGGAAAGTCGCCCGAAAAGATGTCCGGTTTCCCAAGGGTGAACGAAGATTTCCGCGTTTTTCGCTTCATCACGAATCTGCTTTGCCAAACCGCAATGGTCTTCGTGCGCGTGCGTCAGAACGATTCTTTTTATGTCGGAAATCTGCACGCCGTTGTCGCGCAATTTGTCGCGCAGAGCGTTTGCCGCTTCGGTCGTTTTCGGTCCGACATCAATCAACGTAAGCGGTTCTTCCTTTATCAAATAAACATTTACATCGCCGACATAAAACGGCGTTGGAATCGAAAGCGGAATGATTTTCATACTTGAAATTGCCGGTCGCTCGAATTATACATTTTACATTTTACATTTTACATTTTACATTTTTCCGCAATGAAAAATTTTTTGCGAGGAATTAATGTAAAATTAAAATGTAGAATTAAAAGCAGTTTTAAGATGAGCGAAAAATCCGCAATCCGCAATCCGCAATCCGCAATCGCCGTCGTCGGCGCAGGTCCGGCAGGCGCGAGCTTGGCGATTCGTCTGGCAAAGGAAAATTTCAAAATAACTTTAATCGAGCGCGAGAAATTTCCGCGCTCAAAATTGTGCGGCGAATTTATCTCGCCCGAATGTTTCCGGCATTTCCGGGAGTTGGGCGTTTTAGATGAAATGTTTTCGGCGGGCGGCGATAGAATCGCGGAAACGGTTTTTTACGCGCCGAACGGAAAAAACGTCAGCGTTCCGAGCGAATGGTTTAACGCGGCGGAGACGCGCGGCGCGTTGAGTTTAAGCCGCGCCGAAATGGATTTTCGTCTTTTAAAAAAAGCAAAGGAAATCGGCGTTGAAGTTTTGGAAGAACATCAAGTCGTCAGTTTATCAACTGATAAAGACAAAATTCGCGCGGTAAAGTTGCGGGCGAAAAATGGCGAAACAAAAGAAATTTCCGCCGATTTATACATTGACGCGACCGGACGCGCCGCAGTTTTAGGAAAGCTGGCGGGCAAATGCGGAATGCGGAACGCGGAATGCGGAATTAACAACCGAAAAATATTCCGCATTTCGCACTCAGCATTCCGCACTTGCTTGGTTGGTTTCAAAGCGCATTTGAAAAACGTCAATCTCGAAAAAGGCGCGTGCGAAATTTATTTTTTTCAAGATGGTTACGGCGGTTTGAGCCGCGTCGAAAATAATCTGGCGAATTTTTGTTTTCTGATAAAAGCCGATGCGGTGAAAAAATTCTCCGGCGATGCCGTCAAAATTATTAGTGAAATTATCTTTCAAAACGAACGCGCCCGCGCGACTCTGCGAGATGCCGAACCGGTTCACGAATGGCTGGCTGTTTCGGTTGACAATTTCGGCGAAAAAGATTTGAATCCCGCGCAAAACTTGCTCGCCGTCGGCGACGCGGGCGCGTTTATTGACCCGTTCACCGGCAGCGGAATGTTGATGGCTTTTGAAAGCGCGGAGATTTTGGCGCGGACATTAACGAAAAATTCGGCGATTGAAAAAATCGCGGAAACATATAAAATCGAACACGCCCGAAAATTTCAACGAAGGCTTTTCGTTTGCTCTTTAATGCGCCGCGCGGCGTTTGCTCCGACGCTTTCAAAATTCCTTATTGCCGCTTTGAGTTTGAGCGATTTGCCGCGCAAAATTCTGGCGCGTTTGACCCGTCAAACCGTCTGAATAAATCGGGACGGGCAACAAAATCGTTTAATAGCGACAAAAAGCCGATTTTTCCCTTGATTTAAATAGCTTTTAGCCGTTAAAATCTCGTAGTTATCAAATCTGAAAACAATCCGTCGGTTAAAATTTTTCGAGAGCGTTTAATGCGCTTCAAATCATTTCGGAAAACGTCGAATCAAATTCCCCGTTCGATAAATGTTTTCATACTTTCCGATGGAATCGTTCTAAAATTTTAAGGAGATAAAAAACTAATGACAGCGTTTCCAAAGTCTTTTTCCGCCGTCCGCAAATTTACTTTAGTGATGATGATTATGCTCGTTGGCGTTGTGTTGGCGTTTGCCCAAGCGCAAGCTAGCACCGCCGATTTGCGCGGTTTGGTTGTTGACCCGAACGGCGCGATTGTGCCGGGCGCGACCGTTATCGCCAGAAATCCGGCGACCAATATCTCGCGCACCGTAACGACCAACGACGAAGGCACATACCAATTTTTCGCTCTGCCGCCGGGCGAATATGAAATCTCGGCGGAAGGCACGACGTTTAAGAAAACGGTTATCTCGCCCGTGCGTCTGACCGTCGGACAAAGCGCGGAACTGCAAATCACACTCGAAGTCGGAACGCAGAACGCCGTCGTCAATGTGTCGGGCGATTCGGTTGATTTGGTCGAGACGACGCGCACGTCAGTTTCTAACACGATTGATACGCAGCGCATCGAAAATCTGCCGATTAACGAACGCAGCGCGACCGGATTTGCTTTAACGATTTCTACCGTCGGACGCGACAACGGTCGCCCGATTGGACCCGCGCCGACTTCCGGTTTGAACATCGGCGGACAGCGCGGACGCTCGACTTTAGTGCAGGTTGACGGCTCGGATTTTACTGACAATTCGATTAACGCCGCGCGGACGACCGTTTCCCAAGAAGCGGTGCAGGAATTTCAAGTGGCGACAAATTCCTACGCGCCGGAATTCGGACGCGCGACAGGCGGCATCGTCAACGTCGTAACAAAACGCGGAACTAATCAATATAGCGGCGTTGCGTTCGGCTTTATCCGCGACAAAAGCATTCAAGCCCGCAATCCGTTCGCGCCTTTTAAATCCGCTTTCACGCGCACGCAGTTCGGCGGAACTTTGGGCGGACCGCTGCCGTTTTTGAATTTCGGCGAAGGCGGTCCGGTTACGAGTTCAGGCAGAGACAAAAACTTTTTCTTCGCTTCGTTTGAACGCCGCCAGCGCAACGAAACCGGATTTTTCACGAGCAATGTTTCGCAAGGTTTGACCGGCACGGCGACGATTGGAGCGATTCCCGGACTCAATCCGATTGCCCGAACATTTACCAATCTGACCGCGCAACAAGCGGCGGCAATCAACAATACGGTCGCGCAAGGCTTACAGTTAATCGGCGCGGGACAAACCGCCACCGGCTCGGCTCTGATTTGCGGAGCGCGGGCTTACGCCTTTTTCGCATCGAGCGGCGGGCAGACCGCCCTGACCGGAAGCAACAACCTTTTCAGTCCGAACGACGGCAGCGGCTGTCCGGCAATCAGCCCGATTTTGCCGGGCGCAAATCCGGTCGGCTCGCGTTTTATATTGTCGGGTGCGCCCGTTCCGTTGAACACGACCAACGCCGCCGGACAATTTATCGCGTTTCGCCCGCTCAACAGTTTGCAGAGAGTTTTTCCCGTTACCGACCGCCAGAATTATTTTTCGCTTCGCACCGACCACAATCTCAATACGAATAATCAGTTGAGTTTTCGCTTCGGCTACAATCCGGGAACGCTGACCGGCATTCAAGTCGAATCGCAAAACCAATCTTTGGGGCAAAACGATTTTTCGCGCACGGGCATTCAAGATTTAAAGGATTTATCGTTCACCGCCGGACTCAATTCGACTTTGGGAAGCCACGCGGCGAACGAATTCAAGTTCAATTACGGCAGACGCAAAACTTCCTTTCGCTCGCAAAACGGCGATGCGGTCGCCTTTAATATCTCCGACGCGGCGTTTGTCGGGCGCGAGCTTTTCTCGCCCGTCCGCCGAACGGAAACGCGCTTTCAAATCGCCGACAATGTTAATTACATTCTCGGAACGCACACTTTGAAATTCGGCGGCGACGCGAATTTCGTGCGGATTCCGAGCGCGACTTTTGAATTGAATTTCGCCGGACTTTTCAATTTCGGACCGTTCGCGGCGGGCAATCTCAATCCGGCTTTTTCGCAGTTGGGTTTCCCTGATTTTACGCCCGTCCAATCCTACGGACTCGGCTTGCCTTCGACGTATATTCAAGGTTTCGGCGATCCGGTCAGTAAAATCAAAAACACGCCGCTCGCCGTTTTCGCGCAAGATACGTGGAAGGCGACGCGCCGCCTGACGATAAATTACGGCGTTCGCTACGATGTCGAACTGACGCAGACGATTGCGCCGGTCGGTTTCAGCGATCCGCTTTCGCGCATCAATCTTTCGGCGGCTGACATTCAAGCCGCGCAAGATGCGGTCGGCGTGCAGCAGGGCATTCCGCGCGACAAGAATAATTTCGCGCCGCGCGCCGGTTTCGCCTACGACATTTCCGGCAACGGCAAAACCGTGATTCGCGGCGCAATCGGATTGTTCTACGACCATCCGCTGCTGGCAATCGCGTTTAACTCGGACATCGCCGATGCCTCGCAGCAGCAGCAAGCGGTTTTGACGGCGGGCAGTCCCGCGCCGACCGCGCTGCTTAACGCCGCGCAGGTTTTTCAAGGAACGGTTTGCGGGGTAATCGGTTCAGTTCCGGCAATTTGCGGCGCGACCAGAACGCCCGGCGTAGCGAGTTCAGCGCAGTATCAATTCGGCAGACAGCGTTTTAACGACCAGACTTTTTCCGGCTTCGGCGCGGTTTTGCCGTTCACTTTGCCAATCTCGAAGGATTTTCAATACGCTTCGGCGACGCAGGCGAATCTGACTTTCGAGCGCGAGCTAATGAAAAACATGTCCGTCTCGGCTTCATATATTTTCGTCGGGGCGCATCATTTGCCGCACCCGACGGATTTGAACGCGCCGAACACGGCGTTGCAGATTCAAAATTTCCAACGCTTTACCGGACGACTTCCGGTGAGCCAACAGGAAGCCGTCGCGTTTTCGATTCCGACGACCGGCGCGGCGTGTCCGGGCGGCGTGCCGCTTTTGTGCTACACGCTGACCACGCCAGCCGGAGCAGTTCCGTATCCGAACGCGGGACAAACCTTCGCGCTTGTTATTCCGGGAATTATCACTGCGCCTTTGACCAATATTGGAAACCGCGTGGTTTCGGCGGCGGTCGCCAATTTCTTCCGTCCGAACGCGCCGAATTATTTTCTCGCGCAGGCTTTGACCGGCGGATTGGTTACTCCGGCGGTTTTGAATTCGCAGCTTGCGGGAAGTCTCAGAACGACCGGCGCGGTTTCGCCGTTCGGCGCGGTTGACGCGCAAGTGTCCGACGGAAACTCGAATTACAACGCGCTGCACGCGGAATTCAAACACCGCTTTGCGA
>JBPCMK010000114.1:0-33859 GCA_051002375.1 Pyrinomonadaceae bacterium | reverse complement strand
TATGTTTTTCTCCGCTGCGATAACCTTTTTCTAAGGCTTCGCTTTCTGCTACACTCAGTTCAAGTTTTTTGATTTTTCCCATTTCGGGAAATAATATACCATCTTTGTGTCCGACTACTTATCATCTTCTGGCTCAACAGCGATTGTAGAAATTTTGTTTTTAAAATAATTGGGGAATTCCGGCAGGTGTTTGTCTAAAAATTCAACTACTTTTGTTGTTAATGTGGATTTATCCGCATCAATTTCGGGCAAATATTGTGAGTTGTTTTCTGCTTTAGACATTGATAATTAATAACCTGCTTTTACTAAATCTGATAATACTTCGTCAGCATCTTTGATGGCGATTGAGCGCAACCAAAACCGCAATGATTTAGGTTTAAGAAGAAGAACTTTGTTTTTTTGATATATTTTTACGACTTTAATTAAATAAACGCTTTCACCATATTTAGCTTCTACTAACGACTTTATTTCTTCGTCAATTTCCGAGCCTTTTTCTATTCCCTCAAAATCCGACTTTTCACCGTAACCGAACTCAGTCATACAGTATTCTTGCCAGTCGTAGATTTTTTTGAGATAAAAATGTTTATTGTTCTGCTCGTAAATAGAATTAAGTGCTTTGGTGAAAACTTTGCCAAATTGTTTTAATTGGTTTTCTTCAGCATTTTTGTTCGTTTTTGATTTGCTCCCTTTTGAAAGCAAATCCGTGTAATACTCCAAAACATCATCGCAAAGTATTTGTTCTACAAAAGACAGGTTTAATTCTTCTTTATCTTCTGGATAAGGAAGATTCATTATGTCTTGCTTTAGAATTGTAGTTGCCCTTCCAACGAGATATTCGTTACTTGTAGTCGTGATGAAAAATCTATAAATATCGCTGTATATTTCAAACGCTTTAGATAATTCCAACAGTTGTTCTCTGTCATCAACGGGAGCATTGATTCCGACGATTCTGTGTTTAAATGTTAAATATCTATCGGTGAAATAGGTAGGTATTTTATTTGTTCCAATAATTTCTTTAATTAACAAATGCGGAGGACTGTAAATTCGTTTGTCACCAGTAGTATGAAATAGAGATGAAGTTTCAGGAGTTATTTGTGATTCATCCACACCATTCTCCTTAAACGCTTTTGTCGGTAAAGTTGGTTTTAGATGTATATAATCTGCTGGCTTTCTTGTCTTATCATTAACTGAACCAACAATATAACCTTCATTAGCAATCCATTCCTTTTTATCAACGAAATTCTTGATTGAATTTAATTCAGATAATCTGTTAATTAAATTATCGAGTCTTCCGCCACCAAGTAAATTAGACTTCCAAATGCTTTTGTTATGTAGAGCATCTGATTGTGAAATTTGATGAACATCATATTTATCTACTTCAAGAAATATTCTTTGTTCAACCGTCCTAGTTTTTCTGAAAATTATATGCTCAATCGGCAGTTTTTCATTGTAACTAGAGTTTTTTCTCGCAAATAATGCAATGGTTGGAACATTACCCGTTATTTTTTGAGTTTGCGGATTACGCTTTCTGAAAATATCCAAAACAGTAAAATCAAAAACTTGAGAAACCTGATATTTTGGGAAAAAGTGTTTTCTAAATTCCGGTGAATTATTATAAAGAAGCGGCGCGGCAGGAAGAATTAGACACACCAAACCGTTTTCTTTAAGCAAATGCGGAACTTGGTCGAGAAACATCAAAGCCAACTGATTCTGCGGATATATTCTTTCTTTCGACCTTTGTTTTATCTCTGGATTTACTTCGACAATTTCTTGATATTCTTCTTTGTTTGGACTCAATTCTTTGAACGGTGGATTTCCGATCACCAAATCCCAACTTCCTTTTTCAGCTTTATTCAAAAACTTAAAGAAGTTTTCAGCGATAAAATTGGTTTGAAAAGTTTCGTCAAACTTTAATTCTGTCCAGATTTGCATTGGCGTTAATTCGTCGCACAAAGCCAAACAGAGACTAAATATCGTCAAACGAACTGATTCATCTTCAATATCAACCCCGAAAGTATTGTCCTTAATAATTTTTAAGAGAACGTCAGGATTTGCAGGCAATAATTTTCCCGTTTTCTTAAATTGAAGATAACGATGCCGTTGCGCCAAACGCTTAAATGCGCCGACGAGAAAAATGCCCGAACCGCAACTAACGTCAATTGTTTTGAACGACGTTTGTTCATAATCGCTCAAAGGCATAGCTTCGTCTAAAAGCGCATTTACTAAAAACTCCGGCGTATAAACTGCATCTTTTTTATCCGTTAGAAAAGTTTCATAAACTGTGCTGATTAGTTCGACAGGCAGACGATTAAACGAGTATTTTCGCCAGAGAATCAACTGTTTATTTTCATCAATGTCAGCATCGAGAAAATCTGCTAATTCGCTTAAATCAGTTTCGGCAACCAAATGTTTTTCTTCCGAATTCTCCCATTCAAAAATTCTGCCGTTAAAATGCTGACTCAGTTTCGCAAATAGTTCGACAATTTTTCCCTTTTGGCGTAAAACATCGCAAAAGTTTTTCGCTCCAAATTCTTGAAAGAAATTTTCGGCAAATAATTTTTCATCTTCATTGCCCCTTTCTTCAAGATATTTAATTAATATGGCAAAAACTAATATCTTGTGAGCAATTTGGGGAGGCAAATTAACATCTTCGAGAAATTTATCTCGAATGCGTTTTAATCCGTCAATAAGATCTTTATATGCAGATGTGCTTTCTAAAAAGTGTCCTTTAGCTTTTTCAGTTTCCCAAAATATGCCGCTATCGAAAAGTTTTCTTGAATAATGCCGAATTGCGTCTGCCGATATTGGAATTGTATCTATCGGGTTTGTTTCAATTGTTTGACCAGAAACTTCGACGGGTTTTCGAGTGTCAAAAATCTTAACTTCCGTTTTTTCAATTACAATAAACATCGGAATTTGAGAGTTACTCCATAAATCTCGATGAATATCTGCTAAATTATCGGAAAATTCGTTTTGAGTATTATCGTAAATGTAAATTTGCGGAATCGGCGGACGGTTTTCACTTTTTGGAAAATGGCGAAAATAAACAGCAGTAGCGTTAAATTTTTTGTCAGCATCTTCAAGTGCAAAAACTTCGTTAGGGCTTAAATCTTGTTCATTTTTTTCAGAAACCAGAAGTAATGAGCGATGTTCCCCAGAAGAAACATCAAAATCCATCCTTTTTAGATTGCTCAGAAAAAAGCTCATAGAGATTTAAATTATGATTGTAGAATTGCCTAAGATTTTACTTTTACAACGATTCAAACAGATTATCAATTGCCAAACTACCAATTCGTTTCCGTCTGTTTGACCGCTTCGCCGTGTTCGACGAGAAATCTTTCCGCGTCAATCGCCGCCATACAGCCTGTTCCGGCGGCGGTTACTGCTTGGCGATAATAGGAATCCTGCGCGTCGCCGCAGGCGAAGACTCCGGCGATGTTGGTTTTCATCGAGCGACCTTCGGTTTTTAAATAACCAACTTCATCCATTTCTAAAACATTTTTGAAAAGCCCGGTATTCGGTTTGTGTCCGATGGCGATGAAAATGCCCTGTGTCGGAAAGAGAGATTCTTCTTTTGAAAGATTGTTGTAGATTCTCACGCCGGTTACGCCTTCTTCGCGCGTGCCGAGAATTTCCCTGATTTCCGTGTTCCAGACGACTTCGATTTTTTCGTTTTTGAAAACTCTTTCCTGCATAATCTTTGAAGCGCGGAAACTGTCGCGGCGGTGCATTAAGTGAACTTTCGAGGCGAAGCGCGTCAGAAACATCGCTTCTTCCATCGCCGTGTCGCCGCCGCCGACAATCACCACGTCTTTGCCGCGAAAGAAAAATCCGTCGCAGGTCGCGCACGCCGAAACGCCGTTGCCGCCCAAGCCTTCCGGCGCAGGTTCTTCGCCCGGAATGCCGAGCCATTTGGCGGACGCGCCCGTCGAAATAATTAAAGTTTCGGCTTTGATTATCGTCGAAATTTCTGCGCTGTCCTGACTTTCTTTAGCGTAAAGCGTGAAAGGTCGTTTCGATAAATCAACTTTGTCAATCCAGACGTTCAAGATTTCCGTGCCGAAGCGTTCGGCTTGCGCTCTGAATTCGTTCATCAATTCCGGTCCCATAATGCCGCTCGAAAATCCCGGATAATTTTCGACATCGGTCGTAATCGTCAGTTGTCCGCCCGGCTGCGGTCCGTCAATCACGATTGGTTCGAGCTGCGCCCGCGAAGCGTAAACAGCGGCGGTCAAACCCGCCGGACCCGAACCTAAAATAACTACTTTTCGATTGATTTCTTTTTCTGTCATAAATAATTTAAAATCTGATTTCTCGGAAAAAACGCGCTGAGATATAGCATTTACACCGCTGATTATAGTATAACTATCAGACAAACGGTTAGTCGAACATTAAAACCGAAGGCGGTCAGATTAATTATTCCGAAAGAAAGCGAATTTTATTCTCCGGGATTTCGAGAATTATTTTCTCTTTCGTAACTTTTCGTGTTAAACTCGTTTCGTTTTACCTGATTACGCTGCCGGAGAGCCTGCAAACTTGTCTATGTCAACAAATACGTCGCCTCAATATGAGGAAAAACGATTTGCTCTGCGAATGGCTTTGCGTCTGCCGATTGTCGTCTCCGGTCGCGCGGACGACGGCGCGGCGTGGAGCGAGCCGACCGAAACCGATGATATTTCCACGACCGGCACGCTTTTTCATCTGAATCAACCGGTCGTCGCGGGCGAAAATCTTTATCTGCGCTCGCACCGACCTGACGGCGTTCCGGTCGAAGTCAAAGCCCAAGTCGTGCGCGTCGCGCCCGCCCTCTACGGCACGGCTCGCGTCGGCGTGAACATCACCGAGCCGAAGGAAAATTGGCTGCGCCTTTTTGTCGCGTGGGTGGCGGACGACCAAGCGGACGAGGAAGAATAAAAGTAAAAAGTAAAAAGGCAAAAGGCAAAAGTGTGGAATAATCGTTTCACCTTTTGTCTTTTCTTTGGCGGAGATTTTATTATTTTAGTTATGGAAAATTACGAAACTTTTTTGGTTGAAAAACAAGGCAATGTTGCTGTTTTAACCATCAATCGCCCGGACAAACTCAACGCCTTAAATTCCAAAGTTCACACGGAAGGCGTAGCGATTTTAGATGAATTGAAAAATGATTCGGGCGTGCGCGTCGTAGTCGTCAAAGGCGCGGGCGAAAAAGCGTTTGTCGCGGGCGCGGACATTTCGGAATTCGCCGGTGCTTCGCCGGTCGAGCAGCGCGACGTGATGAATTCGCGTTCGCTTTTTACCGTTCTCGACACATTTCCGAAACCGATTATCGCTCAGATAAACGGCTTTTGTCTTGGCGGCGGAAACGAGCTTGCGATGGCTTGCGATATTAGAATTGCCTCGGACAAATCGCGTTTCGGACAGCCGGAAATAAATTTGGGAATCATCTGCGGCGGCGGCGGAACACAGCGTCTAACCAGACTCATCGGCGAATCGAAGGCGATGGAAATGATTCTTACCGGCGATATGATTGACGCGCCGACGGCTTTTAATTACGGTTTGGTTAATTACATTTATTCGACGGAAGAACTCGAAGCGAAAACAATGGAACTCGCCAACAAAATCGCCGAAAAATCACCGATTGCTTTGCAAATGTCAAAAGAAGCCGTGAAATTCGCCTCGCGCTCGAATCTCGACGAAGGCTTGCGCCGCGAAATAGATTTATTCGCCATCTGCTTTTCAACCGAAGACAAACAAGAAGGCGTTTCCGCATTTTTGGAAAAGCGAAAACCCGTTTTCAAAGGCAAATAGATTTATAGTGCGCGAATTTAACCGACGAACCGAAAAATTGAAATTGGTAACTGATTTGCTCATTCGCCAGTTTGTAATTTATAATCCGTAATTGCATCTGGGGTCGTAGCTCAGCTGGGAGAGCGCATGACTGGCAGTCATGAGGTCAGGGGTTCGATCCCCCTCGACTCCACCAAATTTTTCAATAATTTAGCCCGTCGGAACTCGACAGGCTTTTGTAATTTATGGGTCTATGGTAGTTAAGAACATTATAAAGGAATTTATTTTTTGTAAGAAAACCCTGAATGAACAAACGAGCGTAAATTTATGAACAGCTACCCGATAATACTCGCGCACGGAATCACCCACTTCGATTTTCTAATTCAGAAATTCTCGAAAGATTTGTGCTTATTGGGACTCGATAAATTGGGATTAGCCAACGACGGACTGAATTATTTTAAAGGCATCGCCCGTTATTTGCGCGATAACGGTTTTGACGTTTATCAATCGTCAGTCAGTTTCGGCGCGAGTGTCGAACGCCGCGCCTCCGAACTCGCCGTTCTGCCCTAGTGCTTTGTTACGTTAGTTTTTAGTCATTACCGCTTTGTAATGACGGCTTAGTTTGGTTCTGGCTTGATCAACGGTGAACTGCCATTTGACCTTGATTTCCAAATCGTTGCGTTCTTTGACAATTATTTCCAGTTCACGACTTAAAGTTTCAATGTCGGCAATCCTTCGCGCCAAACATTGGCGGGAAATCGCCGACCACTCCAGTTCCGCCATATTAAGCCACGAGCCTTTTTTCGGTGGGTAATGAAACTCGAACCGTTTCATCAAAGCACAGGGTTGGTCGGGCAGCAGATTTTCATAAGAAGCAACTGGCATTGGGCGTGTTCAGATTATCCTGTAGCTTGCAGCTCACTTCCGCCTCTGACCAGTATTCAGCCACCGCTTGTTGAAACCGGCAGTAATCGGCTTTAGTGCGGCGCGGATAAACTTTGATGAGCCGTGGCGGCTTCAAAGAGTTTTTTTCAGAATTTGTCCGACCGTTTTGTGCGAAATACGGCTGACCAAGCCTTGTTCAACCGCCTGGGCGGCAAGCCGCCGCAAAGTCCAGCGGGCGTGTCCCGCCGGCGCATCCGAACAGGCTAAAGCCGTCAGGCGGGCTTTTTCCAGACCGCTGATGACACTCGGTTTACCCGAACGTGGCTGATCATTGAGAGCCGCCTCCAAGCCTTTAGTCAAATAACGGTTTTGCACATTGTAAACAGTTGACGGAGCCACACGCAGCAGTTCGGCAATTTTGACGGGCGACTCTTGGCGGTGCCGCAAATCCAAAATACGAGCGCGAGTTTGCTGGCGGGCAGAAGATTCGCCGCCTGACAGAATGTTTGTCAAAGAACTATAATCGGTGGTTGAAAGTTGAATGATTTTTCTTATTCTCGGCATCCTGCAAGCATACAAGAAACAAATCATTCTTTCAAAAACTTTGGCAACAAAGCACTAGTTATATCTTCGTCTGCCGGACGACAGCAATTTTGTCGGATTGGATACAGACACGACTCTCGTGCGTTATCTCCGCACTGCCGATGCCGTCCGACCGCTCAAAGTTATTCCGCCGCTTCGCGTTTTAGTGATAGCATCCGCGCCGAAGGAAATGCGGCAGTTGGCGGCAGGCGACGAAATTGAAAATGTCGGGGAAAAGCCTTCGATTAAGCAGCCGCAACTGCGCTATTTCCGCGATACGGACGCAGCCGAAGCCGATAAAATTTGCGCCTTTCTCGCGCCGCACATCAACGCGGTAAAAACGCGAATCAGTGGTTATGAAAACTCACCTCTCGTGCGTCCGAACCAATTCGAGCTATGGCTCGCCGCCGCGCCGCCGGACGCTCGCTAACCGTTTGCGCCGAATATAAAAACCACACATTCATTTCTCAAACGCTCTGGGTTATACTTTATGTAAAATTTTAGAGACGGCGCGATTAAATATTTTAATTACCGTATTGCCGGTGCTTTAAATTTGAGGAGGAATATGAAATTGACGAAACTGTTTATATTTTTAATTGTGCTTGCCGTGTTTTCAGCTTGCGAAACTAAAACGAATCAAAACGCAAACGCGAACATAAACGCCAATAATGCGAATAACTCGAAACCAGCCGCGCAGAGTTTGTCGGAAGTTCCGCGCCCGCAAAAAATTTCCGATATGATGAAGCAGCGTGGCGAGCAGGACGAAGCGAAGCCGACTTTGAAATTTGTCGAACCGAAGGACGGCGCGACGGTTAATAGTTCGACCGTCAAAGTCAAACTCGAACTCGGCGGAGATTTGAAAGGGTATAAACCGATGAAAGATATGACGACGGGAATGGGAAATCACATTCACGTAATTTTGGACAATCAGCCGTATGAAGCGTATTACAATCTCGATAATGAATTCGAGTTAAGAAACATCGCTGACGGCGAACACACATTGAGAGTTTTCCCTTCGCGCCCGTGGCACGAAAGCTACAAAAACGAAGGCGCGTTTCAGATGGTGAAATTCACCGTCAAAAACGGCGGCGCGGACAATTCAAAACCGGCGACGACAAATTCAAATCAACAGATGGCGAACGCATCAGCCACGCCCGAAGGAAAAGATATGCCGAGTTCGACGGCGGGCGCGGTTGACGCGAAAAAACCGCTTCTCACATACAGCCGTCCGAAAGGCGAATACAAGAGCGCGGACGCGGAAAATATTATGATTGATTTCTGGCTGTCGAATGCGAAACTTTCCGGCGACGGCGGCGAATATCGCGTACGTTATTCGGTTGACGGCGGCGAGGCGAAATACATTGATAAATGGCAGCCGATTTGGTTGACAGGCTGGACGGACGGCAAGCATTCGATCAAACTCGAACTCGTGGACAAAGACGGAAATTTAGTTGACAACGGCGGCTATAATTCGACGACGCGGGAAATTACAGTTACGAAATAAAACGATAAAACAGATAAGAAGCTAACCACGAAACAGCACGAAACGACGCGAAAACTTAAAATAATTTTAGTGTTGTTTCGTGCTGTTTCGCGGTTAAATTTTCTTCAAACTTGAAGTCCGACTATTTTTCTTTTAATCTCACATAAACAAAATTCTATTTGGAGCTGCAAAAATTTATGCGTCGTGATACGACATCCTGGTTTAGTCATAATCTCGGAATGGAAATGCCGCTCGTCGCTTACGGCGATGGAGGTTTTCCGCTTTTAATGTTTCCGACAGCGGCGGCGGATTATCTGGAATATGAAAGATTTTTACTGCTCGACGCGATAAAACCGTTTATCGAAGCGGGAAAACTTCGCGCTTATTCGATAAATTCCGTCAATCGTTACAGCCTTTTAAACGAACAGGCTTCGCCGCAATGGAAGGCGGAACTGCTGACGCGCTACGACCGATATGTTATGGAAGAAGTTCTGCCTTTGATTCGTAACGCATGCGGGCAAGACGCGCGACCTTTAACGACGGGCGCAAGTCTGGGCGCATTCTTAGCGGCGAATTGTTATTTCAAACATCCCGACGATTTTCGCGGCACGATTGCGATGAGCGGCAGTTACGACATTCGCTCTTACTTGAAAAATTATTACGACGACAATGTTTATTTCAACAACCCGATTCAATACGTCGGCAATTTGAACGATGATTATTTTTTGCCGATTCTGCAAAAGGCGGATTCAATCGTGATGGTTACCGGACAAGGCGCGTTTGAAGCACCCGAAAGAACGCAGCAATTCTGCGGCGTTCTGCATCAAAAAAGCATTCCGCATCTATGCGAACTCTGGGGCAAAGACGTAAATCACGATTGGGATTGGTGGCGGAAGATGCTGCCGTATTATCTGGGAAGGTTTTTCAGCTAAGGCTGAAAAAAGGCAAAAATAAAAAGGTAAAAGGCAAAAGTTAGGGATGAGAATTCCGTTTTACACTTTTGCCTTTTTACTTTTGCCTTTTCTAATTCTCTCCCTCGCCTTTTTTACCTTTCCGCTTTGTGCCTTCGCTCTTTGGTTTTTCCGGCGGCGGTTCGGTTTTTTTGGCGGGAGTCGGCACGATTATCGGTTTCGGCGGTTCTTCGTGCGGAGTTGCCGCCGGTTTTATATCTACGGTTTTATTTTCGCCGGACGAATCGGGAGCGGTCGGATTATCTGTAGGCGTGATTGTGCTGTCGCTGTCCTTGCGCGGTTTGACGGTGCTGTAGCTCGCGCCGGAAGTTCTTCCTTCTTCATCGGCTTTTTCGAGTTTTTCAAGTTCCTCGCGTTTGCGCTGCTCGGCTAAGGCTTTAATTTCCGAAGGCATCGGCGGCGTTTCGTAGAATTTATCCTTCGGTTTATCCTTCATAAACGGAATCATAAACGCATTGAAATACGGCAGCGCGCCGTGTCCGCCCGTCATACTGTTGCCGAGATTTGTCTTCTTTAACGGATTTCCCATCCACACGCCCGTAACATAAGTCGGCGTGTAACCCATAAACCAAACGTCCGTGTGGTCGTTGACCGTGCCGGTTTTTCCCGCAAGCGGCTGACCGTCCGCGTTCGCGCCCGGCGCGGTTCCGCCCGGACGAGTTACGCCCTGCATCATCTCGACCATCGTTCCGGCGACATATTCGCTCGTAACGCGCGAAGTCTTGCCGGAAAATTCTTCCAGAAGGCTTCCGTCGCGGCTGTAGACTTTGCGAATCAAATGCGGTTCGACGCGCAAACCTTTATTTGGAAACGCTGAATAACCCGCGACCATTTCAATCAAAGAAACTTCGCTTGCGCCCAAGGCTGACGGAAGGCTCGGTGCCATCGGATTTGTGATTCCGAAACGCCGAACCATTTGCGCTCCGGTTTGAATTCCAACCTGATCGAGCAGATGCACCGCCGGAATATTGAGAGATTTTGCCAGCGCGATTTTCATCGGCACATTCGGAGAACTGAGCGAGCCGTCGTAATTATGCGGCTGCCAGCCGCCGCGTTTGATCGGTGCGCCGCTGACAATCGTGTCGGGTGTCATTCCCCATTCGACCGCCGCCGTATAAATATAAGGTTTGTAGGACGAGCCGGTTTGACGAAGCCCTTGCGTTGCATTATTAAATTTGCTGGTGTGATAATCATAGCCGCCGACCATCGCCACGATTTCGCCCGTGTGCGCGTTTTCGCAAATAATCGAGGCTTGCACTTCCGGCACTTGCGACAGAGTTACCTGCAAAGTCTGCTTGTCGTTATCAACTTCCTTGACTTCAAATTCGCATAAATAACCGACCTTTAATTCATCTTTCGGATGCTTGTTAATGCTTCTGCCCATATCTTTGGCAGTAACAATCGCGTTATATCTGCCGAAACGAACGACCGCTTCGTCTTTTGCAGAATCAACTTTGACGACCAAGCCTTTGATAAATTCGCCTTTTTGATAATCGTCGCCATACCAATCGCCGTGTTTGAAGGCGTTGAGCCTGCGCTGAATTTCCTTCGGGTCGGTAATCGGAGCGTTATCGTTATCTTCGTCAATTAAAATATTTTGATAATCCGAACGCCAACGCTGACCTTTGTCATAACTGCGAAGACCTTCGCGGACGGCTTTGGTCGCCAGCTTTTGCGCCTCGACATTGATGGTCGTGTAAACTTGCAAACCGCCCTGCGCGACGCGCGTCGTGTATCTATCTTCCAAGTATTTGCGAACTTCTTCGACCGGATAATCCCACGCGGTTGATTTCGGCAGCGATTGATAATAAGCCGTGTCGGCGAGTTTTATCGGTTTGGCTTTCGCCGCGTCAATTTCGGCTTGCGAATAATGGTCGGGAAAGAATTTCGCCATCTGGTCAAGCACGACATCGCGTCTCTCTTTGGCTTTTTCCATATTGCGCGTCGGCGAATATTCCGGCGATTTCGGAATCGCGGCGAGCAGCGCGGATTCTTCCAAATTCAAATCCTTGAGAGATTTCCCGAAATACGTTCTCGCGCCCGCTTCAAAGCCGTAAGAGCCTGCGCCGAGAAAAACGTAGTTCATATACATTTCGAGAATCTGCTGTTTCGTGTAAAGCCTTTCGATTTGCAGAGCGACCATCCATTCGTTGAGTTTCCTCGTGTAAGTTTGATCTTTGTAGAGAAAAAGATTTTTCGCCAACTGCTGCGTGATGGTTGACGCGCCTTCGGTTTTGCCGGTCGTAACATTTTTGAAAACCGCGCCAATAATGCGATACGGGTCAATGCCGATGTGATTGTAAAAACGATAATCTTCAACGGCGATAAGTGCTTCCTTGACTTGCTGCGGAACGTCCTGCTCTTTGACCGGAATGCGTTTTTCAAGCGCGAATTCTGCTAATACGGTTTCGCCGTCGTCAGCGTAAATCGTCGTAACCTGCGGCGGACGATACGTGGCGAGCGCGGAAACTTCCGTCGCGTAACGCGAATTATTCAAATAATACGAAGCCAGAACGCCGGTCAATTCGCCCGCCGAAAGCGCGAGCAAAAGCGCAACCGGCAGCCACAAATATCTCCAAAAACTGCGGCGTTTCGCAGGCACTGATTCGACTTCGGTTGTTTTAATACTTTTCATCTTTCTTACCTTTTTCGATGTTATTTATAATGATTGGTAACGGTTATTATTTCAATTTCGCCGTCTGCCGCAAGCACAAAAATCGCTCTATATTTTCTGTCCAGTCTAAATGAATAAACCTTTAAATGCTTCGGCTCTAAAATTTCTACGTTCAAAGACGGATGATTTTTATCCGGCTCGAAAAGTTCTTTGGCTTTCTCGAATTTTTTATCGAGCTGATGAATTTTCAGATATTCGTTTATTTTATCTTTGAGAGGTTTTATTTTCATTACGCTCGGCGTATATCTCGGACGTTTTAAAACCTGCCTTCAAATCGCTCAAAAAGTTTTCGCTGTAACCGACCTTTTCAAACTCCCGCATTACTTCTTCCAAAGATTTACTTTGGTCGAACTTTTCCAATTCGAGAGATTCTTTTTTGATGACAACTTCCACATTTCTCGAAAGCAATTCTTTAATGACATTCAACAAATGCTCGTCAATCTCGTTTAGTTTTATATTCAGAACAGCTTGCATTTTTATCTTCTCTTTTCAATATTCCGATTCGCCGAATCCGAATATCATTCTACCAAATCCGTATTCATTTTTGCTTTACCCGAATATCATTTTCGGGTAAAGCAAAACATCAAAACCGCTTAATTAACAAACCTACGCATCTTGACGCTAATTACAAAACCGATGGCGGTGAACGTCGTCAAAACCGCCGAAAGCCCCGCGCTCATTAGCGGCAGAGGAACGCCGATGACCGGCAAAAATCCTAAAGTCATTCCGACGTTCATAAAAATCTGGAAAATCATCGAGCCGACAACTGCCATTATGACGAGCATTCCGGCGCGGTCGGGAGCTTGTCTCGCGCCGGCGACAAGTCTCGATAAAAGCAGCGCGTAAGCCAAGAGCAAACTGACGCAGCCGATAAAGCCGGTGTTTTCCGCCGTTACCGCGAAGATAAAATCCGAGTGCGGTTCGGGCAGAAATTTCAACGCGCTCTGCGAAGTTTCCGTGTCGCCTTTGATGCCCGACAAACCGCCTTTGCCGACTGTTATCATTGATTGAATCGTGTGATAGGCGAAGCCGCGCGGGTCTGCGCTTTCCGGGTCAATAATTACGTCTATGCGCTCCTTTTTATAGCCTTTCAGTTTGCCGGTTTTCACGCCGACCCAGTAACCGACCGGCATCATTATCGCCACGAGAATTAGCGTTAAAATTACATACCGAATTTTAATCGCCGAGAGAAACAGCGCGACGGCGAGAATCGGGAAATAAGTTATCGCCTGTCCCAAATCCGGTTCGAGCAAAATCAATCCGAGCGGAACTGCCAAAATCAATATGCCGATGAAAAATTCCTTTAACTTCAAAGTTCCGCCGACGCGCGAGCCGAAGTATTTGGCGAGCATCAAAATAACCGGAATTTTAACGAATTCAGACGGCTGAAATTGTCCGACGAGTGGAACTCTTATCCAGCATTGCTGTCCGTTGATTCGCATTCCGATGCCCGGAATCAAAACCATCACGAGCAGCAATAACCCGAATCCGTAAAAAAACGGCGCGGCATCAATCACGCGGCGATAATCAAGCGCGGCGATAGTCAGCAGCGCGGCGAGCGCGATAACCAGACCGATGATTTGCTTCGACCAGTAATTTTCGGTCGGCTGTGCGTTGTAAATTTGCCACACGCCAAAACTCACGATTACGACGGCGAGAAAAGCCGTCAGCCAATCGAAGTCTCGCAAGTTTCGTTTTTCGAGAATTGCAGCCATAATTTTTCAATGACGAATTACGAAAAAATTCTCACAATTCGCAATTTGAAATTCGTCATTGTTTTCACTTCTTCGCTGTTTCCTGCTTGCTTGCTAACTCCGGTCGAGTCTTTTGCAGATATTCTTTATAAACTCCCATCACCGCGGGCGCGGCGTTTGACGCGCCGAAACCGGAATTTTCGATTAAAGCGATGACGGCGATTTCCGGTTTGTAAGCCGGAGCGAACGAGACAAACCAAGCGTGGTCTTTATCGCCGCCCGAACCGATTGACGAAACCTGCGCCGTGCCGGTTTTTCCAGCCATTTCAAAATTCGGATTCTTAAATCGTCCCGCCGTTCCGCCGTTGTTGACTACGCCCCACATTCCGTCTAAAACCATTTTATTTTGTTCGGGTGTCATCTCGATAATTTTCGGTTCGGGATGTTGATATGTGAAACTCGGACGTGCCGGAACATAATCCGCGTCGCCTTCTTCGCCGATTGCGCCGATGGCTTTAAATTCCTTCAAAAGATGCGGCGTGTACATTCTGCCCTGCATACCGATACTCGATACGGCGCGAATCATCGCAATCGGCGTAACGACCACTGTATCTTGTCCGATTGCCGCAAAAACCGTGCGAATGTCGCTCCATTTGCCTTCGTTTTTGACGACCGTCGGATACCACGATTTCGGCGTTTGACTGATTTTTTCGTTCGGCAAATCAATGCCCGAACGCTTGTCGTAATCGAAGGTTTCGACCATTTTAATAATGCCTTCGATGCCCATTTTCAAAGCAAGCCGGTAATAATAACCATCGCACGAATGCGTAATTGCCGATGTCAAATTCGGAGTGCCGTGATTGCCGCTCGTGTCGCGGGTGAAGCGGTTGCCGATTTGAATTCCGCCGCCACACATAATGCTATTGCTTTTCACGGTAATCGCGCCCTGCTGCAACGCGCCGACCGATTCGGGAATTTTCCAAGTCGAGCCGGGCGGATAACGTCCCTGAATCGCGCGGTTCAAAAGCGGTCTTTCCTTGTCGGTGTAATACTCGGCGATTTCCTTGCGACCTTCGGGCGAGCCGATGCGCGTTACAAAGGAGTTCGGGTCAAACGACGGCGCACTCGCCATCGCCAAAATCTCGCCGTTGTTCGGGTCCATCGAGATAATCATTCCGCGTTTGGTTGACGAATTGGCAAGCTGTTCTTCCGCCGCCTGCTGCAAATCAAGGTCAATCGTGGAAACCAAATCTTGTCCGGGCTGCGCCGGAACTGTTTCGAGTTCGGCTTGCACGCGCCCGCGACTGTCTACAATTACCTTTCTGTAACCGGGCTTGCCGCGCAAAAATTCGTCGTAGTATTGTTCGAGTCCGCCTTTGCCGACAATATCGCCGGGACGCAAACCTTTCTCTCTGACTTCGGGTTTTTCCAACTGCTTCGGACTGATTTCGCCGACGTAGCCGAGAACGTGCGCCAGCGTTTTTCCCAAAGGATAAAATCTCTGCGGCTGGATTTCGATGCGAAGTTCGGGATATTCGAGTTCGTGAGCTTTCACCCAAGTGATGTCTTGAATGGTGGCGTTTTCTTTCAGAACGAGCGTTTCAAAGCCGGGTTGTTTTTTGATGAAGTTCACTCGCTCAATTAGATA
This sequence comes from Pyrinomonadaceae bacterium, assembly GCA_051002375.1. Classification (GTDB taxonomy): domain Bacteria; phylum Acidobacteriota; class Blastocatellia; order Pyrinomonadales; family Pyrinomonadaceae. Next base: position 18,156 of record JBPCMK010000114.1, on the reverse strand, counting down.
TTGCTTATCAACCTGTAAGCCTTGCGAATAATCGTCAATGCGGTCGCCGACATCAATTTTCTTAATCGGCTCGTTGGATAAAGTTACATTGTAAGTCGGGCGCGAATCAACCAAAAGTTTTCCGTTACGGTCGAAAATCGCGCCGCGCGGCGCGGGAATCGGAATCAATCGGACGCGCTGATTTTCGGCTTTGTCGCTGTAATATTCGCCTTTGACAATCTGCAAATAATAAAGTCGCACACCGAGAATCGTCAGCAAAACAAAGGCGATAACTTGAATTGCCCCGACACGGATTCCTAGATTTTGTGCTTGGTCGTTTAACTTCATAATTTCAAATCTCGAATTTCAGATTTCAAATTAATTTCTAGTGTAAAGAAGCGTTGGTAAAAATCAGAACTCAGATTTTGTTTGCGACGGATATTGCTCTTTCATCTTCGATTCCCCAATCGAATCGGATTACGCCGACGAGTTTGACGACGCTGGGTGAAAACTTCGCGCCTGCCCTTTGAGCTATTTTCTATAAAAATATTGCTCAAAATCAAAAAAACAATCGTTCCCGCAATGGTCGTTCCGATAATCGAATAAGCGAGCGTCGTTATAAATTCTCCGCTCGGCTCTTGTCCGAGAAGTCGGTGCATTCCGTAATACACCACATTGTTCAATAAACACGCGCCTGCTATGACGGGAATCCGAAGAAGAAGGTTGTCCAGATAGACGCGCCGCACCATCTCCGAAATGACAAAGACAACGAGCGTTTTCGAGAAGCCGTTTGCGCCCAAAAGTCCGCCGCTCAAAGCGTCAACCGCAATGCCCGCAAACGTGGCGTAGAACAAGGATTTTATCGAATGCCCTTGCAGTGCGGCATAGACGACGATAATCAAAGGAAAGTCAACAAAAGCGAAAGGCTCGGCGACGTTGCGAAGCGTCCATTGCAGCAACACGGCGATTATCAATGAGACTGTGATTTTTACCTGTTCCATTTTTTCAAGTTTCAGGTTTCAGGTTTCAAGTTTCAAGTTTTCATATTGTCCGTTAAATTTTGAATTTAAACGGTCAATTCCTTAACCTGAAACCTGAAACTTGAAACCTGAAACTATTTCTTCTTCGCATTCGGCAGAGCCTTGTCAAATTCCGGTCGCTGCGGCGGTTCGTATAAAAGAACAGCGACTTCCTGCATCGCGGAAAGTTTCGCGCTCGGCTGTATGAAAATCTGCTGCGCGACCGTCGCCGAACCCGCCCGGACTTCGGTAACTTCGCCGATTTTCAAACCTGCCGGAAAAATCCCGTCCTGTCCGGTCGTATAAACCGGCTCGCCGACTTTGACTTCGATGCTGCCCGGCACATAACCCATATCGAGAATTTCTTTTTTTCCTGTTCCGGTAACAACGCCGAGCGCGTTTGACGTTCCCAATTCGCCGACGACCGCGCCCAAACCGGATTTATCTTTCGTAATCAACGCGACTTGTGCCGTCAGCGGACTTACGGCGGTTACTCTGCCGACCAAGCCGCCGTTGGTTACAATCGGCATATTCAATTTCACGCCGTCGAGACTGCCGCGATTGATAATCGAGGAATCGAACCACGCGCTCGTGTCGCGCCCGATGACCTGCGCGGGCAAAAGTTTATACTGACTTTCGGTTTTCAACTGCAGAAGCGATTTAAGACGTTCGTTTTCAACAGTCAAACTTTCTTTATTCTGAACCTGAACTTCGAGTTCCTGAACGCGCTGTTTCAATAAATCGTTTTCGCTTTGCGCGGTGCGGAGAGTAGAAAAAGACTGCAGATAATTATTCACGCCGGAACTCACGGTCGTAACTGGCGATTGAACAAAATCGGCGACGGTCTGCGCCCAAACGCGAATGACGCGCTGCTGCGAATTCGCCTCACGCGCGTCAAACGCCATCAATACAAAATTGCATAAAAGCAAAAGAAGCATCAACCACGGCGTTATCTTCCAAACTCCTTTTTGACTTCGCTCAACCACTGCTTTGGAGTGCGGAATGCGGAGTGCAGAGTGCGGAATTTAAGTAAAATAATTTTTATTCCGCACTCTGCACTCCGCATTCCGCATTGCTTCACCCTCCCATCATCATCGTGTTGTCCCACTTAACACGCTTGAGCAATTCAAAATCTGAAAGCATTTTTCCCGTTCCCAGCACGACCGACGAAAGCGGGTCATCGGAGATGACGACCGGCAATCCGGTTTCAATCGTCAGACGCTTGTCGAGATTTTTCAGTAGCGCACCGCCGCCCGTCAAGACGATTCCGCGCTCGACAATATCGGCGGAAAGTTCCGGCGGCGTTCGTTCGAGCGCGACCCGCACGGCGTTGATAATCGTCGCCACCGCATCGGAAAGTGCTTCCCGGATTTCCTCGTCCGAGATTGATATAGTTTTCGGTATTCCTTCAATTAAGTTACGTCCGCGAACTTCCATCGAAAGCGGTTCTTCCAATGGAAACGCCGAGCCGAGCGCGATTTTGATTGCTTCGGCAGTTCGTTCGCCGATTAATAAATTATATTTGCGTTTGATAAACTGCGTAATCGCTTCGTCCATTTCGTTTCCGGCGACGCGCACGGCGCGGGAATAAACGATACCCGACAGCGAGATAACGGCAATGTCGGTTGTTCCGCCGCCGATGTCAACAACCATATTTCCGTGCGGCTCGGTAATCGGCAAACCCGCGCCGATTGCCGCCGCCATAGCTTCTTCGACCAGATAAACTTCCGACGCTTTGGCGCGATACGCCGAATCTTCGACGGCGCGGCGTTCGACCTGCGTGATTTCCGACGGAATGCCGATCACGACGCGCGGGCGCACCCAAGATTTTCCGTTGTGCGCCTTGCGTATAAAATGCTGAAGCATCTTTTCGGTAACTTCAAAATTCGCAATCACGCCGTCTTTCATCGGGCGAATGGCGACGATATTGCCGGGCGTTCTGCCGAGCATTTCCTTCGCGTCGCGCCCGACGGCTTCGACTTGGTTGGTAACTTTGTTGATTGCGACAATCGAAGGCTCAGAAACGACGATGCCGCGACCTTTCGCATAAACGAGCGTGTTCGCCGTGCCGAGGTCAATCGCCAAGTCGCTCGAAAATAAACTAAATAAGGATTTAAATGCCATTTTAATTAAATATAAATCTGAAAACTAAATTTTAAATATGCTTTGATTGATTAGAGTGCGTTTCACTCAAAAACCGCTTGAGCCTGACTATTGGACGAGACCTTCGCAAGACACATTCAACCTATTAGCATACACCGAAAACAATTTATTTTTCCAATATTATTTTGGAAAATTAGTTATTTTTTGCAATAAACATAGAACAGGAGGCAAATTTCAGATAATTCTCGCACCCGCAAAGCTCAAAATCCAAACTTTAATTCGGTTTGAACTAAAGTTTGGACTCTAAACAGATTGATTTCTGCAAGCTGATTTCTATTTGGGCGCGTAACAAAAAAGGTGCTATTTTTATCTAAGGGGAAATTTTCAACCACGAAGCAACACTAAAAAAGATAAATTCTTTTAGTGTTGCTTCGTGTTGTTTCGTGGTTAATTTCTCAGGTTTCTTTGCTGCCAACCTACTTTTCCTTAGCGACGAGCGGTTGGTTTTGACCGTCTGAATGTCGTTCGATTTCTTGAATCGAGAAATTTTTCGGCATCGGTTCGGTTGCGTCCGTTTCGAGCGCGGCGTTCAAAACATCGCTGACGCGAGTCGCCGGAATTATTTCCAATTCTTTGCGAACGTCTTCGGGAATGTCTTCCGTGTCGGCTTCGTTGCGTTCGGGCAAAATTATTCGCCGAATTCCCGCACGATGCGCGGCGAGAACTTTTTCCTTGATTCCGCCAACGGGAAATACTAAGCCCGAAAGCGTAATTTCGCCGGTCATCGCCGTATCGCTGCGAACTTTTCGCCCCGTGTAAAGCGACGCGAGAGCCGAAGCCATCGTAACGCCCGCGCTCGGACCGTCCTTCGGAATCGCTCCGGCGGGAACGTGCAGATGAACGCCGTTTTCCTTTATCGCGTTCGGCTCGATGCCGAATTCCGAAGCGTGCGACCAGAGATACGAACGCGCCGCCTGCGCCGATTCCTTCATCACTTCGCCGAGTTGTCCGGTCAGCATCAAACCGCTTCCGCCTGGCAGCGCGGTCGCTTCGATGAATAAAACTTCGCCGCCCATTTCCGTCCAAGCCATTCCGGTCGCTACCCCGGCGGGCAATTCTGTCCGCGCTTCTTCTGGATAAAAACGCGCCGCGCCGAGATAGCCTTTGACATCTTTCGCCGCAATCGTAACTTTATCGGTCAATCCTTGCGCGACTTTGAGCGCGACTTTTCTTGCCAAGTTTCCGACGTTTCGCTCTAATTGCCGAACGCCCGCTTCGCGCGTGTAACGCGCCGTCAAAAGATTTACCGCATCGTCGGTGATTTCGATTTGGTCGGGCGACAAACCGTTTTCCTTAACCTGCCGCGGAATCAGATATTGTTTGGCGATATTCAATTTTTCCGCGTCCGAATATCCGGCGAGTTGAATGATTTCCATTCTGTCGCGCAGAGGCATCGGAATCGGCGCGAGTTGGTTTGCCGTCGCAATAAAAAAGACTTTCGACAAATCGAAAGGCAAATCGAGATAATGGTCGCGGAACGTATTGTTCTGCGCCGGGTCGAGAATTTCCAAAAGCGCGGAAGCCGGATCGCCTCGATAATCGTTGCCGAGTTTGTCAATTTCGTCGAGCATCAAAACCGGATTGTTCACGCCGACGCGCCGCAGAGTTTGGATAATTCTGCCCGGCATCGCGCCGACATAAGTGCGACGATGTCCACGCAGTTCGGCTTCGTCGCGCATCCCGCCGAGCGAAATTCTATCGAATTCTCTGCCGAGTGCGCGGGCAATCGAACGACCAAGCGAAGTTTTGCCAACGCCCGGCGGTCCGACGAAAAGTATAATCGAACTTTTTGAATCGGGACGTAATTTCACTACCGCCAGAGTTTCCAAAATTCTTTCCTTGATGTCTTCAAGTCCGTAATGGTCTGCGTCGAGAATTTTTTTCGCTTCGTCCAAATCCAACTTCTCGACGCTCGATTTTTTCCAGGGCAATTCGAGAATGTATTCGAGATAAGTTCGGATAACGTGATAATCCGGCGCGGCTTGCGGCAGTTGCTCCATTCGCTTGAGTTCGCGTTCGGCTTCCTTGCGAACGTCTTCCGGCAAATCGGCTTGGTCTAATCTTTCCCGAAGCTGTCCGGCTTCCGCCTTCTCGCCCGTTTCGTCTTCACCGAGTTCTTTCTGAATCGCTTTCATCTGCTGGCGCAGAATATAATCGCGCTGCGATTTGTCCATTTCCGTCTGCGCTTCGGTCGCAATCTTCGAGCGGATTTCCATTATCTCGACTTCTTTGGCGAGAGCCGCGTGAGTCAAAGTCAGAAGCTCGTCGGTCGTCTGGGCTTCGAGCATTTTCTGTTCGGTCTCCACGCCCAAATCTAAAACCGACGCGAGAAAATAAGAAAGCTGGACGGCGTTTGTTTGCGAAGTAACCGCCATTCTGATTTCCGGCGGAATTTGCGGCAGCATCGCCAGAGCTTCCTGCACGAGTCCTTGAATGCTTCGCTTCAAGGCTTCGACTTCCTGATTATTAACAACTTTTAATTCGGGCAAAACTTCGACCTTCGCTTTGAGAAACGGTTGTTCCTGCATCCAACTTAAAACGCGCACACGGTCAACGCCCTGCACGATTAACTGCATCGTCGCATCGGCTCGCATCATTCGCTTGATATTTACAATCGTTCCGGCTTCGTAAAGGTCAGCCGCAACCGCTTCCTGTCCGGTTACGTCCGGCGATTTCAAAGTGATGCAGCAGATAAGTTTTTCTTCGGTCGCAAGCGCAAATTCGACTGCTTTGACCGAGCGTTCACGACCGACCGAAAGCGGCACAACCGTTTCGGGGAAAAGCGTCGTGTTCTGCAAAGGCAAGACAGCAAGTTCAAATTGTCGCGTCTCGGTTTGCGTGTTTTCTGTTTGATTTTTTGTAGTTTCTTCAGCCATAAAATTTAAGTTTTTATTTGATGCTTTTTAAGTCTGAGACTTTGTTTTCTCTCCTTTCCAAAGGCGAATTATCAGCAAACCGTTTTCAAAATTATGTTCGATGCTCGCGCCGTCAATCGAAGCGGGAAATTCCAGAGTTTTTTCAAAACGGCTGTAAGTGATTTCCATTTGATGATACGAAACTCCGGCGGCGCACATTTTGTCGCGGCGCGTTCCGGCGATGTAAAGTTGATTGCCTTGAATGTCAATTTCAATTTCTTCGGCGGACACGCCCGCGAGTTCGACCTTGACGAGCCAGCCGTCTGCCGTTTGATAAACGTCCGCCGACGGATACCAAAGTCTACCCGAAGGTCTGGCGTTTTTCGCCGAAGCGACGAATTGAAAGTAACGATTGGTTGATTTAGCCATATTTCGATTTTGGATTTTAGATTTTGGATTTCTGACAATTGGCAAATCTAAAATCGCAAATTTATTTATTCCAAAAACCTTTGCCGCTCGAGATTTCTTCCAGCGTCTCGGCGATTTCGCGTTCGTCTTCGGTTTCGAGCGCGACATCCGCCATCGCTATAATGCCGACGAGTTCGTCCGCTTCATTTGTAACCGGAACGCGGCGCACCTGTTTGTCGCCCATTAGACGAATGGCTTCAAAAACAAAATCATCGGCTTTTATCGAAAAAACGTCGGTCGTCATCACGTCGCCGACAGATGTTGAAATGTTTTTTCCTTCTGCCGTCGCCCGCACGACAATATCGCGGTCGGTAACGATGCCGACGAGTTTTCCCGCTTCGACAATCGGTATCGAACCCATATCGCCGTCGCGCATCAACGCGGCGACTTCCTGCAAGCTCGACTCACGATTCGCCGTTTTGACATCGCTCGTCATAATTTCCCGACATTTGCGCCGCGCGTTTTCCGAAAATTTTTGTTCGCTCATTTCTCTAAACCTCTTTTTACAAGATAATTATTATTTTCCGTAACTTGCCCGAATAAAGCAAGCGGCAGTTTTTTCGCTTTTCTGTTTGCGATTTCCGGCTGGTTCGGGCAAAACTAATTTTGGAATTTGAAATCTTACTTGGAAATTAAGAATGGGAAAACTTTCCGAAAATAAGCGTAGACCGCCGCGTGAAGGAAGAAAAATTACGGTCGGAAGAATCACGGACGTTCCTGCGGGACGCGGCGCGACTGTCAAACTAAAAGACGGCAAAGAAGTCGCGCTTTTTAACGTCAACGGAAAATTTCACGCGATAGAAAATTTCTGTCCGCACAAAGGCTATCCGCTCGCCGATTCGCGCCTTTACGAAACCACGGTCGAATGCGACCTTCACGGCTGGCAGTTTGATGTCAGAACCGGCGAATGTTTTACGAAAAAGGGCTGTTCGATTGAAAGTTATGAAGTCATCATTGAAGACGAGATGATAAAAATTTTAGTTTAAATTTTTATCAAGAAATAATTTTTTGTAATTGTCCAACAAATCTCTTGGGTCTTGATAAATCGCCGCGCAGCCATTTTCGCGCAAATCCTTTTCTGCAAAACCGCCGCTCAAAACGCCGACGATTTTAAGTTTTGCTTTTGTCGCGGCTTCCGCATCGTAAGGCGTATCGCCGATGACCAAAATATTTTCGAGAGCGGGATTTCCCAAAAGTTTGAGCGCGGTTTGAAAAATATCCGGTTCGGGTTTTGATTTTTCAGCATCATCCGCCGACGTTTCTTTTTCGACTAAATCTTCGATGTTCGCAATCTTTTTATACGCTTCGACTTCATCTTTTTTTGACGAAGAAGCAAGCGCGATTTTTTTACCGTCGGCTTTTATTTTTTCAAAAAGTTCGCGCACTTTCGGAAACGGTTTGATGCGCGAAAGATATTCTCGTTTGAAAATCTCGCCGCGCAAATCCGCTAGTTCGTCGCCGAATTTTTTGATTTCTTTTTCGGTCAAAAATTCCGGCAAAAAAGTGTCTGCGCCTTTGCCGATTTGCGAGCGAATTTTCTTGAAAGAAATTTCTTTGCCGTATTCGGCAAACGCTTTTTGCCACGCTTCCGCGTGAAAATCGTTCGAGTCAATGAGCGTTCCGTCAACGTCAAAAATAAATGCTTCAATCATCGTTTAATTTCCATCGTCGCCGATGGCTTCGACCGGACACGCCAGCAATGCTTCTTCGCAAAGCTCGTATTCTTCCGGCGATTCCGGCTGCCGATAAACATACGAATAACCGTTTTCGTCATCGCGCGTAAAGTTTTTCGGCGACGTGTCGCGGCACACGTCGCAGTCAATACACATTTTATCAACGTAAAATTTGCCGCGCGCGTTTTCGGGGAGTTTGTCATTTATTTCCGCCATCTTTTTTGAATGCGGAATGCGGAGTGCGGAATAGAAAACAAAAATTCCGCACTCCGCATTCCGCATTAACCTTTCTTCTCCTGATTACGCTCGGTGAAGTTTATCATTCGCTCCAGAGCGATGAGCGCGTAATGTTTCGTTTCGTCGTCCACTTTTATTTGATTGACGACGTTTCCCTTGACCAAATTTTCCATCGCCCACGCGAGATTTTGCGGCGCGATGCGATACATCGTCGCGCACATACACAAGTCGGGCGCGAGCAGGTGAATTTCCTTGTCGGGAAACTTTTTTTGCAGGCGAAGCACGAGATTTAATTCTGTGCCGATTGCCCATTTCGAGCCTGCCGGAGATTTTTCGACCGTGTTGATTATAAAAGATGTCGAGCCGTTCAAATCTGAAATCTCGACGACTTCGCGCAGACATTCGGGATGAACTAAAACTTTGACATCGGGAATATCTTGGCGGATTTTATCCACGTGCCAAGGCTTAAATCGCCCGTGAACCGAGCAATGTCCGCGCCATAAAATCAATTTCGCGCCGTGCAAATCTTCTTCCGAATTGCCGCCGAGTTCTTCGTGCGGATTCCACAAAACCATTTTCTCCAAAGGTATTCCAAACTTCGCGCCCGTGTTGCGTCCCAAATGCTGGTCGGGAAAGAAAAACATTTTGTCGTATTCTTTGAGATAAATGTCAAAAAGCGGAACGGCGTTCGACGAAGTGCAAACCACGCCGCCGTTGCGACCGCAGAAGGCTTTGATCGCCGCGCTCGAATTCATATAAGTGATTGGCGCGACTTTCGATTTCAAAACTCCGATTTCCCGAAGTTGTTCCCAAGCGTCTTCGACTTGCTCGATGGTCGCCATATCAGCCATCGAACAGCCCGCGCCCAAATCTGGAAGAATGACTTTTTGCGTCGGCTGTCCAAGAATATCCGCCGATTCAGCCATAAAATGAACGCCGCAGAAAACGATGAATTCCGCTTCTTTCCTTTGCGAAGCCATCACCGAAAGCTGATACGAATCGCCCGTCAAATCAGCGTGCGAAATCACGTCGTCGCGCTGGTAATGATGTCCGAGAATGACGACGCGCGAGCCTAATTCCTTTCTCGCCGCTTCGATACGTTCCGAGATTTCCACGTCCGTCATTCGCAGATAATTCTCCAACTGATAAGCGTTGTTCACGTCTTCTTCGCCGACTCTTTCTTTTTCTAAAACTTCGAGCATTCGCTTTGTTTCTCCGTGTAAAATCAGATGCCGAATATCCGGCTGCGGTAAAGTAAAATCATTGCACTTCGGGAAATTTTTCGCAAGAATATACGAAATCTCCAATCGGCATTGGCGACTTGAAAAGTTTGGCGCGGCGCGGCATCATCGTTTTTATTTTCTGCAACGCAATCAATCGTTTCGACTTCCAAACGGAGCGAATCGAATTCGCGTTTGGTTCAATGAAGAAGGATAGATATTATGAAAAAACTGATCTTAACTTTAATTTTAACATTCGCCCTCGGAGGTTTTATGCAGACCGAAGCCCAGACGAACAAGGAATTCAAACTTCTCGCCGGCAAACAACGCGCCGTTTCAGGCACGAATTTAACAATTAAATTCGTTTCGCTCATTGAAGATTCGCGCTGTCCCGAAGGCGTGAACTGCATCTGGGCGGGCAACGCCCGAATAAAAGTCCAAGTCAAAAGCCCCAAAAGCGGCGGCTGGCAAACCTTCGAGATGAACACCAACGCCGGACCGAAAGGCGACACTCTCGACGGCTACGCCATCAATCTGGTTAGCCTGACACCGACCCCAAAGGCGAACACCAAAATTGACGGCGACTGCTATACGGCAACTTTTTCGGTCAGCCGTTTAACCAGATAAAAATGTTACGACTATTGCTATTGTCAAACACCTTTAGATTACTTTCAAAAACGGATTCGTCAGATACATCAAGATAATCAGCAGAATAAAATACGGAATCAAAACTGCCGCGCCCGCGTAGTCTTTGGCGACTCGCTGACCGAAAAACAGAGCGACGATTGATGTTGCGCCCAAGATTGAAGCGTAGAAGATTAAATTAACCGAATTCGTCAGCAGAAAATAGACGATACCGGCTGCGCTTAAAATGCCGGCGGCAAGTTCCATTACGGTAATCGCGGCAAGCATCGGCGGAACTGTGCCGCGCAAAAATGTTTTGGAAAAATGTCCGGTCAGCCATTCCAGATTGTCTTTCCAATCGAAAACTTTGTCGAGTCCCGATTGGATAAAAAGAATGGCGACGAGCAATGCGGCGAGCAGCGCGGGCAGGTTTTTGCTGATTTGTTCAAAAGTCATACCTGTAAATTTATTTACTCAAAACCCGAAACAATCAAAAAACTCCCCTCCTTAAAAAGGAGGGGTGGCACGCAGTGCCGGGGTGGTTGGCGACGGGGTGGTTACTTGCTCCATTCAAAGTTGCTCTTAATCACGCCAAGCACCCACTCCAATTCTTCAAAAACCAATTTGTTTTCAAATCTCAAAACTTTTATGCCACAGCTTTCCAGATACAATCTCCGCTTCCTGTCATAATCACGAGCCGTGTCCGTAAAATGAATTTCTCCGTCCAATTCGATTGCTAGTTTTTCCGAGGGACAATAAAAATCCAAAATGTAGTTGCCGACGCTGTGCTGGCGGCGAAATTTTCTGCCTTCAAAATTTTTGCTTTGGACGATTTTCCAGAATTTCGCTTCGGCTGGAGTCAGATTGTTTCTAAGGTCTTTCCGAAATTTTTTTAGGTGAGGAAGATTGTGGATTTGTGTCTTTTTAAATTCGTTTCCGTTCGGGCGAGTCGGGCGAGCATTACCGTCGCCAACCACCCCGTCGCTGCGCGACACCCCTCCTTTGGAAGGAGGGGAGCTTTTTGGTTGTTGTGGCTTTTGAGAATTATTAGACATATTTCTTTGCACTTCTAGCCTTTCTTACTGTTCATCAAGTCTTCGATTTCTTCTGCCTGTTTCGGGCATTTTGCCGTTAGATTGACGTTGCCGGTTTCGGTTACGAGAACGTCGTCTTCGATGCGGATGCCGATGCCGCGATATTGTTTCGGGGCGGATTTATCGTCTGCCGGAATATAAAGTCCGGGTTCGACGGTTAAAACCATTCCGGGCGCGAACGGGCGCGAATCTTTTGCTTTTGCATCGGTGAAATAGCGTCCCGCGTCGTGCGTGTCTAATCCTAAATAATGCCCGACTCCGTGCATATAGTATTTTTCGTAAGACTTTTTCTTGATTAAATCTTTTGTTTTGCCTTTAAGGAGTCCGAGTTTTTTCATTCCTTCGGTCAGCATTTCGATGGAAAGTTTCTGGCGTTCTTTGATGCTCCTTCCGGTTACGGTCGCTTCGAGACAGGCGATTTCGGTTTCGAGAACGATGTCGTAGACTTCGCGCTGCGGTTTGGTAAATTTGCCGCCGACGGGAAACGTGCGCGTGATGTCCGAAGCATAGCCTTTATATTGACAGCCCGCGTCAATCAATAATAATTCGCCGTCTTTGAGCGTTGCGTTGTTTTCGACGTAATGCAGAATCGTCGCGTTCGCGCCGCCGCCGATAATGGAATTGTAAGCAACGCCGCTCGCGCCGTTCATTCTAAAATAATGTTCGATAACGGCTTCGACTTGCGATTCGTTCATTCCGGCTTTGGCGGTTTGCATCGCCAAAATATGCGCTTCGGCGGCGATGTCGGCTGATTTCTGCATCAAATCGGCTTCTTCCGGCGTTTTGTGCAGACGCATTTCGTGAAGCAAAATCGTCGGATCAATAATCGTGTGCGGCGGATATGCGGTTTTCAAACGGCGAAATCTCTGCGCCGAAAGATATGTCAAAATTTGCCCGTCGAGTTTCTGATCAACGCCGAAACGATAGAAAAGTTTTTCGTGTCCGTTGATGAGTTTGGCGAGTTCGGCGGGAAATTTATCAATCGAGTGCGCCTTGTCTGCGCCGTATTTTTTCTCCGCTCCTTCCGCTCCTTCGCGTCTGCCATACCACGTTTCCATTTTCGGATCGCGCGGGCGAACGAAAAGCGTGTATGGATTTTTTTTGTTCGCCGGATCAATCACGGCAATCGCGTCGGGTTCGGGAAAGCCGGTCAGATAATAAAAATCCGGGTCTTGATGAAACTTAAACTCGGTGTCGTAACTGCGCGTTACTTCGTGCGCCGCCGGAATAATCGCAATCGCGTCTTTGCCAATTTGCTCGATAAAATCTTTTAACTGTTTTCTCATAAATTTTTTCTTTTCCTCTTGTGGAAAATTCTAACGCCGTAAATGCAAAGGCGCAAAGAACGAAGGAAAAATTTTAACAGGGATTAAGGTGATAGACAGGAATTTATAAAAGAGAAAATTTTATTTTATCCCTGCTTATCCTCTTAATCCCTGTTAAAATTCTTATGTGGATTTACGCATCACCGAAATTTTCCTCTCGATTCAGGGCGAATCTTCGCACGCCGGACGACCGTGCGCGTTCGTGCGTTTGACAGGCTGCCCGATGCGCTGCGTGTGGTGCGACAGCGAATACACTTTCACGGGCGGCGAGCGCATTTCGTTTGAAGATATTTTCACGCGGTTAAAAACTTTCGGCTGCAATTTAGTCGAAGTTACGGGCGGCGACCCGCTCGCGCAGAAAAATGTTTATCCGTTTATTACAAAATTGCTTGATGACGGTTACGAAGTTTTAATCGAAACCGGCGGTTTTTTTTCGACGGAAAAAGTTGACGAACGCGTGAAGACTATTTTAGATGTCAAATGTCCCGCGTCGGGCGAATCGGCGAGAAATCATTGGGCTAATCTCGAACGATTAAACGCTGAAAAAGACGAAGTAAAATTTGTCATTGCCGATTTAAATGATTGGAAATTCGCGCGTGAAGTTATTGAGAAATATGATTTGCAAAATCGCGCGAAAGAGATTTTAATTTCGCCGATTTTCGGTATTGAAAATTTACAGGAAATCGCCGAAACGGTAGCGAAAAGTAATTTGAAAGTTCGACTGAATTTACAGCTTCATAAATACATTTGGGGACGAGACGTTCACGGAGTTTAATGAAATTTTTAACCACAGATGAACACGGATTGAAGAAGATAAAAACTTTGATAAAGCATCTGCGAAAATCCCGAAAATCTATGTTCACCTGTGGCAAAAATTCTTTCGATAAATGAAAAAGATAGCAATAATTTTGATTTCCGGCGGAATGGATTCGTGCGTTACCGCCGCGATTGCGAAAGGCGAAAACGACGAAATCGCTTTTCTGCACATCTCTTACGGACAGCGCACCGAAGCGCGTGAACGGCAAGCGTTTAACGACATCGCGGATTTTTATTCAGTTGAAAAACGGCTTGATATTTCGATTGAATATCTGGCGAAAATCGGCGGTTCGAGTTTGACTGACAAAACAATCGAAGTTTCGGAAGCCGATTTGGAAAGCAAGGAAATTCCGACGAGCTACGTGCCGTTTCGCAACGCGAATATGCTGGCGATTGCGACGAGTTGGGCGGAAGTTCTCGGCGCGAATTCGATTTACATCGGCGCGGTCAGCGAGGATTCGAGCGGTTATCCCGATTGCCGACCGGAATTTTACGCGGCGTTTGAACAAACGATTGATGTCGGCACGAAACCGGAAACCAAAATTAAAATCGTTACACCGATTATCCATTTATCGAAAGCGGAAATCGTGCGAAAGGGAATCGAATTCGCCGCGCCGCTTCATCTTTCTTGGTCGTGTTACCGCAGCGAAGATTTGGCGTGCGGAACGTGCGATTCGTGCGCTTTAAGATTGCGCGGATTTGAACAGGCGAACGCGGTTGATCCGATTGCTTATGAAAAACGGTAAGTGTCTTTGCCGATTATCCAAGTCGTCATACAGCGCAAATTTTGCACATTTGTTGTCTTTATCGGTTCGATAAAAATTCCGCCGAGTCGTTCCGTCGCCGAAATCAGCATTTTCTCGTCAACCAAAAATCGTTCGCTTCCATCAGGCAGCAGATAGCGGCGTTCCGTAATTTTTTTTACTCTGTCTTCAAGTCCGATTGTCGAAGCCAGCCGCGCAAACATCAATCCCGAAGGTTTCAAAACGCGCCACATTTCTTCAATCATCCGGTCGAAATGTTTTTCGTCGTCGGCAAAATGAAGCACCGCACAACTGATAACAACATCAAAAGCCTCGTCGGGAAAAGGTAATTTTTCGATTGCCGCCGGACGAAAATTTTTCGCCAGAATATCGGGCGCAAGCGTTTGTGCCAGACGGCGAACATATTCAGTCGCTTCTGCATTTCGGTCAACTGCGAAAACCTGAAAACCGCTGCGGAGAAAATAAATGAGATTGCGACCGCCGCCGCATCCGGCATCGAGAATCTTCATTTCGGGCGCGAAACGATTTTTCAAAATCTGGTCGAACAGATAAATATCAATATCGCCGAAAATTTCACTTGCGTTTATCATCGGTTAATTTTCACACTGCCAATCGTTCGCGTTTAATCTTCAAGCCGTTCAAATTTCCCAACGCGCCGAATGCGATTTTTTCGGTTTGGAAAAATTCACGCGCTAATTCCTGAACTTCTTCGAGCGAAACGGCTTCGATTTTTTCCAGAGTTTCTTCGAGCGAAATTTGTCTGCCGTGAACCATTTCGAGTCGCGCTAAAGTTCCGGCGCGGACGCTCGAATCTTCCAAGCCCAGCAAAATCGAAGCGATGGTTTGCTCTTTCTGCAATTCCAATTCTTCCTCCGAGATTCCGCGTCTGACGACTTCGCGCAGTTCGGCGATGGAAATATCTAAAACCGTTTCGGTGTGCTGCGGCGAAGTTCCCGCGTAGATTTGAAAAACGCCGCAGTCCTGATACATTGCCGCGCTCGCGCCGACCGAATACGCCAAGCCTTTTTCTTCGCGGATTTTCTGCCAAAGGCGCGACGAAGTTCCGCCGCCGACCGCGTTTGCCAAAATATCAGCGGCGTAACGGCGTTCGCTTTGCGCGTCAACAAAAGGCGCGGCGATGATCAAATGCGCTTGTTCGAGATTTTTATTTTTCTTGATGACAATCGGCGCGGCAATCTGCGGATTGCGGATTGCGGATTGCGGATTGCGGAATTTATGCGATGCGCTTCCGGCGAAAAATTTATTCGCCAAATCTACAATCTGCGCGTGTTCGATGTTTCCTGCCACCGCAATAATTAAATTTCGCGGATTGAAATTTTCCGCGTGAAATTTTCGCGTCGTTTCGCGGTTGAAAGTGCGGACGGTTTTCGGCGTTCCGGCAATCGAAAGTCCGAGCGGATGATTCGGGAAAAGTTTTTCGTTGAAAATCTCGCCCAAAAAATCTTCGGGCGCGTCTTCGGTCATCTTGATTTCTTCGATGATAACCTTCTGCTCGCGTTTTAATTCGCGTTCGTCAAAAACCGGATTGGCAAGCATATCAGCCAGCAAATCAAAGGCTTTTCCAAGTTGATCGTCAACGACTTTAATCGCAAATCCGGTTTCCTCGTGCATCGTGAAAGCGTCGAGATTGCCGCCCAAACGGTCGGTTTCAATCGCAATCTGCAAGGCGTTTCGTTTCTCCGTTCCTTTGAAAACAGCGTGTTCGATAAAGTGCGAAATTCCGTTAAGCGCGTCGGGTTCGTGCCGCGAGCCTTTGCGGAAAAAAAATCCGAGCGTCGCCGAACGCACGTCGGGCATCCGGTCGGTGAGAATCGTCAAGCCGTTTTCAAATCTAGTTACTTCTATGTTTTCTCTCATCGGTTGATTATAAAAATTTATCGTAGCACAAAATTTTTCTTCCGCTGATTATTCAAGTCAGAGATTTAAGAGGATTTATCTCTCATCTTTTATCTATCATCTCTCATCTATTCCGAAGAGAAAATTTTACTTTCGGAATAGATGAGAGATGATATTTGATAGTTGATAGTTTAACATCGCAAGCGAATCGCTTGAGCAACTTGAAATTCTACTTTAAACAAAGTTCCAGAAGCCGGATTGTGAAATGATTTTCAAATTGACAAACGACGAAAAAGATGGCATAAAGTAAGTAATTACTTACTTACTTTATCAGAAACTATTTTATTAGAATGAGTGAAGAATTAAAAGAATCGAGCAAGGGAAAAGCGGAAGAAAAACCGGACGCGGCGAAAGTCGAACCGAGCGCGGCGGGCAATGAACAATCGGTAATAATTGATAAAACCGAACGACCGAAAGAAACGGAAGATAATGAAGAACCTGCCAAAAATGAAGAATCGGACAAAAAGAAAGAGAAAAAGCCGCGCAGCAAATTACCGTTTTTAATTATCGGGGCGATTATTTTAATCGGCGCAATCGGCGGTTTGATTTACTGGCTGAACGCCAGACATTACGAATCAACCGACGACGCTTTTATTGACGGCGACATAATTCAAATAAGCCCGAAAGTTTCGGCTTACGTAACGAAAATTTATGTAGATTCCAACCAATTCGTGCATAAAGGCGATTTGCTGGTCGAATTGAACACGAAAGATTATCAAGCGAAGTTGGAACAGGCACAGGCGCAGCTTCAGGCGGCGCGGGCGCAAAAAAACCAATCGCAGGCGCAGATTGCTTTAACGCGCATTACGACAAGTGCCAGCCAAACGCAGGCGCAGTCGGGCGTTGAAGCCGCCAAAAACAATATCGAACAGACACGCGCCGCCGCCGATGCTAAACAATCGCAAATCAGTCAGGCGCAAAATGCCGTCAAAACCGCGCAGGCAAATTTGGCGCAAACGCGGGCGACTGCCCCGCAGGTGAAGGCGAATTTGAATTTGGCGCAGAAGGAATATAATCGCCGTCTCGCGCTTTACAACAACGGCGACGTTTCCAAAGAATCTTTGGATCAGGCGACCAACGCTCTGCAAGCGGCGCAATCGCAGATAGACGCGGCGGAAAAGCAAATCATCGCCGCGCAGTCGCGCGTCAATGAAGCGCAGGCAAACGTCGCCGTCGCGCAAAATAATTACCGGCAATCGCTGGCGCAGGTTGAATTGGTCAAATCGCAAGTCGGCGAATCACTCGGACAACTTCAGGACGCGAACGCCGCGCCGGAACGCATCGCCGTCAATGAAACGCAAATCGGCAACGCCGAAGCCGGAATCGCGCAAGCCGAAGCCACCGTCGCCGAAGCTGAACTCGAACTTTCCTACACGAAAATTTACGCGCCCGAAGACGGAACGGTTACGCGCAAGACAATTCAAGAAGGACAACTCGTGCAAATCGGAACGCCGATGATGGCACTTTCGCAGTCGGATGATATTTGGGTCGTGGCGAATTTCAAGGAAACGCAATTGACCGATATGCGAATCGGACAGCCCGTAGATGTTGTGGTTGACGCATACCCGGATCAAATGTTTCACGGCAAAATCGAAAGTTTCCAACTCGGAACGGGTTCGCGTTTCAGTCTTCTGCCGTCGGAAAACGCGACGGGAAATTACGTCAAAGTCGTGCAAAGAGTTCCGGTCAAAATCGTTTTCGACAAACAGCCCGACGACAAATATCTGCTCGCGCCGGGAATGTCGGTCGAGCCGAGCGTCAAGGTGCGATGAATATTTTTTGCCCACGAAAGACACGAAACAAGAAAAAGTGTTTTAAAATTTAAGAGATTTTATTTTCGTATTTTTCGTGTCTTTCGTGGGCATAAATCTTTGTTTTAAGTAGTCGGACATAATTATCTTATAGAATAACTGAAGTCCGAAAAATTGATTTTCAAAATACTTCCAACTGCTCCGAGAATCTGTCTGACCGAGTAGTGCAGTTGTGCTTTATCAACATAATC
>JBPCMK010000113.1:0-14156 GCA_051002375.1 Pyrinomonadaceae bacterium | reverse complement strand
GGTTTCGAGCGTCAATTGATTTGTCCGGCAAGCTCTTTTTCGGAATCGAGAAAAGCAGCGCGTTGATAATAAAACTTACGCCGATAAAAAATGTAATCATTCCCAAACCGGCGAGAAAAAATATGTCTATGTCGTTTAAGAGCAGAGCCATCACCTTGAATGCGAGCGTCGCGCCGATGCCGATTGATGAAATAATCGTTCCGACGCGCATCCGGCGCAGACGTTTTTCTTCGGGCGATTCCAAAAATTTTTCGATTTGCGGCAGAACGTCTTCGGCGACTTTTTTGAGATCGTGAGCCGAATCAACTTCACGAATCTTCGCGGCAACGGCACGTCCGATTTCGTCGCGCGCCGAAACCGCCGAATTCGTGATGCTGTCCGGTTTTTCCAAAGAATTGCGAACAAGACGCAAATCCGCGCCGCACGCGCGACAAAATTGATTCGATTGTTTGTCTTCTAAACCGCAAATCGGGCAAAACATATTTTTATAAAAAAGTCTCCGTTTGAATTTTAACTTTGAATGAATCGAAAAGCTATACGCGCAAAGTTAAAATTTAGTTCACTGACAGCGCGTGAGGCAGACACGATTTTTCACCGCCGGGACGCGGAGGATTCGCCGGGTTTCGCAGAGATTTCTCCGCGCTCCTCCGCGCTTTGCTCTGCGTCTCGGCGGTGAAAATCTTCGCCGCTTGACGACTAAAACTTGGGCTATCGAGTTTTCAAATGTTATATTCATAATAACTTTTTTCAAGTGATTTAATCTGCAATTTAATTTAGGAGATTTCCGATGTCTGAAAAATTTATATCGGCGGCGTTCGATAAATCTATGTGCCGAAAATTCGTGTTTGTCTTAGTCATTCTTTTAATTGTTTCCGCTTCGCTTTTCGCGCAGCAGTTTAACGCGAATCTTTATCAAAATATGCGCTGGCGAATGATCGGACCGTTTCGCGCCGGACGAACCGTCGGCGCGGTCGGCATTCCGAATCAGCCGAATGTTTTCTACGTCGGCGTGAACAATGGCGGCGTTTGGAAAACGACTGACGCGGGACGGACTTGGCAACCGATTTTTGACGACCAGCCGACCGGCTCGATTGGCGATTTGGCAATCGCACCGTCGAATCCAAATGTGATTTACGTCGGCAGCGGCGAAGGCTTGCAGCGACCGGATTTATCAACCGGCGACGGCATTTACAAATCAGCGGACGGCGGCAAAACGTGGCGGCATTTGGGATTGCGCGACGGTCAGCAAATCGGCTCGATTATCGTTGACCCGAAAGATGAAAATCGTTTGTTCGTCGCCGTTCTCGGACATCCATACGGCGCGAACAGCGAACGCGGCATTTATCGCTCGACCGACGGCGGCGAGAGTTTTACCAGAGTTTTATTCAAAGATGAAAACACCAGCGCGATTCAGTTGGAATTCGATCCGAAAGATTCAGACACGATTTACGCCGACCTTTGGGCAGCCAGACAAGGACCTTGGGAAAACGGCGCGTGGCAGGGAAAGGGAAGCGGACTTTTCAAATCAACCGACAGCGGAAATAATTGGAAACAATTGACGAAAGGCTTGCCGACAATCGAGCAAGGTTTGGGGCGAATCGGTTTTGCGATTTCACGCAGCGATAGAAAACGTATGTATGCGACGGTTGACGCGAATCCTGAATTCGCCGGACTTTACACATCGCAGGATGCGGGCGAAAGCTGGCAGAAAATAAATTCCGACGCGCGACTCTGGGGACGTGGCAGCGACTTTGCCGAAGTGAAAATTCATCCGACGAATTCCGACATCGTTTTCGTCGCCAACACCGCTTCTTATAAATCAATTGACGGCGGAAAAACTTTTGTCGGTTTCAAAGGTGCGCCCGGCGGCGACGATTATCACCGCATCTGGATAAATCCGCAAAATCCCGACATTATCTTAATCGCCAGCGACCAGGGCGCGACCGTTTCGGTCAACGGCGGCGAAACCTGGTCGAGTTGGTATAACCAGCCGACGGCGCAGTTTTATCACGTCATCACAGATAATCAATATCCGTATTGGGTGTATGGCGGACAGCAGGAAAGCGGCTCGGCGGGCGTTGCTTCGCGCGGCGACACGGGCGAGATTACCGCCAGAGATTGGCGCACCATCGGCTTGGAAGAATACGGTTACGCCGCGCCCGACCCGCTCGATCCGAATTTTATTTACGGCGGAAAATTAACGCGCTTCGACAAGCGAACCGGACAAGTTCAAAACATTATGCCGGAAGTCGTGCGGACGGGAAAATATCGTTTCGTCAGAACCGCGCCGGTTATCTTTTCGCCGGTTGACCCGAAGATTTTATTCTTTGCGGGAAACGTGCTTTTCAAAACTACGACCGGCGGACAAAATTGGGAAATTATCAGTCCCGATTTGTCGCGTGAAAAATGGGAAGTTCCCGAAAACATCGGTATCTATCGCACGAAAGAAATGGAAACGATGCCGCGCCGCGGCGTGATTTACACCGTCGCGCCGTCTTATAAAGATGTGCGAACAATCTGGGCTGGAACGGACGACGGCTTGATTCACGTTACGCGCGACGGCGGGAAAACTTGGGCGAATGTAACGCCGCCGGAATTGAAATCGTGGATGAAAGTTTCGTTGATTGACGCGGGACGCTTTGACGCGAACACGGCTTACGCGGCAATCAACACGCTTCGTCTCGACGATTTGCGACCGCACATTTTTCGCACGCACGACGGCGGAAAAACCTGGAAGGAAATTACAAAAGGCTTGCCCGACGGCGGCATTGTCAACGCCGTGCGCGAAGACCCGAAGCGCAAAGGTTTGCTGTTTTGCGGAACGGAACAGGCGGTTTATGTTTCGTTCAACGACGGCGACGATTGGCAGCTGCTTCGTCTGAATATGCCCGCGACTTCCGTGAGAGATTTGGTTATTCACGATGATGATTTGGTCGTCGGCACGCACGGGCGTTCGTTCTGGATTCTCGACGACCTTACGCCGCTCAGACAAATCAACGAAAAAATCGCATCGGCGGACGCATATCTTTTCGCGCCGCAAACAGCGATTCGCGTCAAGCGCAGCGTTCATACCGACACGCCGTTTCCGCCCGAAGAACCCGCCGGACAAAATCCGCCCGACGGCGCGATTATCAATTATTATTTGAAGGGTAAATCCGCAACGCCGGTCGTGATTGAAATTTACGATTCAAGCAACAAACTCGTTCGCCGATATGCCAGCGACGACAAACCGCTAATGGTTGACGAAAAGGAATTGCGCTTTCCGACGCATTGGATTCGACCGCCGCAAATTTTGCCGAACGCGCCGGGAATGCAGCGATTCGCGTGGGATTTGCTTTATCCGAATCCGCCGTCCGACAACTACGATTTGCCAATCTCCGCGATTGACCACGACACGCCGTTCGTCCCGCAAGGTCCGGCGGTTTTGCCCGGCAATTACACAGTTAAATTGACTGTCAACGGACAAACTTTTACGCAGCCTTTGATTGTGAAAATTGACCCGCGCATTACGACTTCGGCGGCAGATTTGCGGCAGCAATTCGCGCTTTCGATGCAGGCTTACGAAGGTGTGAAAAAATCTTTCGAGGCGATGGAAGAAGTCAAAAAACTTCAAGTGCAATTAAAAAACGCCCGCGTGAAAGCCGCCGGAAAAAGCGATGTTATCAAAGACATTGACGCGCTCGAAGCAAAGCTGAATTCGCTGATGGGAACAAACCGTCAGACATCGCCCGCGCCTGTTCCATTGTCGGAATTTCCGCTTGGCAGATTGAGCGCGGCGTTTCAAACTCTGCTCGACGTTTTGCAGGACGCGGACGCAACGCCGACCGCGCAGGCAACGGCGACCGCAAAAGATTTGCAGCAGGCGTTGGCGAATTCGCTGAAACTTTGGAATGAGATTAAAACGACGGACGCGGCTTTGATAAGGCAAATTTCAGATGAATAAAACTTCGGAAGAGATGAGAGATGATAACTGATAGATTTTCGTCTCTCATCTTTTATCTTCAATCTATTTCGAATCGTCAAGTGAAAATTTGAAGCAAGATAATTTCCCGAAGTTTTTAAGTCGAAAAAACAATCAGCCGACATACGAACTCGTGCCGGTGTCAACGATTTTCCAAATCTCCGATTCGGGAATGTAGAAAGGTTTTCGGGTGATGCAAATTTTCAAAGTTTCCTTCGCTTCCGTGTAAGTCGCGCGAAGCTCGATGCCGTAAGGTCCTTCGACGCGCACGTCGTCGCCTTCGGGAACGAGAACGCCTTCATTTGCTAAATCCTGTCGAAGTTTGACGAGTTCCTCGCGTGTGATTCCGCCGTATTGTTTGCAGTCGGGCATAAAATTTATTTGACTCGCTCGATTGGAAATTCTTTGCCGTCGGCGCGATAAAAAGTTCCGGTATTGTAGTTTTCATCGTCGAATGAAAAGACATTCGCTTTGCCGGTTTTCGGGTCGGAGGCGAAAATGTATTTGTCGTTGGCGCGGTCTTGGGAAAAGAAAATTTCCGCTCCCGTTCCTTTCGCCCATTTCACTTCAAACGCCATTTTTATCGGTTTGACTGTGCAGGTCGTCTCGCCGACTTGATACGCGCCTTCAAATTCGCCGTTTTTATCATTCGTATTTTGCGCGTTGTCTTTGAAAATTCCCGTCAGAGTGCTGCCGCCGCCGTATTTGATGTCAGAAATTTTCCAATCGCTATTTTGCTGGACGAGCATAAAGATAAAAGATTTTTTCTCGCCGAAATTTTCAAATGTAACGGGAACTTCAGCTCGCTCGCCAGTGATTTTCGCCTGTCCGATTGAGAACTTTTTGATGTCCGTATCCTGCGCGTTGTAAAGCGGGTCGGCATCTAACGCGCCGACTTCGCCGTTGGCTTCTTTTGCGTCTTTCCAAATTAAATCGGCGAGATTTTTGTCGAAATACTTGTCAACCAGAGCGCGATTTTTTGTTTGAAAAAACGGACCTTTGTCTTTCTTTTGCTGATCATATAAATCGCGCACGAGCGCGTCGGGGGCGATTGTTTGAGTTTGATTTTCAGCGACAGGCGTTGTGTTTGCTGTCGCTGAATTGGAAACGCTCGGCGCGTTCGTGCTGGCGTTTTCCGCTGTCGTCGTCCGCGACGCGGCGGAACAATTGACCAGCGTGAACAAAATAAATGCCAGAAACAGATAACTTATTACTTTCATTTCTAAAGAATTCCTTTTTATTTATCGGTGTTTTAACTGCGTGAATATCGTTTCTGAAAAGATTACTCTAATTTCAAAATTTATCAAACGGCTAACGGCAAATCGCTAATAAAATATCTTTCGTTTGCTATGATTTTCCGGCGAATGATAAGATAAATTTTCTTGTATAAAAAAGCATTTATGGAATTAGCCGTCGAAAAATACAAAGTTGAAAATGAACCTTACTACTTGCCTATAAAACAAGAAGTCGAACTTTTTCAAGCCGCTTACGGCGCACGCCTTCCCGTAATGTTAAAGGGTCCGACCGGCTGCGGCAAAACCCGTTTTGTCGAATATATGGCGTATAAATTAAATCGCCCGCTTATCACGGTCGCGTGCCACGAAGATTTGTCTTCGACCGATTTGGTCGGACGCTTTCTGCTCGAAGGCGACGAAACCGTCTGGCACGACGGACCGCTGACTAAGGCTGTTCGAGAAGGCGCGATTTGCTATCTCGATGAAGTCGTCGAAGCGAGAAAAGATACGGTCGTCATCATTCATCCGCTGACCGACGACAGAAGAAGACTGCCGATTGAAAAGCGCGGAACGGTTCTGGACGCGCCGCCGGAATTTATGCTCGTCGTCTCTTACAATCCGGGTTATCAATCAATCTTAAAAGACTTGAAACAATCAACCAGACAAAGGTTTGTGGCGATGGAATTCGATTATCCGTCCGCCGAAGCCGAAACAGAAATCGTGGCGAAAGAAGGCGGAGTTGACGCAGGAACGGCGAAAGATTTGGTAACTATCGGGCAGAAAATTCGCAACCTGCGCGGACACGGACTCGAAGAAGGCGTTTCAACGCGGCTTTTGATTTATGCGGCGCAGATGATTGCCAAAGGAATCGCGCCCGTAGACGCGGCGGAAGTCGCGCTCTGTTCGCCGATTACCGATGACCGCGATTTGCAGAGAAGCATTCGGGAAATCGTTACGACGATCATTTAGAAACTATTTGGAAACTATGGATTTATTAAAATGACACCCACTATTCGCTATTCGCTGTTTCTCAAAATAAACTCCTTTTTCTTCAACCAAACAACGAATAATGAACAGCGAATAGCGAATAGTTTGCTCGTCTCCATTCTCTCAAATAAGTTTCCAAACAGGCTCGGAAATCTTAATCGTCTTAAAGCATATATTTTAGTTTCCGATTTGACAGTAGAATAGGTTAGAATTATTCTAATTCTAAGCAAAAAGGATTATTTTATATGCACAAAACAAAAAACGATATTTCAAAAACGAACAGGGAAAAACTAATCAAGATTTTAAACGAACGATTGGCTGACGCGACCGATTTGAAATCGCAGGCGAAACACGCGCATTGGAACGTCAAGGGAATTCATTTTTTCCAACTGCACGAACTTTTTGACCAAGTAGCGACGGCGGTTGAAGCGCACATAGATTTAATCGCCGAACGCGCGACGGCTCTCGGCGGCACGGCACTCGGAACAATTCGCACGGCGGCGCATAATTCATCTTTGTCGGAATATCCGCTTGAGATAACCGAAGGCAGAGACCACGCCGACGCGCTTTCGACCGCACTTGCCGAATTCGGAAAAAAAGTTCGCGCGAGCATTGACGAGTCAGACGATTTAGACGACAAGGACACCGCCGATTTATTTACCGAAGTTTCGCGCGAGATTGATAAACTGCTGTGGTTTGTCGAGGCGCACATTCAGGAGTAAGGCTTTTATAATTCAACCGAAAGCGCGAAGTTTTATTATCGAACTTCGCGCTTTTTCTTTCTCCGAACAAATCGCGTTATACTCTTACATAATTTACCGAAACGCAAAAGGAGAAACTTTTTATGAACGATGTCAAACAAATAAGAGAACAACTGGAAAAACGCCGCGACGAAATCAACGCGCAGCTAAACAAAGTCAACGAAGACGAAGAAATCGAACTCGACAACGATTTGGAAGAACAGGCGATTCAAATGGAACAGCACGAAGTTTCCGTAACGATGGAAGAAAATCTGCAAAAAGAATTGACCGACATCGAAGACAAACTAGCGGCGATGAACGACGAATAAATTTTAAAGATAAAAATAAAAAGCGGCGCGAAAATAAAATTCGCGCCGCTTTTTATTTAACGAAAAACATTTTAGTCAACCTTTGAATCGAGCAAATCGAGATTCTGAAACAGAGCTTCGGTCGGCAACCAAAAACGGGCGATCCAAAACCACTGCATAAATCCGATGACAAACAAAAAAATCGTGCTGAGATAAATTCCTTCGATTGAAAAAGGATTTATTCCGAGATAATAATTTGCCAAAACGATTACCGGAACGGCGAAAAGACTGCACGGCAGAGACAGAATCAGCATCAAGCCGTCAAGAACGTGAATCGTGTTTTGAAGATTTTGCGAATCATAACCGAACCACAGAAAAAGCGTCAAAATCATCGAAAAAACACCGAACGCCAACCAGATATATTTCAAATTAGATTTAATATTCATTTTTTTGCCTCCTGAAATTTGATAATTGGTTAGACACCGATTTTGAAAATTTGTTCCCGGTTCAGTTAAATTTTCGTGTTAAAATTTTCGTAAATTCACGCGAACGATTGGACACAGCAGATTTCAGCGAAGCTGAATCCGACAAATCAGCTTTACTTTCAAAATTTCATTTTCCGCATCAATTCGGCGAAACGCGGTTCGCGTCGGAGATTGTTCCATATCGGGGAAACTTTCAGAAACACGCTATCTACATCTCGCGCATTAACGCCACGCTCCAGCCAGTTCAGCGTTTCGTCGCGCTCGTCCAAGCCGTTGTAAATGACCGCGATGCTGAGAGGCGGAACGTAATGATCGGTTGAAGATTTCAATAATTCATTCAGAACGGCTCGCGCTTCCTCAGGTTTGCCGGATTTTGCCAGAGCGAAACCGATATTGGCATCAAATATTGCATTATTGTCATTGAGTTCTTTTGCTTTTCGGGCTTCGGCAATGGCTTCAGAGAACATACCTTTTTGAATATAAGCATTCGAAATAATAAGATGTGTCGCCCAAAAATTCGGGTTTAGTTCAAGAGCTTTCTGCATACCGGCTAACGCTTCGTCGGGTTTTCCGGCAGCATTCAAACATACTCCTTCAGCCATAATAATCATCAAATTTAGCGGATCGAGTTCGCGGGCGCGTTTTACCTCGGCGAGTGCTTCGGCGTGCCGCAAAGTGGCGGAAAGCAGAAGCGCGTAAACCCAATGAGCATAGGCATTGCCCGGATCGAGTTCTAAGGCTCGTTGAAATTGATTTTCGGACTCCTTCCAATCCCAGTCATAAAAAAACATTACCGCGCCCAAATTATGATGCGCTTCAGAAAGAGAGTCATCAAGTTCGATTGCCTTTTTTGCCGCCGCTTTCGCTTTCAGAAATTCGGTCGGAGGTCTATCGGCGGAAAGCACCGAAGCGCGATATGCCTCCGCAAGTCCGGTGTAGGCGAGCGCGTAGTTCGGGTCAAGGTCAATCGCCTGTTGAAAATATGAAATGCCTTTGTTTATTTCCGGCAATGTTACTTTTGAAACGTAAAAACGTCCTTTGAGATAAAACTCATATGCTTCGACGTTTTCCGTGTAGTTTTTAGCGAGTTTTTGCTTTTCGGAATTAGTTAATTTCACTCGCAGATTGTTAGCGACGGCTTGCGCGATTTCGTTTTGGGCGGCGAGAATATTGGCGGAAGATTTAACATATTGATTGCCCCAAATCTGCGAATCGTCGCTTGCATCAATCAATCGAACATTGATAACGAGTTTATCACCGAGTTGTTTGATGTCGCCCATTACAAGCGTTTCCACGCCGAGCTGCAAAGCGATATTTTTTGTGTCGGTTTGATTATCTTTAAAACGAAACGCTGAATTCCGCGACATTACCCGCAAACTTGAAATCTGCGACAAATTGTTAATGATGCTTTCGGAAATGCCGTCCGAAAGATAATCGGCGTTGGCATCTTGATTCGCATTGACGAACGGCAGCACGGCGAGCGATTTTTTGACCGCCGCACCTGAAGCCGATTTTTTTGAATTATAGAAATAATAACCAAAACCTGTTGCGGCGATAAGAAAAATAATCAAAGCAAAAACTAGAAGGGATTTGCGCGATTTGATCTGTCCGGTCAAATTGTTGTTCGCTTCATTTGTCTGATTAGTTACATCGCCGGTTGTCGCTTGTAAAGATGCGGTTGCGTTTTCGACATTCAGCGGATGCGATCTTTCCAATTTTTCGTCAAACGCCAGATTTTCACGCAAATCCTTTAAAATGATAATTTACTCGGTTCGGGTTGTGCAACCGCAGTCGGAACGCGCTTTCAGTAAATAAATATACGCTGCAAACAAACGAGAGGCGGTCAACGACTGCCTCTCAAAAAATAATTTGATTATAAAATATAAGGAGAAAGCAATGAAACAATCTATATTAAAAATTGGTTTAACGATTGGTTTGGGGTTGCTGTTGATACTTTCGGCGCAGGCACAAACCGGCGAAGATTTACTGCAAAAAACGAAGCGGGCGGAAGCGTTAAATAATCAGGCGGTTGACTTAATTGAAGTCGGAAAATTTACCGATGCCGTCAATTTTTTACAAGAAGCGATTCGATTGTGTCCGCATTACACAATCGCTTACGGCAATCTCAGTGCGGCTTTTTATGGTAACGGACAACTTGATAAATCAATCGCCGCGCTGAAAAAAGCGATTGAACTCAAATCCGATTACGCCGAAGATTACAACAAACTCGGCGCGATTTACGCCGAAACGGGCAAAACTGACGAAGCCGTTATTTTGTTTGAACGCGCCGTCGAGCTGCAGCCGGATTTTGCTCCGGCGTATTACAATCTCGGCTGTGTTTATTCGCGGCTGAAAAAATTCAAAAAAGTAATCGTTTCGATAGAACAAGTCGTCCGTCTGCAGCCGCAAAATGCGGAAGCGCGATTTCTTTTGGGACGGATGTATTTGCTCAAAAATGATAAACAGTCGGCGCAGATTCAATATAAAAATCTAGCTGCGCTTGATCCGCTGCTGGCACGAAAACTATACTCCGCAATTTATGCCAATCTGCTCATCAGCGCGGCTGAAAAATAGTGAGTAATCTTTATCATTTCGCTTCTCGAAAAATAAGGCGAATTTCAATAAATTTCTTGCACATTTCCATACAAATTTTCGCTTTTCAAACGCGATATAAACAGCCTGAAAAATTATTTTCACGCGAGCGAAAAATTATGGCAACAGATTTTCTGACCGGCACGGTCAAAGGTCCGGGCGAATTGCCGCACGAGCATCTTTTTCCTTTTTTAAATTTTTATGTTGTGCGCGACATAGACTGAATTTACGGCTGTCGAGTTCGTATAAGGATTTAGAAATTCGACGTTGTGAGATAAGGCTGTGGCGAAAATAGATTCTAAATGTCCGGTAAATTTCGCGTCCGCCGGATCGTTTGACCAAAGCGCGAAAACGCCGCCGGTTTTCAGTTGGCTGCGAAGAGAATTCAGTCCTTCATATCCGTAGAAAGATTCGTTTTTTTTGTCGAGAAAATGTTCGGGCGAATGGTCAATATCAAGCAAAACCGCGTCGAATTTTCTTTTATTATTGTTAATATCAAAACCCGTCCGCGCCAGTTCAAAAAAGTCGCCCTGACGCATCTCGCATCTTTTATCAGCAGATAAAATCGCGCCCATCGGGACGAGTTTGTTTCGATGCCAGTTGATAACTTCCTGAAATTTATCAATCATGAGCAGTGATCGCACGTTTTTATTTTCCAGTGCCGCGACTGCCGTATAACCCAAGCCGAGACCGCCCACCACGACATCGAGTTTGCCAACGAGTTCCGCCAGACCGAGATCGGCAAGCTGTTTTTCGCCTTCGGTAAACAGACTCGACATCAGAAATTCGTCGCCGAGTTTAACCTCGAAAACCTCCGTGTTCTGCAAAAGCGGTTCAGCACGGCGGCGCAAAACCAAATCGCCGAGAGACGTTTTATGAAAGGCAAGTTCTTCAATTTTCATGCTATAGTATTTTTCAATTCTGAATTGTAATTCTCATCGCCCACGCGGCGCAGCAGGACAACACCGAACAGGAAAGGAATTATCCACGGAACGGCGGGAATGCCGACGATAAAACCTAGATTTATATACCACGGCGTTGAAGAGATTGTCGGATCGGGAAATGAAAAACCTCTCACCATAATCAAGACCAACGCTAACAAATTGATAATCACATAAGCGCGGGTCGCGCCTTGACCAAGCCAGCCAATTTTTCCTAAAGATACTGCAAATGCAGCGGTTGCGAGATATGTCAGAACACACGCGATAAAAAGTAATATGTCGAAAATGTCGCTCAAGGCAACGATTGCCGGAGGAATTTGCCCGTCGCGCACTTGCACGGCGTGCGCTCCGACTTCAAAGCTCGTCCAAATCAGATACGCCGCACCGCTGAGAATGTTTGCGGCAAATCCAAGTGTTGAATAAAACCGTTCACTGGCATCACTTAGTAATTCTTTTAGAAAGACGAAAGCAATCGTTACGGAAATTGAATTAAAAAGCAGAACTATATAACGCACCTCGTTTTCCGCCGGTGTCGCATCCCAAGGAGTTGCGAGTCCGACCCAGAGCAATGCAACAACCGCCGTCGGAGCGATGAAAAGCAAACCCGTAAGAGCGATCCTTCTACTTCTTTCCACATCGGACTCGATAACGCGCCGCGCACCAAGAATCCACGCCGCAATGATGACTGCCGCAAATATCACGCCTCCGATAAGCTGATAAACGACCGGAATGCGAAGCGCGCGAACGCCTACAACAACGATATTAAGAAACGGGAGTATGCAGAGAAATATATAACTGACTCGCCGAACGGTGTTGTTTATTTTCATTTTCCTTTACCTCTGCTATTTCATAATCAACATAACCGCCGGACTTTCATCGAGTAATTTGCGAGGCGAGGCATTTCTAATTCAAGAACTGTTTAATGATATAATTTTCCGGCAAACTTTACTCTTTTAGTTTTAAATTATGACTACAACCCCAGATTTTCTTACAGGCACAGTCAAAGGTCCGGGCGAATTGCCGCACGAGTATCTTTTTATTACCAAAGACAACGAGAAAACGCGCATCGGCGAGTTTGTTTATTATCAGGCGAAAGTCGGTGATAACGAACGGCAGATTATCGGCACGATCAAAGGGCGCAAGCTCGTGCGTAATTTGCCGGACGCTTTTTTGTCTGATCCTAACACGCCGCCTGCGATGGTTTCGTCGCTTATTGGTTTGGATGGCGACGGGTGCGAAATTTACGAGATTCAGGTGGAAACTATTGGATTTTTCGATACGACCGTTAAGGATTTTAACAATCCGCGCATTCCGCCGAATCCGGGGCAAGCCGTGTTTCTGGCTTCGTCGGAAACGCTTTCGCAGATGTTGAGCGCGAAGAAATCCGCCGAAACGGGTTCGGCGCATATCGGTTCGCTTTTGACGCGCGAGGCAGGCGAAGTTCCGATTGTGTTGTCGGTCAAAGATGTCGTTTCGACGCATCTTGCGATTCTTGCTTCGACAGGTTCGGGAAAATCTTACACGGCGGGCGTTTTTGTCGAGGAATTGATGAACAAATACAACCGCGCCGCCGTCTTGATCGTTGACCCGCACGGCGAATATCACACGATGAGTTCGATAATGGGCAACGAACAGTTTTTCGGCGAAGACGGCTACAAACCCGAAGTCAAAATCTTCACGCCCGACAAAATAAAAGTCCGCTTTTCGACTTTGACCGAAGCCGATGTGAAATATCTCCTTCCAGAAGGAACGTCCGACAAAATGGCGCATTTTTTGTCGCAGGCATTTCGTAGTTTGAATGAACGTCTAAAAGCCGAACGGCGGCAGGATTACGCCTATGCTTACCACGATTTGCGCGACGAGGTGAACGCGCAGAAATACGGCGACGAATCGAAAAAAGACGGTTCGGGCGGCAATGTTTCTTCGATTGACGGTCTTTTGTGGCGAATGGATTCGCGTTTCGACAAACCCGACAGCATTTTTTCGGCGAGCGATCATATTCCGCTAAAAGATTTATTCGCGCCTGGACGCTGCACGATCTTGCAACTTTCTGACATCGAACAACACGAACAACAAGTCATCGTCGGCACACTTCTGCGCCGCGTCAATAAAGCCCGAATGCTCACCACACGAGGAGAAGCCGCGCCGAACACGGAAAGTTTTTTGAATTATCCCGTCTTCACGCTTTTAGAAGAAGCGCACCGTTTCGCGCCCGCCGGTGCAAGCGTCGTTTCGACAAATATCTTAAAACAAATCTTGAGCGAAGGCAGAAAATTCGGTGTCGGCATCGGTTTAATAACACAACGCCCGGGCAAATTAGATCAAGATGTCTTGTCGCAATGTATGACGCAAATAATTATGCGAATCGTCAACCCGATTGACCAGCAAACCGTCGCCCAATCCGTCGAAGGCGCGGGACGAGCAATGCTCGCCGAACTTCCCGCTCTAACAAAAGGTCAAGCCGTAATTTCGGGAGTCGGCATCAACACTCCCGTAATGTGCCGAATCCGTCCAAGATTAACCCAACACGGCGGCGAAACCTTCGACGCGCCAACCGAATGGATGAACTGGCATTCGTCCGATTCGCAAGAAAAACGCGAACAATCGGATGCGCCTTATTTGAAACCATCTTCAGATAAAAAGCCTGAAAAAGTTGGAACTATTAGGATTTAAGAAGAAATTTTTAGATGAAATTCTAATTCTCAAAAATTAAGTGGTATAGTTTGATTTATTTGACAGTATTTTATATTTCGGGATTTTAGAAAGTTTAATAATTTAATTAATAAGTAGTCGGACATAATTATCTTATAGAATAACTGAAGTCCGAAAAATTGATTTTCAAAATACTTCCAACTGCTCCGAGAATCTGTCTGACCGAGTAGTGCAGTTGTGCTTTATCAACATAAT
>JBPCMK010000112.1:0-18376 GCA_051002375.1 Pyrinomonadaceae bacterium | reverse complement strand
GATTATGTTGATAAAGCACAACTGCACTACTCGGTCAGACAGATTCTCGGAGCAGTTGGAAGTATTTTGAAAATCAATTTTTCGGACTTCAGTTATTCTATAAGATAATTATGTCCGACTACTTACTACGGCGATTGCTTATTTCCCGCAGATTTTCGCGGCTCAAGCGATGTCATTTTCAAAGATGACGGAAAAGGAAAAAGCGGATTTCGTCGCCGGGAAAATTGATGAAATTACAACTAAAATTTCCGGTAAAACATACGCCTTTAATTCGGATTTCAAACTTCAAGTGTCGAAATACGTTGATGCTTATTCCAAAAGAATCGGCACAAATCGGAAAAGTCCGGTTTTCGCTGAAGACCTTAATTTCGTCTTACAGCGCGGCAGCGAAGCCGCTCCGATAATCAATAAAGTCTTTGATAAAAACAGCGTTGCGCGTTTAGCAGGTCTTTATATTGCGATGATCGAATCAGAATTTGATGCCAATATCAAAGGTCCGACCGGAAGTTTCGGGATGTTCCAAATTGATAACTCGCGGGCGCAAAAATACGGTCTATCTTCAAAAGACCGCGCCGCCGTCGAAAAAGCCGCTGATCTGACGGCGCGTTATCTGAAAGACAATCAGGATTATTTCGCTCAAAACAAAATGAAGGAGTTTTTGGCAATTCTCAGTTGGAATCGTGATGCCAAGAAAATAAATTTCGATCTCAATTTTAAATTTATGGCGGACAGCGAAAATATGGCGTGTCCGATTTGCGGATTGATCGCTAACCCGACCAGATTCGATGAGCAGTTTCAGATGGAAGCGGTCAGATACATTCCCAAATTTCTGGCGGCGGCGATCATCGGTGAAAATCCAAAGGATTTCGGATTAAGCACGAAACCGCTTTCGACGCTCGGCGCGGAGACTTCGCAAATCTCGCCCGCTAATAATTCGGATTTGAATGTCAGTCTTGATTTTTGGAAACAGCAGTCAAACAAAGCTCTCGAAAAACGTAATGCTCCGGTCGGAATAGATATTAAAGGTGTAACGATTCGACCTGAATTAGTCCGTTTTGACGGCAAACAAAAAACTACTCTCGGAGAAATGATGACGCAGGGATTTGTCGTTCCGATGGATTTTTTCGACCTCGCCGAAAGAAACTTGAATAAAAAACTGGTCGAGCTTCCGTTGGCAACCGAAACGTATGTTTTAGATGTTGACGGCATTGCTACAGACAAAGCCTTTACCGCGTTTAATTTTAAGGACGGCGCGACTGTTCCGGCAATAAACTCGGACAAACAGCGAAAAATGAAAGAGTTGGCGGACAATTTTGACGGGCAAAAATACGATCTGAATAATGCATCTGACCGAAAACAAATTCGTCTGCGGCTTTTGCGATTGATCGAACCGAATTCAAAGACGGTTTTGGAAGAAGTTGCTCAAAAATACTATACAAAATTTAATCGTCCGCTGCTCATAACTTCTTTGGTGCGCTCACTTGACTACTCGATAGAATTGAACAAAGTTGACGCGAGTTCATATAAAGTGCGCGAAGACGGTATGATTCCGCCGCATTGTTCGGGTTTGGCTTTTGACCTGACGCTTAAAAATATGACCGCCGAGGAACAAAATTTTATCGCCGCGATGCTGGTTGAAATGGAGAACAACGGAAAGATTGACGCTATTCGTGAAAACGGACCGAACGCTATTTTCCACGTTTTTGTTTTGTAAGAATCAATTTGAAAATAAATTCGAGGAGAAATTATCAAATGAAAAAAGCGGTCTTTTTGTTTTTAATCACGGCAATTTTCGGAGTTTCGTATTACGCACAAAATGTAAAGCCGAAAGTTGCCAATTTGCCCGGCTTTGCTGATTGGACAGGCGAAGATTCTGACAAAATTTTGAATGACGCGGCAATCAAAATTCGTCTGCAAAAACTTTTGGGAAAGAAAAATTACTCCGCTTTTTTAGACTCTTTTGAAACAATTAATCCGGTTGAAAAAAACGGCAATGTTCTGTTTTCAAGCGGCTGTTTGATTCACGCCTGCGGGCATCTCGAATCGGCGATTGCGATTGATTTGGTCAACAATACTATTCACGCCGCCATTTACAACGAGAAAAAAAAGACGGCTTATTTTAATGAAAGAAACAGCAAAACGCCCGAATCTATTACAAACTGGGCAAATCGTTTGAGCCGTCTGAAAAACAACAGAAATTGAAGGAGAGATTATGTTCAAAAAATTAATCAATGCTTTATTGGTCATTATTTCGATAGTTTGCCTTTCGCAATTCGCGGCGGCGCAAGCTGATTCGGCGAAACCTTTGAGCGCGAAAGCACTCGCCGCGTTGGTGGCGGAACTTAAAGGTATAGTTGCGAGAACCGAACCCGATAAGAAAAAATCCGCGCGGGTCGCAGGCAAATGGGACGCTCGCAAAGATTTGACGGGTAAAACGAAAAGTCAGGTCATCAATTTGCTTTACGAAGATGTCAAATCCGTCATCACCGATTCGGGAACGCAGTATCAAATATCGTCAATTTTTTCGACCTACAAGCAAATGCCTGATGCCTCGTTTTCCGGTCAAAAGCAAAATCTCACAGCCACCCAATTAAAATCCGATGCGGCTGCCCAACTGCTTGATCTAACTTTTCGGGCGCATCCTTACGTCGGTGTTGAAGAGC
Organism: Pyrinomonadaceae bacterium; assembly: GCA_051002375.1. Taxonomy (GTDB): domain Bacteria; phylum Acidobacteriota; class Blastocatellia; order Pyrinomonadales; family Pyrinomonadaceae. Next base: position 15,713 of record JBPCMK010000112.1, on the reverse strand, counting down.
AGTTGGCAACGCTGCCGAAAGCCGAAGAAATGGCGGCGATTGACCGGAAGAATCAAACAGAAACTTTTGATACTGCACTCAATGAAAACAAAAAACTAACACCTGAACAAAAATCTTTTGTCAAAGCGAATTATGAAAAATTGGGGGAAATCGTGGACAAAAAAATCACCGACCGCACGAACGCCGATTTTCCGACAGAGCAATGGATCAAAGAGAGTTTGCAGCAGAGTTATACCGCGAAATTTACGGTCGGGGAATTAAATAAACTAATTGCTTTTTTTCAAGAAACTGCCGGTCAGCAGGTTTTGACATACGTCAGGATTTCAAATATGGCGGAACTTATTATCGGAAACGGCGGCACATTAGACTACACAAAAGAAGACAAAACCGAACACGACAAATTTGCGGCAACCGCGCTCGGAAAGAAGTTTCTGACCGCATTTTTAACCGAATCCGAGACTTACAGCAAACGCAAAGAAACAGCGGCGAGAGCTAAAAACAAGGATTCGGAAGATTTTTCGATACTCGAACCGGCAAATCTTAATAAACTATTCAATCGGTTTGTGCTGGAAAATTATAAAAAATAAGTTTTTCGGTTTTATTTTAAGAGGAGAAAATTGATGACGCAACAAAATGATTATAAAAAAAGACTGGACGGAAAAGTTGCAATTATCACGGGCGCGACGGGCGGCATCGGCGAGGCGACAGCGAAAAGGTTTCTCGACGAAGGCGCGAGCGTGATGCTCGTCGGGCGCTCGGCGGAGAAGTTAAAGGAAACGCGCGAACGGCTTGCAAATTATGAAAATGTCGCTGATTACGTCGCTGATGCGGCAGATGAAGCGGCGACAAAGGCGGCGGTTGAAGCGACGGTCGAGGCGTTTGGCGGTGTGGATATTTTGCTGGCGAACGCCGGAACGGAAGGCAATTTCGCGCCGATTGAAAGTTTGACGGTAAGTGAATTTGAAAATGTTCTTCGCACGAATGTGATCGGCGTTTGGCTTTCGATGAAGTATGCGGTCGCGCCGATGAAAAAACGAGGGCAGGGTTCGATGATCGCTCTTTCGTCAATCGCCGGAATGATCGGCGCACCCACGATGTCGCCGTATATTGCCAGCAAACACGCGGTTTTCGGACTGGTCAAAACGGCAGCACTTGAACTCGCTGCTTCAAATGTTCGCGTCAATGCCATCGGTCCGGGTCCGATTGATAATCGAATGATTCGCTCGCTCGAATCGCAGTTCAGCCCCGAAGACTCGGCGGCGGGACAGGCATTTATTTTATCGAATATCCCGATGCAGCGATACGGCACAAACGAAGAAGTCGCCAATCTCGCGCTGTTTCTGGCAAGCGACGAATCAAGCTACTGCACCGGCGGAATTTATATGATAGACGGCGGATGGATCGCCGCTTAATTTAGCAAATAGAAAATAAGGAGAACAAAAACAATGGAAAAAATAATGATGATTTTGATGATCGCCGCTGCATTTTCGAGATTTGCTTTCGGACAAACGAAAAAATCGAGAACGACAAATTATCATCGAATCTAACTTTTCAACTGCCGCCCGCTTTGGCATTTCGAACAAAAATATGTCGAGCGTCCCGCTTGTTTTAATCTCTTAATTTTTGTTTTGCAATTAACGCACGGCTCGTTTTCACGGTCATACACGCGCCAGCCGTGCGAGTAACCGCCGCCGTAATAACTGCCGTCAATGTTTTCGGGATCGACGTTTAAGGTCGAGCCGTGCGCGATTGATTCGGCTAAAACTTCGCGGATTTTTTCAAATAAAATATTCGCTTTTTTCGCCGAAACTTCGTTTGCCGGAATCTGTGGATTAATCCGCGCGAGAAACATCGCTTCCGAAGCGTAAATGTTTCCGAGTCCCGTAACCTTTGTTTGGTCGAGCAAAAATTCCTTCAAACTTTTCTTTGAAGTTTTCAAAATCGAACGAAAATATTTGGCGTTGAAATCGTCGCCGAAAGGTTCGGGCGCGAGCGATTTCAATTCCTTCGTTTCGTGCAGATTTGCGGTTTCGACGATTCGCATAAAACCGAAATGTCTTTGGTCTTGAAAAACGAGTCGGGTTTCATCTTCAAAATAAAACGCGGCGTGCGTATATTTCGGATTTTCGCGCTCGATTGGCAACAGCATAAATCGTCCGCTCATTCGCAAATGCGCGATGAGCGTTTGTCCATTGTCTAAATCAAACAAGATGTGTTTGCCGCGCCTGTGAACATAATTTATTGTGGAATTTTGTATTCTCTCGCCAAATTCCGTCGGCGAATTAAAAGGCGCGAGCCTTGCGCGAAGCAATTCAGCAACAACAATTTTTCGGCGCGAAACTAATTTGTTTAATGATTGCGCGACGAGTTCGACTTCCGGCCGTTCAGGCATTTTTATTTTCGATTTCCGATTTGCAATTTGCGATTTGTCTTTTCACGAAAGCGTTTTGATTTACGGTCTGAAATGTATCTGTTAATGATTCCTAAAATATTGCGATATAAACAGGCGATTGCAAATCGAAAATTTCTAAACTTTCGTGTAATCGGTCAGCGAAGTTTTATCGCCGAGAACCGCGCCGCCGGAGACGGAGACGTTTCTGCCGATATGACAGCCGCGCCCGATTATCGCGTCGTGAATTTGCGCCGCGCTCGAAATTCTCGTGTGCGCCCAGACGACCGAATTTTCAACCGTCGCTTTTTCTTCGATGTGAACGCCCGCGCCGATGACCGAATTGATGACTCTGGCGTTCGGTTTGACGATTGCGCCTTCGCCGAGAATCGAATTTTTATCCACGATTGCGGCGGTCGCTACGTCGGCTTCGACGGATTTTTTGATTTCAAATCCTTTTATTTGTCCGCTCAAAAAATCGTGGTGCGCCCTCAGATAACTTGCGGGCGTGCCGATGTCGCGCCAGTAATTTCCGTTCATCACGAAAGCGTAGAAAGATTTTTCTCTCTTTAAAAGTTCGGGAAAGACGTTATATTCAAACGATGTATTTTCGCCTTCGGGAATCAAATCCAAAACGCCCGGCTCTAAAATATAGATTCCGGCATTGATGTTTTTCGTCGTCAATTCGGCGATTTGTTCGGGTTTCGGTTTTTCCAGAAAGCGCAGAACTTTATCTTCTTCATCGGTTTCCACCAAACCGTAAGCCGTCGGATTTTCGACCGGCGTGAGAACAATCGTCGCCTCCGCTTTTTTCTGCTGGTGAAAACCGATGACTTTGAAAACGTCCAAATCAGTCAGTATGTCGCCGTTGAAAACGACGGTCGTTTCACGAATCGCATCGGCGGCGAATTTATACGCGCCGCCCGTTCCCAAAGGCTGCGGCTCGGTTACATAACGCAGATTTACGCCGTGTTCCGCGCCGTCGCCCAAAAGCTGCTCGATTTTGTCCGGTTGATAATTTAAGGAAAGCGTGATGTTTTTTACGCCCGCCCGCCGCAAAATTTCGATTTGATAAAGCAGAAACGGACGGTTAAGAACCGGAACAATCGGCTTCGGCGTATAAACCGTGAGCGGTCGCAGGCGTGTTCCTTTTCCGCCCGCTAAAATTAGTGCTTGCATAAAATTCGATTAGCGGAGAATCAAATCTAAGACTAAAAAAACCGCGCGGAAAAATCAAAGTCGAATGTTTTGAAAAATTCATTTGCCAAACACAATAAAGATTGTTAAAACTCGTTGACATAATTTGACGAAACGTGATAATTTTAATTTGGAGATTAAGCGAGAAACCTAATCTGCCTTATCCTTCACGGTTCTCCCGAACGCACGTCCGACAGAATTTTATAAAACATACTTTCCGGTATTTGGGGCATTTGATTCACAATGAGCTTCGATAAAATAAAAGCGATGCGAAATGCCGAACGATTTTTATCGCAAGGCAAGATTCGCGCGGCAATCAACGAGTATCAGCGAGTCGTCGAAAACGACCCGAAGGATTTCAGCACTTTAAATATTCTCGGCGATTTATACGCGAAAAATTCCGACAAGCACGAAGCGGTCGGCTGTTTTACGCAGGTCGCCGAACATTACAACACGCAAGGGTTTTCTCAAAAAGCCATCGCCATCTACAATAAAATTTCGCGCATCGAACCGGGTTCGATGGAAGTTTCCGCCAAACTCGCGCAGCTTTATCAATCGAAAGGCTCGGTCGCCGAAGCCCGCACGCATTACACCGCGCTCGCCGAACATTACACGAGCAAAGGACAGAAAATCGAAGCCCTCGCCATCTGGAAACAAATCGCCGAACTCGACCCGAACAACACCGACATTTATTTGAAAATCGCCGAAGCCTGCTGGCAGGAAGAACAGTTTGACGAAGCGGCGCGGGCATTTACCGAAGCCGGTTTGCGATTTATCCGCCGCGAAAAATTTGAATCGGCGGCGGCGACTTTCGCCAGAACTCTGGAAATCAAAAAAGGCGATTTGCGTGCGCTCAAAGGTCTTGTCAAAGCGCAAATCGGTTTGGGCGACACGGACGAAGCGGCGGCGACGCTCGAAAAAGTTTTGCAGGAACAGCCGAACAACCGCGACATTCTGCATCTGCTGGTTGATTGTTATCTCGATATGAACAACTCGTTCGACGCGGAACGGGTGATTATTCGTCTGGTCGAGCAAGAACCGGCGAACTATCCGAAGTTTTTAGACCTCGTAAAACTTTATCTGAAAACCGGCGATTTGGATGCGGCGACGCGAATACTTTCGATGTCCGCCGAGCATCTGCTCATCGGCGGGAAAACGGAAGAATTTCTCGAATGGACGAACGAAGTTTTAGCCAGAAACCCCGAACATCTGGAGGCTTTGAAGCTGACGACGCGCTATTATAATTGGCAGCGCGACGCGGAGGCACTCAAAGAATCGCTCGAAAGATTGGTTGAAGTCGCCTGCGCGACCGGAGCGGTTGAAGAAGAACGCTCCGCGCTTTCGCAGCTCGTGATGATTGTTCCGCACGGCGAGTTTGCCCAACGCCTGCAGGAAATTAACAGCGCGTATGGATTTGAAACCGCGGCAGCACCTCCGGCGGTAATTAACAACGCGACTCCGCAATACCAAAATTTCGATTATTCCGCGACGGAGAATACAAACGGACAAAACGGAAACTTCGCCGAATTTAATTTCTCGGACGTGAAAAGCTCTTCCGAATTTGACGTGAACGGCTCGTCGAAGGAAGCGACCTCATTCGAGTTCTACAATCCGTCCGAAGCGGCGACTGCCGAAAACAATCTGCCCGCTGAACAATTTAATTCTTACGACCAACCGGCGACGCAAGCCGAACCGGCAAATCAATCGGGCGGCGAGATTCTCAAACCTGCCGACGAAATCAAACTGCAAAAGGAAATCGAGAGCATCGAGTTTTATGTTTCGCAAGGCTATTTAGATTTAGCCGCCAAAGCAGTCGCCGAACTCGAAGAACAATTCGGCGTTCGCGCCGAACTTAGCGAGATTCGCCGTCAATTAAACGCGCCGGCAGCAATAGCGACTCCTGAAACCATACCTGACCGACAAGAATACGTCGAACAAAATGCCTTTATTGAAACCGCGCCGCCTGCCGTGATTCAGCCGGAAACAAACGTCGAGACCGCGCCAATCGAAGAAAAATACGAAGCTGCGAAACCATACGAAAGCCTCGACGAACTCAAAAACGAACTCGATTTGGAAGAGGAAAATGAAATCGCAAACGCGGACGACGATTACGAAACGCATTATCATTTGGCGACCGCGTATAAGGAAATGGGCTTGATGGAAAACGCCATCCGCGAATTTCAAGACGCGATAAATCTGGTCGAGATGAACGACGGCACCAGACGGTTTTTCCAATGCGCCAATCTTTTGGGACATTGCTTTATGGAAAAACAGATGCCGAATCTGGCGGTCGTCTGGTATCAGCGCGGTTTGGAAATAAACGATTTGACCGACGAAGAAAGACACGCGCTTTACTACGAACTCGGCAACGCCTTCGAGACGGACGGCGACGCGAAAAACGCGCTCAACTATTTCGGACGGCTCTACGCCGAAAACGTAGATTACCGCGATGCCAGCGAACGCCTGCATTATTTGCAGGAAGCAAATTCAAATCAGTAGACGGCTTTCCGGTTGGTTATCCAATCCAAATAGCGATATAATTTGACGGTAATGGTTGCAAAACTGACCGTCATTTTTTTTATCGTTTTGTGTCTGCTTTTGGGCGTTTATCTGATACTTCTGCCGTGGTGGAGTTTCGGCGTAATCGGCGATTGGGGCGATAATTATCTGCTGGCGTTCGTTTCGGACAAAGCCAATTTACCGATTTTGCGAAAAACAATTGCTTCCGGCTGGATTCGCGGCGCGGTTACGGGCTTGGGCATTTTGAATTTGTTTCTCGCGTTTTGGGAAATGGCGCACTTCAAAAAAAGCGTCGAAATGCTCGAAGGTCGGGAAGTGAAAAGGCAAAAGTAAAAAGGCAAAAGTTAAAAGTGAAAAAAACTAACTTGCCCGACAAGCCTTTAATTTATTTAATCACCGACAGCGAGGCGGCAACCGAAAACTTCGCCGGAAAAAAAACGAAAATTCTCGAACTCGTCAAAGCCGCCGTTGAAACGAAAATCTCTTTGATTCAGATTCGTGAAAAAAATATCACGGTGCGAATGGTTTTTGAACTTGCGTCGGAAGCCGCGCAGATTGCGAAAAATACCGACACGAAAATTCTAATTAACGACCGCGCCGACATCGCGCTGGCGGCAAACGCGGACGGCGTTCATTTGACTTCAAATTCGCTTTCTGCGCAAATCGTCCGCCGCGCGTTTCCGGTAAATTTTCTCATCGGCGTTTCGGCGCATACAATCGAAGAAGCCGAAAATGCCGAAAGGCGCGGCGCGAATTTTATAACTTTCAGCCCGATTTTTCGTTCGCCCGGCAAAGGCGAGCCGCATGGCATCTCTAAATTAGCGGAAGTTTGCGAGCGTCTAAAACCATTTCCCGTCCTCGCGCTCGGCGGCATTGACGAAACGAATTTTCGGAAAGTTTTGCAAGCGGGCGCAAGCGGTTTCGCCGCGATAAGATTTTTGAACAGCGAGGAAAATTTAAGAAAACTTGCCGCCGGATTTCGCAGATAATGAAAAATCGAAAATGGAAAACTGCCGAAAAGACAAATCGCCAATCGCCAATCGCCAATCGCCGACCCCGAAAGTTTGCCTGACGATTGCCGGACTCGACCCGTCGGGCGGCGCGGGAATCATCGCCGACATCAAGACGTTCACGGCGTTCGGCTGTTTTGCGACCTCCGCGATCACTTCGATAACTTTTCAAAACACGATGGGAGTTTTCGGCGCGGCGCATCAAACAGCCGAAATTGTGCGCCGACAAATCGCTCCCGTAATCGAAGATTACGAAGTCGCGGCTCTGAAAACGGGAATGCTTCCGACGCGCGAAATTATCGAAGAGACGGCGCGAATCGTCAGAGAAAACAAGCTGAAAAATTTCGTCGTTGATCCGGTTGTGCGCTCGACTTCCGGCTTTGATCTAATAACCGACGCGGCGTTGCAGTCGCTCGTCAAAAATCTTTTTCCGCTCGCCGACCTCGTTACGCCGAATCTGCCCGAAGCCGAACGCATCACGAACTCGAAAATCGAAAACGAAGACGACATCAAACGCGCGGCGCAAACGATGCGAAATCTCGGCGCGAAAAATGTGTTGATAAAAGGCGGACACCTTTCGAATGCGGAATGCGGAATGCGGAATGCGGAATGGAAAGGAAATAAAGATAGAAAACCGAAGACCGTAGAGCGAAAGGCGATTGATTATTTATTCATCGGCGACCATCTGCATATTTACGAAGCAGACTTTATCGAAACCAATCGGACGCACGGAACAGGCTGCGCTTTGGCGGCGGCGATTACTGCAAATCTGGCGTTGGGAAAAAATTTGATTGAAGCGGTCGAAGCGGCAAAGAAATTTGTTACGCAAGCGATTCGCGCCGCGCCGAATTTGGGAAAAGGAAATTCGCCGATAAATTTATCGTAACGACCGAGTTGACGTGAGGCGAAAACGGCTATACGCAAACTGAAATTTCCCGCGCAAAACTTTAAAAAGAAACTGTTTTGCCCTCACGCCCAATGACTTGTTGCGCGCGTCGTTGCTGAACGCGCCTTTATTACATCTTTTTCAATGTTCGATAACTATTTACCAACGCTCCAATGAGCGAAAATACCATTACTGCCAGCAATGTAAATACAACGTATTCCGCTTTTAAGCCGCACCCGAACAAAAGCATCACAAGTGAAGAAATTGAAACAATCGTGCCTGCCACAAACAAATCTTTTCCAGAAGCGCGGTTCGCCGCATACCAAATCTTCGGGTCTGAAAGTGTTTTTCGAGTCCGAAAGCCGTAGCTTCCGTTAGGCGGTACACGCTCCTTGATAAGCGGAATGCTCAAAGCGATAAACATTATTCCGACGGCGGCAACCAGCAGCGATGAAATGATCGGACTAATCATAATGTATTCTTCGAAAGAATAAAATTTGGGTTATCACAAGAAAACGCACGACTTTATATTAATTATTGCGAATCTTCAAATCGAAAACTTTCATTTCAAAGTCGCCTGCAATGCCCGGAATAATTCGTCCGGTGTCCATTCATTGCCGGAGAAAACTTTTTGCACTTTGCCGTCGGGCGTGATGACAATGGTTCGTAACGAATGAATGAATTGCGTTTTGTCGGTTTGGTCGGTTTCGTAGCGCAAGCCGAAAAAACCGGCGAGGTCTTTTATTTCTTTATCTGTTCCGGTCGCTAACTGCCAAACGGTGAAATCCGTTTTTGAATCTTTGCCGAGATAGCCGCGTCCGTATTCTTTTAATTTGGCGGGCGTGTCGGTCTGCGGATCGAACGAAACGCTCAAGAGTCGAATTTTGTCTTTTAAATCCGAATTGTTTAATTGATTTGCCAAATCCGAAAAATTTTGCGACATCAAGATACAATAATTCGGCAGCGGACAGCGCGTATAAATAAACGTAACCGCTAACGCTTTTCCGCGAAAATCTTTTAAGCTGACGCGCTTGCCGTCCTGATTGGTTAAGGTAAAATTCGGAACTTCCTTGCCGACTTGCGCGGCATCTTCACGAACCGGCGGCGCGGGTTGATTCGGGTCGGGCGCGGCGACGATGCCGATTTTCTCCAGCCAGAATCCATCTTTGTCAACGACCAAATCGGCGCGAACTTCCGCGCCCGGCTTTAAATCTTCCCAAACCCAATCGTCTTTAATCGGAAAATCCATCGTCATCGCGGGCATATAACCGTCGCCAACGTCTTCGTGCGCGATAGTCGCCGTTTTTTTCGCTTTATCAACCGCGACGACTTTGCCTTTCAGCGTGTAGCGTTTCGCGTCCGCCGAAGCGGTCTGCGTCTGCGTCTGTGATTTTTGACAAGCCGTAAAAAGGAAAATCGAAAATAAAATCAATATAAAATAACGCATAAAATCTATGTTCCTTCGTTTGAACAATTCAACTGTTCGATGATTTTTTGAAATTGTTTTTCGCCGCGCAAACTTGTAAATTCAGGGCTGCCGATTATTCGCGCACAGTCTTTCAAGCCTTTGGCAACCGCTTCGCCGACCGCGTTGAGCGCGTCTTTTTTTCGGTTGGCGAGAGCAAAAGCGCGGGCGAGTTCGAGCAGGACGATGGAATTTTGCGGATTGACAAGCCGCGTCAATTCCAGATTGGCAGACATCATTTTATAATCTTTTTCCGGTCGGTTGACATACAAAGCGGTTTCATAAGTTTCGACGAAAACTTGGTCTAAAATTCTCCGCGCCAATCTTCTCTCCGGCGAGTCCGCCGCCGCTTTCGATTTTTGCCGCCAATCTTCTACTTCGTTTGAAATTCTTTTCAACGCCGCGTTTTCATTCGGCGCGTCGAGCAACTCCGCGCCCATCGCCATAATTTTTTTCGCCGTTCGCTGCTGCCGTCCAAACAAATCTTTTTCTTCGTCGAGAGATTTTTTGTATGACTTCTGCCCGCGAATTTCCGAAAGTTTTTCAGCCGCGTTTTTCGTATCGGCAGCGTCTTTGAAATCCGTAACAATACCTTCGTAAATTCGCGCCGCTTCCAGATTGTCGCCCGTCTGCGAAAGCGTTTCCGCCTTACCGGTTTGCTTGGCGAGTAAATCTTCGACGAACTTTTTATCTGTCGCCATTCGACCCGATTTCATCGCCTGCAAATCAAGCCATTCAATCGCGTCGAACGTCAAATCTTTAGTCAGCCATTGATGCTTGCCGTCGAAAACGGCGAGATGATTTGTCGAGTCGGTTTCGTTCAAATTTTCAAACGCCTTGACCATTTCGGGAAAGTTAAAATCGTCAACGCCGACCGTTCCGAAAAGCGCGTAGGGAAGCGGTTTGTCGAGCGGAAATTTCGGCGGAAAAGTCGCCCCGCAAGCAATGACTCCGGCGAGACAATTTCTGCACGAGATAGCGAAATAATTAGCGACTCTCGCGCCGCCCGACAAGCCGACCGCATAACTTCTTTTCTCGTCAATCGAAAATCTCGCGTGCGTGTCCGCCCACAAATCGGTGATAATTTTCGTGAGTTTTTCGCCGCCGATATTGTTCCGCGAATTGTTCGAGCCGACGACGATAAAGCCGAATTTTTCCGCCGCGTCGCGGAAAATCTCGACCGGAGATTTTCCGCTTCCGAACGGGTCGAAGGCGTAAAGAATCGCCCATTTTTTCTCCGGCGCGTAATTCGTCGGCAGATAAAGCGCGTAGCTTTGCGATGCGTCTTTTTGGCAAACGACTTGTTCAATCACGGTGCCGCGCGGCAATTCGTTTTTTGAATTTGTTTGCGCCGCGCCCATTATCGAAACGAATAACAGCAGACTGAAAAAAAGAAAAATTTTAACGATGCGATTTTTCACTCAAAATCCGTTTGGAAGCAGTTTAAAGACTATTTTTTCTGCCCACGAAAAACACGAATTAAACGAAAAAAGAAGATTTTTTTTCTTTTTCTTATTTTGTACCTTTTGTGTTTTTCGTGGGCAAATCTCCTCAAACTGCTTCGTTAGTTATAACCTTCCAAATCGGTCAAATCTTCGTAAATCATTCCGCGCCGGTCTCGTCTCGTTTTGGTCGTCGCTTCGTAGCCGCCTTCTTCGTTACGCGAAATTTTATTTTGCGCGTAGAGACCTTCGAGAACAAATTCGCACGCCGAAACGAGATTCGCTGTGTCTTTTTTGGCAATATCCAAAGTCGTCGCGGTCGAATCAATTAATTCGGGAACGGCATCGAGCAGCATCGCGCCTTCCGCCGCCGAAATCGTTTCGCCGAGCAATAATTTATTGCCTTCGTCAAACCAGCGCACGGTCGGCTCGAAATCAATGCCGAGAAAAAAGCCTTCGAAAATTACGCCGCAAGCCTTTTTGATTAAATCTTTGGCGAGCCGCGTTGCGCCGATTTGTTCGCCTTCGTATTCGAGTTCCATTTTGCCGGTCATCGCCGGAAGCGCGGCGTAAACGTCGGAAATACGCGGCACGATTTCTTTTTCGTCCGTAATCAAAGCGCGGCGTTCGGCGTTGGAAACGACGGCTTCGAGCGCGGAAATCGGAAACCTTTGCGACACGCCCGAACGCTTGTCAATGCGCTGGTCGTCGCGGGCTTCAAACGCGATTTGCTCGACGATTTCGGAAATGAATTCGGGAATCTCTAAATTAAATTTGTCGCCCAAATCTCTCTCCGTCCACGCTTCTTGTTTGGTAATCGAAGTTCCCAAGCCGATGTCTTTCGGATAATGCGTCGCAATCTCCGCGCCGATTCTGTCTTTCAAAGGCGTGATGATTTTTCCGCGAGCCGTGTAATCTTCCGGGTTTGCCGAAAAGACGAGCATCACGTCGAGCGGCGGGCGAACGGGAAAACCTTTGATCTGCACGTCGCCTTCCTGCATTATATTGAAAAGTCCGACTTGGATTTTTCCCGCGAGATCGGGCAATTCGTTGATGGCGAAAATTCCGCGATTCGCGCGCGGCAATAAACCGTAGAAAATCGTTAATTCGTCCGACAAAAGATGCCCACCTTTCGCCGCTTTTATCGGGTCAATGTCGCCGATGATGTCGGCAATCGTAACGTCGGGCGTGGCGAGCTTTTCGACGAATCTCGAATCGCGTTTGACCCAATCAATTTTTGTCTCATCGCCGAATTCTTCAATTTGCCCGCGACCGAACGCGCTCAACGGCGCGAACGGATTATCGTTAATCTCCGAACCGGCAATAATCGGAATCGCTTCGTCGAGCAATTCGGTAAGCTGCCGAATAATTCGGCTTTTTGCTTGCCCGCGAAGTCCGAGAAGAATCAAATTATGTCTGGCTAAAATCGCGTTCGTGATTTGCGGCACGACCGATTCTTCATAACCCAGAACGCCTTTGAACAGACGCTCGCCCGACTTTAATTTTTTTATCAAATTTGCCCGCATCTCGTCTTTAACCGAGCGCGAGGCGTAACCGCTTGTTCGTAATTCTGCAAGTGTTTTTTCTTTCATAATTCGTATGATTACAGTTTAGCAAATCCGGCGAAAGATTTCGCAAGACGAGAGACACGGCGAGAATTTCAATCGCAGAAAGTTTTCGCCATCAGATTTTCGGTAACAAATGCGGGGCGTTTGAAGAAAAATATTTTGTAAGAAAGTTCTTGGATAAGTTTCGCCGCGCGGCATTTGTTTTATCGCAAATAATCTTCCAACTTCGTCGCCGCGTCGGTTCGCTCGTCGCGGTATTTGACGATGACGGGAGCATAGATTGACAACCCATTTTCCTTGCCGAAACCGCTCGTGATTTGCCGCGAGCCTTGCACGACGACCGCGCCCACCGGAATAATTAAAGGCTTTTCGCCGTCCGATTTGATAATTGTGCCGTTGACCAAATCGAAAACCGGAGTCGAGCGCGTTAAAATCACGCCGCTGGCTAAAACCGCCTTTTCGCGGACAATCGTTCCTTCGTAAACGCCCGTGTTGCCGCCGACCAAAACATCGTCTTCGATAACGACCGGATTCGCGTTAATCGGTTCTAAAACGCCGCCGATCTGCGCCGCCGCCGACAGATGAACGCGCTTGCCGATTTGAGCGCACGAGCCGACGAGCGCGTGCGAATCAATCATCGTGCCTTCGTCAATATACGCGCCGACATTGACATAACACGGCGGCATCAACACGACGTTTTCGCCCACAAACGAGCCGTCCCGAATCGCCGAACCGCCGGGAACGAGACGAATTTTATCGTCGAGATTCATCGGTCGAAGCGGATATGTATTTTTGTCGAAAAACTGAAGTGTTTCGCCGCTAAACGACATCGTAACCATCTCGCCCATTTTGAAACCAACGAGAATTCCGCGCTTCACCCAAGCGTTCGCCTTCCAATTTCCGTCTTCATCTTTTTCGGCAGAACGAAGTCTGCCCGTCCGCAATTCGGTTTTAAAGACGTTAAATGTTTCGTGGTCGTTCGCGTCAAATTCCGTCTGCGTAAATAGTTGTTCGATTTTTTCTTGTAAAGTCATTTTTCTATCTGCTTCAAAATCTCTTGCAATTTCTTCCGCGCCTGCTCGGTAACAGGCACGAGCGGCAGTCTTAAATTTTCTTCCAACAGATTCATCTCCTTCATTAAAAATTTACACGGCGCGGGCGACGCTTCGATAAAATTCGCTTCCATCAGCGGCAGAATTTGGTAATGAATTTTTCTGGCGGAAGTCCACGCGCCCTTTAAAGCGTTTTCGACCATTCGGGAAGTTTCTCTTGGAATTTCGTTCGCGCAAACCGAAACGAGTCCGTCCGCGCCGATTGAAATCAGCGGCAAGGTTGTCGCGTCGTCGCCGGAAAAAACTTTGAAGAATTTCGGACGCTTTTTGATGATTTCCATAATCTGCGAAAAGTTGCCGGACGCTTCTTTTGTCGCCGCGATGTTTTCGTATTTTTCGGCTAATCTTAAAGTCGTTTCGGCGGAGATATTCGACGCGGTGCGCGAAGGCACATTATAAAGCATAATCGGGAATTTCTTGACCGATTTCGCAATTTCGCCGAAGTGCGCGAACATTCCGTCCTGCGTCGGTTTGTTGTAATACGGCGCGACGATGAGTGCCGCGTCCGCGCCGAGTTCGCGGACTTTTCTGGTAAAATCAATCGTCGCTGCCGTGTTGTTGCTGCCCGTTCCAGCGATGACTTTCGCTTTCAATTTATGCGCGATTTCAACGGTCATTCGGATAACGCGCAGACGTTCCGATTCGGACATCGTAACGCTCTCGCCGGTCGTGCCGCACGGAATCAAAATCTTCACGCCGTTTTTTACCTGCCGTTCAACCAGAGATTTGAAACAATCGTCATCAATCGAACCGTCTTTTTTGAACGGCGTAACAAGTGCCGTTCCGCAGCCGCGTATCCAATCAATTTTCATCGTCATAACTTTTCACCCGAAAGAAAATTTTCTTGACTTAATTTAAAAGTATATGCCCATAATTGCAGAGTTACAAAAAACAGGCAATCTAAATTTTCGTTATGCAAATTCTCAATCATTTAAAATGCTTCGCCGTTATTTGCTTTCTGCTGTTTGCCGTTTCGTGCCGAATCGAACAATCGCAAACGAATAATCGAATTCAAAATTCTCCGACTCCGCAAAAAACTCCGTCGAAAATTATCGCCGATAAATTTGCTTATCCGATTGGAAAAACCGAAACGGTAACACAGGCAAAAGATAAAAAAGACGATTGGTATAACGCGCAGGATTTCGGCGAGAACACGCATTTGGGCGAAGATTGGAACAAAAATTCGGGCGGTAATTCGGATTGCGGCGAGCCGGTTTTCGCGGCGGCAAACGGCACAATCGTTTATGCCGAAAACGCGGGCGAAGGTTGGGGAAATATTTTAATTATTGAACACGATTTGCCGAACGGCGAACGAGTTCAAACGCTTTACGGGCATCTGCGAAAAATCTTGAAAGCAAGCGGCGAAACGGTAAAGATGCGCGAGCAAATCGGCGAAGTCGGAAACGCCGACGGCAGATATTTATGTCATCTGCATTTTGAATTGCGAACGCCGGACTGCCCGATGTGGAACGAAGCGGGCGCGGGTTATTCGACCGAAAGAAGAGGCTGGCTCGACCCTTCGGATTTTATTGACGCGCATCGTAAAAATTAAGCGGTTTCGAGCGCGGCAGATTGCGCGGGAATGATTTTATCGCGCAGTTTTAAAATCGGATATTCGACGAGTTTCGCCGTTCCGATTCCTAAAATAAAAGTTCCTGACCAATAAATAAAAGCGTAGAGAAACCAGTTTTCTTGGGCGAGATTGGTAAATTTCATCAGCCAGAAATGCACCGGCAGATTCCACAAATAAATCGAATACGAATACTTTCCGATGCGTGCGATGCGGTGCAAAATCCAATTTTCCCGAAAGTCGAATTTGAGCAAAGCGAGCATTATAAATCCGCCGCCGAGATAAAGCATTGTCAGTCCGATTGTCCACATCCACGCCGTATCGTTTAATTCAAAAACGAACGCCGGAACGAAACACGCCGCGCCCGAAAGAGCGATGAGAATTTTATTCTTTTTCAAAAATTCGCTTTCCCCAAGCCCGCGCAGATTCCACAGATAAGAGAGAAAAACGCCGAAGAAAAGCGAATCAATTCGCAGATGCGTCGGCTCGATGTTCACGGCATAACTAAACCCGAAATAAACATTCGTGGAATATCGCAGCGCGAGACAAACAAC